>NZ_CBCOOR010000014.1:0-108824 GCF_965111665.1 Georgenia sp. Marseille-Q6866 | reverse complement strand
GCCGCCGCAGACAGGCCATGCCGGACACCCCGACCTTCTAGGCCGCCACGGCCGGCCGCGTCAGCCGGAGTCGCGGGACCCCTGGATCGCGTCGGCAGCGCGGATGAGGCCGAGGTGGCTGAAGGCCTGGGGGAAGTTTCCCGCCAGCCGCCCGTTCTCCGGGTCGTACTCCTCGGCGAGAAGTCCCAGGTCGCTGGAGTAGCCAACGAGCTGGGCCATCATCCGCTCGGCATCCTCCACCCGGCCGCTGTGGGCGTACTGCTCCACCAGCCAGAACGCGCACAGGAGGAACGGGTACTCCTCCCCCTCCAGCCCGTCCATGCCGGCCTCGGTGCGGTAGCGGTGCACCAGCCCGTGCTCGGCGTCGAGGAGGTCCTCCTCGACGCGAGCGACCGTCCCGAGCATGCGGGGGTCGTCGTAGGCGATGTACCCGGTGTGGGGCAGCTGAAGGAGCGAGGCGTCCACCTCGGTGCCGTCGTACGTCTGGGTGTAGGAGTTCAGCTCCGCGTCGAAGCCGTGCTCCTCGATCTCCTCCGCGAGCCTGGCGCGCAGCTCGCGCCACCGTTCGACCGGGCCGTCGTAGCCGTGCTCCTCGACGGCGCGGACACCGCGGTCGAAGGCCGCCCACATCATCACCCGGCCGTGGGTGAAGTAGTGCGCGTCCCCGCGCATCTCCCAGATGCCGTGGTCCTTGCGCTCAAAGTTCTTCTCGCAGTAACGCAGCAGGCTCTTCTGCAGCCCCCACGTGTAGGTGTCCTCGGCGACGCCCGCCTCGCGCAGCTCGTGGAGGGCGATCATCACCTCGCCGACGACGTCGGCCTGGTACTGGTCGGCCGCACCGTTCCCGATCCGCACGGGGCGCGAGTCCTCGTAGCCGGCCAGGTGGTCGAGCTCGAGCTCGGTGAGCTCCCGCTCGCCACCGAGCCCGTACATGATCTTGATGTCGTCGGCGTCGCCGGCGACGGCGCGCAGCAGCCAGTCCCGCCACAGGGAGGCGCCCTTCGTGAGGCCGTGCGCGATCGCCACCTCGATGGTGAACGCCGCATCACGCAGCCAGGTGTAGCGGTAGTCCCAGTTCCGTACCCCGCCGAAGTCCTCGGGGAGCGAGGCGGTGGGGGCCGCAACGATCCCGCCCGTGTCGATGTGCGTGAGGGCGCGCAGCACGAGCAGGGACCGGATGACCATCTGGGTGTGGTCGGTGCGTACCTCGAGCTGGGAGGCCCAGTCGCTCCAGAACTCGATGGCCTCGGCGAGCGCCTGGTCGGCGTCCGGCGGCTCCGGCGGGTCCTCGTAGGAGGGGAACCAGGTGAGGTCCCAGTCCAGCGTCTCGCCCTCGCGGAGGGAGAAGGTCCCCACCAGCCGGGGCGCACGCGTGCCCTCCTCCTCCCCGTCCCCGTGGGCGCCGGGCTGCGCGGAGCCGGCGTCGTCCTGCTCGTCAGTGCCGTCGGGCCAGTGGAGGAGCGGCCCGGTGATGAGGATGCCGTCCGGTCCCGCGAGCGACAGGAGCGCCGGCGTGCCGTCCTTCTCCTCGATCTGCCGGGTCCACGGCGTGGAGCGCGCGTAGTCGAAGCGCAGGCGCAGGTCGTGCTCCACCTCCACCTCGCCCTCGAGGCACTCCACCCGCCGCACGAGGTCGCCCTGGGTGGTGCTCGGCGGCAGGAAGTCGGTGACGCGGGCGCGGCCCGTGGGTGTGCGCCACGTCGTCTCGAGCACGAAGGTCTGCGGCAGGTAGCGCCGCTCGACGACCTCGCCGTCCACGGCGCGCAGCAGCCAGCGGCCGTCGTCCTCGTCGCCGAGGAGCGCGCAGAAGACGGCCGGGGAGTCGAAGCGCGGCAGGCAGAGCCAGTCGATGCTCCCGTCCCGCGACACGAGCGGGCCGGTGCGGAGGTCGGACAGGAGGGCGTACTGCTCGAGTGGGGTGCTCATCCCGTCCCATTCGAGCCCATGTCAACGCCGCTCGCATCCGCTCAGCGGCGCAGCACGTCCCCGAGGGCCGCGAGAACGAGGGCGACGGCGTCGTCGTCGGCGTTGGGCCCCATGAGCCCGATGCGCCACACGCTGTCCGCATACCGCCCCGCCCCGGCGCCGATCTCGATGTCGTACCGCTCGAGCAGCTCCCGGCGCACGGCGGCGGCGTCCACGCCGTCGGGGACGACGACGGTGGTGAGCTCGGGCAGCCGGTGCCCCTCCGCGGCGAAGAGCTCCAGGCCCATCTCCTGCAGGCCGTCCTGCAGCCGCCGGCCCGCGCGCTCGTGCCGCGCCCACACCGTCTCGAGGCCCTCGTCGAGTATCCGCCGCAGCCCGCCGTGGAGGCTGGCGACCATCGCCGTCGGCGCGGTGTGGTGGTAGGTGCGCGCCCCGCCGGTGGTGCCGCCGACGTACCCGCCGAGCAGACCGAGGTCGAGGTACCAGGATCGCGGCGTCTCGACCCGCCGCGCGAAGGCGCGGTCGCTGATCGTGAAGGGCGCGAGGCCCGGGGGCACGCCGAGGCACTTCTGCGTGCCGGCGTAGCCGATGTCGATGCCCCACTCGTCGGCGCGCAGCTCGATGCCGCCGATGGACGTGACGGCGTCGACGAGGAGCAGCGCCTCGCCCTTGAGCTGACCGAGGGCGGCGACGTCGGAACGCACCCCCGTGGACGTCTCGGCATGGACCATCGCGACGATCGTCGGGGCGGGGTGCGCGGCGGCGACGCGCTCGACGTCCACCGGCTGCCCCCACTCGTGCTCCACGCGCACCACCTCGGCGCCGCAGCGCCGGGCCACCTCGCACATCCGCTCCCCGAAGAGCCCGTTGACGGCGACGACGACGACGTCGCCCTCGTTCACCGTGTTGACGAAGGCGGCCTCCATCCCGGCCGAGCCGGTGGCCGACAGCGGCAGCGTGCGCGCGTTCTCCGTCTGCCAGACCTCGCGCAGCATCGCGCAGGTCTCGTCCATGACGCGGATGAACTCCGGGTCGAGGTGCCCGAGCAGCGGGGCCGCGAGCCCCGCCGTCGCCTCGGGATAGGGATTGGTGGGGCCGGGACCGAGGAGGTGACGGGTGACGAGGGGCATGAGACCTGTCTATCCCCGCCGCCGCCGGGGCACAAGGCACCCGTAGCTTGGACCGACCATGGCTCTCGCCGTCTGCCTGCTCCCCGACCCGGCGGACGAGCGTGCGCTCGTGCGGCTGTGGCGGCGGGTCGAGGCCGCCGGCGTGCCGAGCATGGCCACCCACACCCACGGCGCGCACGTGCCGCACCTGTCCTACGCGGTGCTGCGGACCTACGACGTCACCGCCGTGCACGACGCCGTCGCGACGCTGCCTGACGGCGGCCCGCTCACCCTCCACCTCAGCGCCGTCGCCACCGCGCCGCGCGGGCGGGTCTGGCTCGTGCCCGCGGCGTCCGCCGAGCTCGTCCGTCGGCAGCGGGCGGTGGTGGAGGCGGTGACCGCGACGGGCGCCGAGCTGCACCGCCACTACGTGCCCGGCCGCTGGCTGCCGCACCTGAGTCTCGTGCCCCGCGCCCGGCTCGCGGACCTGCCGGCGGTCGCCGACGTCGCCTACGCGGTCCTGCCGCTCGAGGTGCACGCCACCCGGGCCGCCCTCATCGACAGCGCGACCGGCGAGCGCTGGCCGCTCCGCACGCTCCCCTGAGGGCCCCGCCGCTAGTGTCGGGGACGTGGACAGCGACGACGAACGCAGCTACCTCAAGGCGATGCTCGTCGTCACCGTCGCCCTGGGCATCGTCACCGCCGTCGTCGCGGTGCTCGTCGCGATCTTTCCCGGCGGTGGTGCGGACGACGAGCCGACCTCCCCGGGCACAACGGCCTCGGCGGCCCCGGGGTGGACGGTGCCCGACGGCGCCCCGCCCGGCCCGTAGGGCGGGGACGATCAGCCGCCGACGGCGTTGACGGCCGCGGCGAAGACGCGCGGCAGCCGCTGGGCGGCGGGGACGAGCAGCGGCCGGGCCGGTGAGGCGCCGACCGTGAGCAACGTCTGGGTGAGCAGCCGGTGGCGACGCACGATGCGGCGCCACTCCCGCTCGTAGCCGGCCGGGTCCCCGGCGACGACGGACCGCACTGCCGCCTGCGCCTGGGCGAGCGCCAGGCTGATGCCCTCCCCCGTCAGCGCGTCGACGTAGCCCGACGCGTCCCCGACGAGGAGGACCCGCCCCTCCACCCGCCGCCGCGAGGCCTGCCGCAGCGGGCCGGCGCCGCGCACGGTGGAGGCGGGCTGAGCATCGGCAAGCCGCGCGAGCAGCTCGGGAAACTCGGCGAGCTGCTCCTCGTACGGCGCGCGCCGGGAGGTGAGGATCGCGACGCCCACCTCGTCGTCGGCCACCGGCGTCACGTAGGCCTCGCTGTGCGCGGCCCAGTGCACCTCGACGTGGTCGGTCCACGGCGCCAGGCGCACGTGTCGCCGCAGCCCGTAGCGGGCCGGGCCGGGGGTCCGGGCCTCCAGGCCCAGGGCGCGGCGCAGCGGGGAGTGCAGCCCGTCGGCGACAACGACGTACCCCGCCGTCTCGCCGTCGACGACGACGCCGCCCGGCTGGTTCCGTATCTCGCGGACCCGGCCCTGCTCGATCCGCACGCCGGCGTCGAGCACCGCCTCGCGCAGCGCGCGGTGCAGCTCGGTGCGGCGGACCCCGCGCCCGGCCGGGCCGCGGAAGCGGGTCTCGGCGCTGCGGCCGGGCACGCAGTAGCGGATCCCGACGATCTCCCGCCCGGCCGGCCGGACACCGAGCACCGCGAGGTGGGCCACCCCGGCGGGCATGACCCCCTCCCCGCACGCCTTGTCGACGACGCCGGCCCGCAGCTCCCGCACGACGACGCTCAGCCCCGCCGCCGCGGCGTGCAGTGCCGTGGCCAGCCCGGCCGGGCCGCCACCGGCGACGACGAGGTCCACCTCAGCGACCCGCCGGCACCGCGGTGGCCAGGGCCCGGTTCTCGGTGCGGATCCGCACCGTGAGGAGCGCCGCGTTGGCCACCGTGAAGACGAGGGCGGTGATCCAGGCGTCGTGGACGAGGGGCAGCGCGAAGCCCTCGACGACGACGGCGACGTAGTTGGGGTGCCGCAGCCACCGGTGGCGGTAGGGCCCGCGGGCCACGAGCGGCAGGTCCGGCACGACGATGACGCGGGTGTTCCAGCGCGGCCCGAGCGTCGTGATGCACCACCAGCGCAGCGCCTGGGACCCGAGCGCGAGCGCGAGCATGACCCACCCGACGGCCGGCACGAAGGGCCGGTCGGCGACCCACACCTCGACGAGGCAGCCGACGAGCAGACCGGTGTGGAGCACGACCATGACCCGGTAGTGCCCGGCGCCGCTCTCCTTCCCGCCGCGGGCAAAGGCCCAGCGGGCGTTGCGCTTGGCGACGACGAGCTCGGCGAGCCGCTCGAGCGCGACCGCGCCGATGAGCACCGTGAACAGGACCTGCGACGTCATCTGGCCTCCAGGAGAACCATCTCGAGACTGAACCCCGGGCCCATCGCCATCATGAGCCCGTGGCTGCCGGGGGCGGGCTGTGCGTCCAGCGCCGCCCGCAGGATGTGGAGCACCGACGCCGAGGAGAGGTTGCCGACCGTCCGGAGCGACTCCGTCGTCAGCGCGAGCGCCTCCAGCGGCAGGCCGAGGGTCTCGGCGAGCGCGTCGATGACCTTGGGGCCGCCCGGATGGCACACCCACCACCCGATGTCGGCGACGGTGAGCCCGTGCTCGGCGAGGAAGGCGACGACGTCGGCCCCCACGTTGTCGCGGACGAGGTCGGGGACCTCGGCGCCCAGGACGATCCGCAGCCCCGTGGAGCGCACGTCCCAGCCCATGACGTCCTGCGTCCCGGGGTAGAGCCGGCTCGCGGCGGCCACGACCCGCGGCAGCCCCGCCGTCGCGACGCCGCTGGAGGTGGCGAGGACCGCGCCGGCGCCGTCGCCGAACAGGCCGCTCGCCACGAGGTTCGCGCCCGAGGCGTCCCCCCGCTGGACGGTGAGCGAGCACAGCTCGACGCTGACGAGTGCACCGACCGTGCCCGGCCGGCCCGCCAGCAGGTCGTGCAGGCGCGCGGTCCCCGCGGCGCCGGCCATGCAGCCGAGCCCGACGATCGGCAGCCGCACGACGTCCCGCCGCAGCCCGACCTTCTCGGCGATGCGCGCCTCCAGGGACGGCACGGCCAGGCCGGTGATGGTCGTGGAGACGACGAGGTCGAGCTCCTCCGGGGCCAGCCCCGCGGAGTCGAGGGCCCGGGTGAGCGCCTCGGCGCCGAGGTCGACCGCGGCGGCGATGAAGGCGTCGTTGGTCTGCCCGAAGTCGAGGAGCTCGGCGTACTGCTCGAGCGGCAGGGCCACGTGGCGGGCGTCGACGCCGCAGCCCGCGTGGATCCGCCTGATGAGCCGCTCCCCGCGCTCGTCCAGGCCGATGATGTCGACGAGCGCGTCGGTCAGCTCGCCCTGCGAGTAGCGGTACTCGGGCAGCACCGGCTCGACGGCGAGCAGCTCAGTCACAAGCCGAGAGTACGGGCTAGCCTCCACGGGTGCCCGTCATCGCCGCGCTCGCCCGCGCCAGCCACCCGGCGCCGACCGTCGTCGTCACCGCGCTGGCCGTGCTGCTGGCCGTCGGCGCGGGCCACGGGCCGGGCGGCACGCTGCTCGTGGGCCTGGCGGTGCTCACCGGCCAGCTGTCGATCGGCTGGTCCAACGACCTCCTCGACGCCGCCCGTGACCGGGCCGTCGGGCGGGCCGACAAGCCGCTGGCGACGGGGGCGCTGAGCACGCGGGTCGTCGCGGTCGCGCTCGGCCTCACCCTGGCGGCCACCGTCGCCCTCTCCCTCGCGCTCGGGCCGGGCGCAGCGCTGGCGCACCTGCTCCTCGTCGGCGGCGGGTGGGCATACAACCTCGGCCTCAAGTCCACGGTGGTCTCCTGGCTGCCCTACGTCGTCGCCTTCGCGGCGCTGCCGGTGGTGCCGTGGCTGGCGCTGGACCCGCCGGTGCTGCCGCCGTGGTGGATGCCCGCCGTCGGTGGTCTCCTCGGCGCGGGCGCGCACGTCGTCAACGTCCTGCCCGACCTCGCCGACGACGCCGCCACCGGGGTCCGCGGCCTGCCTCACCGGCTCGGGGCACGCGCCTCGGGGGTGCTCGCCGTCGTCGTCCTCCTCACCGGCACGGCCGTCGCCGTGCTGGGGCCGGACGGCCCGGTGCCGGCGTGGGCGTGGGCGGTGCTCGCCGGCGCCGGGGTGCTCGCCGTCGTCTCCCTCGGGCGGCCCGGCCGCGCGCCGTTCTACGCCGCGATGGCCATCGCGCTGGCCAACGTCGTCGTCCTCCTCGTGCGGGCGGCCTGACTCAGCCGCCGACGTCGTGCAGGTGGTGCAGGACGTCGTGGAGGAAGTACTGGCTCAGCGTGCGCACCGTGAAGGGCGAGCCGTTGCTGCGCAGCCCGGCGCGCTCCCACCGCTCCTCACCGACGGAGTCGAAGTCCGCCCCGACGGCGCGCGCGTTCGCGGCCAGCTGCTCCGCGACGGCGGCCGGATCCTGCTCGCCGTACCGGCCCGCGACGGCCGCGGCGTCCTGGTCCCAGTTCGGGAAGGTCGGGTCCTCCTCGGTGAGGATGAGGTGGAGCCGCTCGCGGAACACCGCGCACACGTCCCGCACGTGAGCCGCGTACTCCAGCGGTGACCACGTGCGCTCGTCCGGGCGCCGCGCGACGTCGGGGCGGCGCAGCACCGCCTCCCAGCGCACGACGGCGTCCTCGAGCACCTGCGCCGTCGTCGCCGGGGTGTGGGCGGCTGCCTCGGTGCCGCACTCGGGGCAGGGGCGCTCCAGCACCCACGTCCAGTCCTTGGTGTCCGGGTCGATCGCCATGCCCGGCATCGTCCCGCGCGCAGCGAGAGGCGTCCAGTAGCCTCACGGGACCACCGCGGGAGGGAGACGACATGAAGGCGCTCGTCGTGTACGAGTCCCACTTCGGCAACACCGGCCGGGTGGCGCGGGCCGTGGCCGAGGGGCTGCGCAGCGGCGCCGACGTCGAGGTGCTCGACGTCGCGGACGCCCCGCCGCTCGGTGAGGTCGACGCCGACCTCCTCGTCATCGGCGCCCCCACCCACGTCCTCGGCCTCAGCCGGCCGGACTCCCGCCGCGAGGCGATGGAGCGCGCCGGGGACGAGGAGGAGCCGCGGCCGGGCATCCGCGAGTGGCTCGAGGACGCCGGCGAGCTCACCGTGCCGGTCGCCGTCTACGACACCCGCACCCACGAGTCCAAGCTGCCGGGGAGCGCCGCCCGCGCCGTCGTGCGGCGGCTGCGGCAGCGCAAGGTGCCGGTGGTGGCACCCCCGGAGCACTTCGCCGTCCACGGCAGCGAGGGGCCGCTGGCCGACGGGGAGGAGGAGCGCGCCACCGAGTGGGGGCGCGAGCTCCTCATCCTCCCCGGCGCCTAGGCGAAGCGCGTTTCCGGGACGTTCGTCAGGGACGGGTCGCGCACGACCGAGTCCCCGAGGATCTCGTCGATCCGGGTGAGCACCTCGGCCGGCAGCTCCACCCCGGAGGCCGCGACGTTCTCGGCGACCTGCTCGGGGCGCGAGGCGCCGATGATCGCGGCGGAGACGCATGAGTTCTGCAGCACCCAGGCGACGGCGAGCTGCGCCATCGACAGGCCCAGCTCTTCCGCGACGGGACGCAGCTCCTGGACGCGGGTGAGGAGGACGTCGTCGTGCACGTCGCGGTCGATGAACCGGGCGCCGCCGGCGGCGTCGGTGGCCCGCGAGCCCTCCGGCACGGGCTGACCCGGGCGGTACTTGCCGGTGAGGATGCCCTGCGCGACCGGGGAGAAGACGATCTGCCCGATGCCGAGCTCGCGGGAGGCCGGCACGACCTCCTCCTCGATGACCCGCCACAGCATCGAGTACTTCGGCTGGTTCGAGACGAGCTGGAAGCCGAGCTCGCGGGCCAGGGCGTGGCCCTCGCGGAGCTTGTCCGCCGGCCACTCCGAGACGCCGATGTACAGGGCCTTCCCCTGGCGGACGATGTCGGCGAAGGCCTGCATCGTCTCCTCGAGCGGGGTCTCGACGTCGTAGCGGTGGGCCTGGTAGAGGTCGACGTAGTCGGTGCGCAGGCGGCGTAGGGACCCGTCGATGCCGTCGCGGATGTGCTTGCGGGACAGCCCGGTGTCGTTGGGGCCCTTCTTCCCGATGGGGAAGTAGACCTTGGTGAAGATCTCGAGCTCGTGGCGCGGGACGCCGGCGAGCGCGTCGGCCAGCACCTCCTCGGCGCGGGTGTTGGCGTAGGTGTCGGCAGTGTCGAAGCTCGAGATGCCGGCGTCCAGCGCGGCGTGGACGCAGCGCGTGGCGACGTCGTTCTCCACCTGCGACCCGTGCGTGAGCCAGTTGCCGTAGACGATCTCCGAGATCTTGAAACCGCTGTTGCCGAGGTACCTGTACGCGACCATGGCCACAACCTACCCGTGGGTGCCGACACCACACGTCACCCACCGCCTGAGACGGCGTTCTCATATACCGGTCACGTCCAGTACGCTTCGACGACGCGAAAACGTGCCCCTGGAAGGACCTCCCGATGACGCGCACCTCCCTCCGTCTGGCCGGCGCCCTGGCCGCCTCCGCCCTCCTCCTCGCCGCCTGCGGGAACGACGACGGCGTGTCCGAGGACGGCACCGGCTCGGGCGACGACGCCCGCACCTACTCCGTCGGCGTCACGCAGATCGCCGCGCACCCCTCGCTCGACGCCTCCCTCGTCGGCTTCAAGGCCGCCCTCGAGGACGCCGGGCTCGACGTCGAGTACGACGAGGAGAACGCCCAGGGCGACCAGTCCACCGCCATCTCGATCGCGAGCGGCTTCGCCTCCGCCGGGCACGACCTCGTCCTGGCGATCGCCACGCCCACCGCGCAGGCGGCCGCGCAGGCGATCACCGACGTCCCGATCCTCATCACCGCCGTCACCGAGCCGGAGGCCGCGGGCCTCGTCGACAGCTGGGAGGCGCCCGGTGCGAACCTCACCGGCACGAGCGACCTCAACCCGGTCGCCGAGCAGCTCGGGCTGCTCGCCGAGATCGCGCCGGACGCCCAGACCGTCGGCATCGTCTACAGCTCCGGCGAGGTGAACTCCGAGGTGCAGGTCGAGCTGGCCCAGGAGGCCGCCGCCGAGCTCGGCCTGGAGGTCGAGACGGCCGCGATCACCAACTCCGGTGAGGTGCAGCAGGCCGCCGACTCCCTCGACGTCGACGCCTTCTACGTGCCCACCGACAACACCGTCATCCAGTCCTTCGAGGCGCTGCTCCAGGTGGCCGAGTCGAAGTCGATCCCGCTCGTGTCCGCCGACGGCGACACCGTGGAGCGTGGCGCGATCGCCACCTACGGCATCGACTACGAGCAGCTCGGCTACCAGACCGGTGAGATGGCCGTCCGCATCCTGCAGGACGGCGCAGACCCGGCCGAGATGCCCATCGAGACGCTCACCGAGTGGCCGCTCGTCGTCAACCCCGCCGCCGCCGAGCGGATGGGCGTGACGCTGTCCGACGAGCTCGTCGGGCGCGCCGACACCGTCATCGAGTAGCACCCCGTGTCCGCACTACCCGCAGCCGTCGAGCTCGGCCTCATCTACGCGGTGATGGCGCTGGGGGTCTACCTGACCTTCCGGATCCTCAACTTCCCCGACCTCACGGTGGACGGCAGCTTCACCACGGGCGCCGCGACCGCCGCCGTCCTCATCACGGGCGGCACCCACCCGGCCCTCGCCACGCTCGCCGCGGGCGCGGCGGGGCTGGGGGCGGGCGTCATCACGGGCCTGCTCCACGCGAAGGGCGGGATCAACCCGCTGCTCGCGGGCATCCTCACCCAGATCGGCCTGTACTCGATCAACCTGCGGATCATGGGCGGGGCCAACGTGCCGCTGCTGCGCGAGGACACGCTCATCACGCCGCTGCGCGAGAACGGCCTGCTCGGCGGGGCCGCGGCGATCGGGATCTTCGCGGCGATCGCGCTCCTCGTGAAGCTCGCCCTCGACTGGTTCCTCCACACCGACACCGGCCTGGCCCTGCAGGCCACCGGTGACAACGAGGCGATGATCCGCAGCTTCGGCGTCAACACCGACCGCACGAAGATCCTCGGCCTGGCCGTGTCCAACGGGCTCGTCGGCCTCGCGGGTGCGGGCGTCGCCCAGTACCAGGGCTTCGCCGACATCTCGATGGGGATCGGCCTCATCATCGCCGGCCTCGCCTCTGTCATCCTCGGCCAGGCCGTCTTTGGCTCGCGGGTCATCGTCATCTCGACGCTCGCCGTCGTCCTCGGCTCGATCCTCTACCGAGTGGTGATCCAGCTCGCCCTCCAGGTGCCGTGGCTGGAGGCCAACGACATGAAGCTCGTCTCCGCCGTCCTCGTCGTCACCGCGCTGCTCCTGCCGCGGTGGGGCGTGTTCCGGCGGGTGGGCGCCCTGCGCTCGCTGCGCCGCACGGCAGCGACGACCACGACGCCGGCCGGAGGCCAGTGACGATGCTCGCGATCGACTCGGTCACCAAGACCTTCTTCCCCGGCACCCCGAACGAGCGGGTCGCGCTCGCCGGGATCTCCCTGCGCCTGGCGCCGGGCGAGTTCGCCACCGTCATCGGCTCCAACGGCGCGGGCAAGTCGACGCTCCTCAACACCGTCGCCGGCCGGATCAGCCCCGACTCGGGCACCATCACCGTCGACGGCGACGACGTCACGCGCCTGCCCGACCACCGCCGCGCCGCGCACGTGGGCCGCGTCTTCCAGGACCCGCTCGCCGGCACGGCCCCGGACATGACGATCGAGGAGAACCTCGCGATCGCCTACGCCCGCGGCAAGACGCGCGGCCTGCGGCTGGGGGTGACCCGCACCAAGCGGGACTTCTTCCGCACCGAGCTCACGTCCCTGGAGCTGGGCCTGGAGAACCGGCTCAAGATGAAGGTCGGCCTGCTGTCCGGCGGTCAGCGCCAGGCGCTGTCGCTGCTCATGGCGACCTTCAGCGAGCCGAAGATCCTCCTCCTCGACGAGCACACCGCGGCCCTGGACCCCCAGCGCGCGGACCTCATCACGCGGCTCACCGCCGAGGCCGTCGAGCGCCACCACCTCACCACGCTCATGGTCACCCACAACATGGACCAGGCCCTGCGGGTGGGCACGCGGCTCATCATGATGCACGAGGGCCGGGTGGTCGTCGACATCTCCGGCGAGCGCAAGGAGCGCGCGACGGTCCCGGACCTGCTCAGCGCCTTCGCCCAGGCCGGCGCCGGCCTCGACGACCGCACGCTCCTCCAGTAGCCCTCAGCGCTGCACCCGCCGGCCGGTGACCGTCGTCATCGGCACGGCGACGGGCACGGTGGACGGCAGGTCGGCCCAGACGTCCGCGTCCGGGGCCCCGGGGTTGACGAGCGGGTCGCCGACGAGGTGCGCCCGCCCGGTGACGGTCACCGACCAGCCGGTCCGGGCCTCCTCGTCGAAGTGGCCCGCTGCGAGGGTGATGAGCCGCCCTTCGGCGACGGCGGTGAGCGAGCGGCCGTAGACGCTGTGGACGACGATCTCGGTGCCGTGCACGGCGAAGTTCACCGGCACCATGTGGACGGCGCCGTCGGCACAGTGGGCGAGCCAGGCCACGGACACCTGCTCGAGCAGGCGGCGGCAGGCGCGCGGTCCCAGGACCTCGAGCGACATCTCGACTCCCGTCGGCGGGTTTCCAGCATCCCACCGACCGCTCCCCGGCGGGCCGGGTTGCGCGACGGTGTCAGGCGGGCTCGGTGACGTCGGCGACCTGGGCGCCCAGCGCCGTCACGAGGGCGGCGCCGTCGACCGTCACGGCGACGCCGTGGGCACCGGCCCCGATCGAGACGGTGCCCCGCACCCGCTCGTCGGCGATCACCGGCCAGGCGCGCAGCGCACCGAAGGGCGTGATGGTGCCGCGCTCGTAGCCGGTGACCTCCCGGGCCGTGGCGGCGTCGGGCATCGACACGCGGTTGACCCCGAGCAGCGTCCGGAGCCTGGGCCACGAGATCGTCCGGTCCCCGGGGACGAGCACGAAGAGGTAGTCCTCCTCCGCGCGCCGCACGACGATCGTCTTGATGATCGCCGCGGGCTCGACGCCGCGGGCCGCGGCGGCCTCCTCCAGGCTGCTCACCCGTCCGTGCCGCGTGACGGTGTGAGCCAGGCCGGCGGCCTCCATCGCGGCGACGGCCTCCGCCTCGCCCGGGCCAGCGGTGCTCACGACGCGCTCCGCGCGACCGAGAGCGGGTCGCGCCCGGCCGGCCGCGGGGTGCGGCCCACCGGCTGCGGCGGCGCGGGCAGCAGCGGCTCGCGCCGCTGGACCGGCCGCGTCACCGGCTGCCCGGCGCGCACGAGCACCTCCTCGTCGTAGACCTGCATCGACATCCCCTCCCCGTTCCCGCTCAGCAGCGTGCACGTCACCTCGTCGTGGGTCGCCTCCACCTGGACCGCCATGCCGTGCCAGAGCACGCGGAAGGCCAGTCGCGTCACCGAGGCCGGCAGCGCCGGCGCCACGCACAGCTGGTCCCCGCGCTCCCGCATCCCGCCGAAGCCGTCGACGAGGGCCGTCCACGCCCCGGCCGAGGAGGCGATGTGCAGGCCCTGGTCCGTGTTGCCCTGGAGGTCGCGCAGGTCGACGAGCGCCGCCTCGTGGAGGTAGGCGTGGGCGAGGTCGAGGTGGCCGACCTCCGCGCACATGACGGCCTGCGTGCAGGCCGACAGCGAGGAGTCCCGCACCGTGCGGCGCTCGTAGTAGTCGAGGTTCCACGCCTTGTCCTTGGCGGTGAACTCCTCACCGCACCAGTGCATGGCGAGGACGAGGTCGGCCTGCTTGACCACCTGCTTGCGGTAGAGCTGGAAGTAGGGCGCGTGGAGCATGAGCGGGTAGCGCGTCTCGCCGTCGTGGAAGTCCCACTCCCCGTACCGGGTGAAGCCCTCGCACTGCGGGTGGACGCCGAGCTCGGCGTCGTAGGGGATGTGGACGGCGGCGGCCGCGGCCCGCCACGCCTCCCGCTCGTCGTCGTCCACCCCGAGGGCGACGGCGATGTCCGGGTTGCGCTCGCACGTCGCGTCCGCCGAGCGCAGGTTCCGCGCGGCCATGAGGTTGGTGAAGACGTTGTCGTCGATGACGGCGGTGTACTCGTCGGGGCCGGTGACGCCCTGGACGTGCCACGCGCCGGAGCGGTCGTGGTGGCCCAGCGACATCCACAGGCGGGCCGTCTCGACGAGCACCTCGGCGCCGCACTCACGGTCCAGGCTGTCGTCGCCGGTGGTGAGGCGGTAGTACTCGAAGGCACGCGCGACGACGGCGTTGAGGTGGAAGGCGGCGGTGCCCGCCGGCCAGTACGCCGAGGTCTCCTCCCCCTGGATGGTGCGCCACGGGAAGGCCGCCCCGGCCAGCCCGAGGGTGGCGGCGCGCGCGCGGGCGAGGTCGAGCGTCGAGGCGCGCCAGCGCAGCGCGTCCGCGGCGGCGCCCGGTGCCGTCATGACGAGGACGGGCAGGACGAAGCCCTCGACGTCCCAGAAGGTGTGGCCGTTGTAGCCCGTCCCGGTGAGGGCCTTGGCCCCGATCGCCCGGCCCTCGGCCCGCGCCCCGGCCTGCAGCACCTGGAAGAGGCAGAAGCGCACCGCCTGCTGGAGGATCGGGTCCCCGTCGACCTCGACGTCGGCCGAGCCCCAGAAGTCGTCGAGGTAGGCCCGCTGGTCGCGGACGAGGGAGTCCCACCCGGCGTACCGCGCGCTGGTGAGCGCGGCGGCCACCTGGTCACGCAGCGCGTGCTCGCTGCGGGTGCCCGACCAGCCGTAGGCGACGTTCTTCACCACCCGCAGCCGTTCCCCGGGCTGGAGGACGGTGACGACGGTCGTGCGGGCCCAGTCCTCCCGCGCCTCGTGCTCCACCTCGTACTGGTGCGGGCACTCGATGTCGTGGTCCATCCCGGCGGCGACGAGCAGCCCGCTCGTGCGGGTGCGGTGGAGGAGGATCGCGCCGTCCTGCTCGACGTCCTGGGCGACGGCGGCGAGCGGGTCCTGGAGCGCGGCGGCCACGCGCGGGTCGCCGTCGTCGGCCTCCGGGGGTGCCTCGTTGGCGACGAGCTGGGACTGGACGATGACGCGCGCCGGCCCGTCGACCGGCTCCACCTCGTACTCGATGGCGGCGACGGCCCGGTGGGTGAGGGAGACGAGCCGGGTGGAGCGCACGACGACGCGCCGCCCGGCCGGGGAGATCCACTCGGTCTCGCGGCGCAGGGTCCCGGCGCGCAGGTCGAGGACGCGCTCGTGGGAGACGACCTCGCCGTAGCGCATGTCGAAGGGCTCGTCATCGACGAGGAGGCGGATGAGCTTGCCGTTGGTGACGTTGACGATCGTCTGCCCGGACTCGGGGTACCCGTAGCCGCCCTCGGCGTAGGGCAGCGGGTGGTGCTCGAAGAAGCCGGACAGGTAGGTGCCCTGCTGGTCCACCGGCTCGCCCTCGTCAAGGTTGCCCCGCATCCCGAGGTGGCCGTTGGACAGCGCGAAGAGTGACTCCATCCGCCCGAGCGTCTCGAGGTCCAGGCCGCTCTCGCGCAGGCACCAGGGTTCGACCGGGAGGGTCGGACCCGTCACAGGAGCTCCTCGAGGTCCGCGACGACGACGTCCGCGCCCTGCTCCCTCAGTGCGTCGGCCTGCCCCAGGCGGTCGACGCCGACGACGTAGCCGAAGCCGCCGGCCCGGCCCGCCGCGACGCCCGCGAGGGCGTCCTCGATGACCGCGGCCTCCGGCGGGGTCAGCCCGAGGCGACGGGTGGCCTCGAGGAAGGTGTCCGGCGCCGGCTTGCCGGGCAGGTCGAGGGCGTGGGCGACCGAGCCGTCGACGAGGACGTCGATGCGGTCCTCGAGGCCCGTGACGTCCAGGACGAGCGCCGCGTTCGCGCTGGAGGAGACGACGGCGCACGGCAGTCCCGCCGCCCGCGCGGCGTCGAGGTAGCGCAGCGAGCCGGGGAACACCTCGACGCCCTCGGTCGTGATGAGCTTGAGGACGCGCTCGTTCTTGCGGTTGCCGATGCCGTGGAGGGTCTCCCGCTCGGGGCTGTCCGCGGGGGTGCCGTAGGGCAGGGTGATGTCGCGGCTCCCGAGGAAGTCACGCACACCGTCGACCCGCCGCTTCCCGTCGACGTGGGCGGCGTACTCGGCCACCGGGTCGAAGGGGACGAAGGGCTCGCCCGTGCGGGCGGCGTGGTCCCGGAGGAACTCGTCGAAGGTCTCCGTCCACGCCCTGGCGTGGAGGTCGGCGGTCCGGGTGAGGACGCCGTCGAGGTCGAACAGGAGGGCACGCACGCTGTCGGGTAGGCCGAGCACCACTTCTCCCTTCGCTTGGAGGTCCGCCCCAGCCTTACAGGCTTCGCCCGGACGCGCGCCCCGTTGGGCTCAGCGGAGGCGGACGGGGGCGACGGCGTAGCCGCCGACCGGGGGCAGGGCGCGCTCCCGCGGCCGGTCGGGGTCCGGGTCCACCGACGTCGTCGCGGCGAGGACGGCGCGGGTGAGCGCCCGCAGCTCGAGGGTGGCGAGCGGGCGGCCGGGGCACACGTGCCGCCCGATGCCCCACACGAGGTTGTAGGGGGCGTTGCGCTCGGGCGCGAAGTCGTCCGGGTCACCGAAGACCCGCGGGTCGCGGTTGGCCGCCGTCCAGCTGAGGTGGACGCGGTCCCCCGCGGCGATCTCGCGGCCCGCGAGCGTGACGGCCTCGGTGGTGACCCGCCGGTTGCTGACGAAGGGGTCGTCGATCCGGAGGATCTCGTCGAGGACCGCGCCCAGCTCGCG
The DNA here is from genome assembly GCF_965111665.1 of Georgenia sp. Marseille-Q6866. NCBI lineage: Bacteria > Bacillati > Actinomycetota > Actinomycetes > Allobogoriellales > Allobogoriellaceae > Georgenia > Georgenia sp. Marseille-Q6866. The sequence goes on along the minus strand of NZ_CBCOOR010000014.1, from coordinate 92,056 downwards.
GTCCGACACCCCGGAGCGCAGCCGGTCCTGCAGCGGCGGGTGGTCGGCGAGGTAGCCGAGGACGACGCCGGCGCACAGGGCCATCGAGCCGAGGTCGCCGCCGGTCCAGTTGCGCAGGAGGGAGACGATCTCCTCGTCGGTGAGCGGGCGGCCGTCCACGCGGTCGCGGACGAGCTCGGTCGTCACGTCGTCGGGAGCGTCCGCGCCGGCCTGCCGGCGCGCGTCGGTGAGGGAGCGGATGATCGCGTCGAAGCGCGCGGCGACCTCGGCGGTGCGGGCGCGGTCCCCCGAGCGGCTCGCGGCGTGGTTGTCGGCCATCCACCGGAGCAGCTCGTCCTCGAGCTCGGCCGGCCAGCCGAGCCAGGCGCACTGGGCCCGGACCGCGAAACGCGCGCCGACCGCGACGGCGTCGACCACTCCCGGCACGTCGAGCCCGGCGACGAGCTCGGCGGCGACCCGCTCGACCGCCGGCTCGAGGGCGCGCATCCGCTCCGGCGTGAAGTACCGGTCGACGACGGCGCGGTAGGCGGTGTGAGTGGGCCCGTCCAGGCCGTTGGGCACCTGGAGGAAGCGGGAGACGCCGTTGGAGAAGGTGCGGTCGTCCAGGGCGGCGGCGGTGACCGCGGCGTGGGAGAAGAGGGTCCAGTCCCCGGCCGGCCCGCGCGCCACGGGGCACTGCCCGCGTATCTCGTCGTAGGCGGCCAAGGGGTCACGCCGCACCCGCGGCCCGCGCGGGTTCCAGTCGGGGGCCAGGGCGGCCCCGGGTGCGGTGCTCAGCTCGTCCGTCGGCAGGTGCTCGGTCATCCGGCCATTCTCCCAACCCGCCCGCCCGTCACCGTCCCAACCTCCGCATATGGGTGAATTCGGTGCACAACCAGGTGCACCGGCTGCAGATTCCGCGCATATGTACGGGGTGGGGGCGGTGGTTACGGGAGGCGCTCCAGCCTCTCGGCGACGTCGACGAGGACGTCGAGGTAGCGGTCCAGCTCGGTGAGGAGCGGCTCGCCGGGGAGCCAGCCGAGGACGACGCCGCGCTCCACCCGCAGCGACAGCCCTGTCGGGGCGCGCTCGCTCAGCCACGCGCCGCCCTCGGCGCCCAGCTCCTCGGCCGGCACGCCGCCGGACATCATCTGCGCCACCGGCACGGCGGCGTGCAGCTCGACGGTGAGGACGTGGGTGACCTCGCGCGGCGGCGCCGTCTCGAGGCGGAAGGACGTCGCCTCACGGCCGCGGTACTCCCCGGCGACGGCGTCGTCCACGTCCCGCTCCGGCGCCGTGAAGGGCGGGCACTGCCAGCGGCCGAGCACCTCGGGGGCGGCGCCGAGCACCCGCCAGCCCCGCGGCGCGGCCCAGGTCTCCAGGCGCTCGGTGCGGCGGACGGCGCTGCCGAGCCGCCGGCGCGAGCGTGCCAGCAGCAGCGCCGGCACCGCGACGACCGCCACGAGGAGGAGCAGCATGAGCGTCTCGTTCACCGGGGCACCACCGCCACGTGCTCGGCCGCCACCCGCACCCGGGCGGTCTGCGGCACCGCACCGTCCGCCGGCACGCGGACCACGGCTCCCTGGCCGTCCGGCAGCGTGACGTCCAGCTCGCGCTCCCCGCGGCGCACCCGCCACCCGCGTACGGGGACCGGCTCGCCGTCGTCGTCGGGGACGAGCGCGCGCGGGCCCAGGGCGAGGCGCACCGTGCCGCCCGCGCCGGCGGGCAGTGGCGTGACGGCGCCCAGCGGCCCCCGCACCTGCCCGTCGGCGACGACGGCGTCGACGACGGGTCCGTAGCCGAGGAACCGGGCCACCTCCTCGCTCGCCGGCGCACGCCACAGCCGCTCGGGCGTGTCGGCCTGCAGGACGCGGCCGCGGGCCATGACGGCGATGCGGGAGGCGACGGTGAAGGCCTCGTCGTGGTCGTGGGTGACGTAGACGGCGGTGGTGCCCGTCGCGTGGATGATGTCGCGCAGCTCGGCGGCGAGGTGCTCGCGCAGCGAGCGGTCCAGGGAGGAGAGCGGCTCGTCGAGCAGGAGCAGCCGCGGGCGCGGTGCCAGCGCGCGGGCGAGGGCCACCCGTTGCTGCTCGCCGCCCGAGAGCGTCGTCACCGGGCGCTCGCCGTAGTCCCGCAGGCCCACGAGGTGCAGCAGCTCGGCGACGCGTGCCTCGCGATCGGCGCGCGGCAGCCCGCCGATGCCGTAGGCGATGTTCCCCGCGACGTCGCGGTGCGGGAACAGCTGGCCGTCCTGGAACATGAGCCCGAAGCCGCGCCGGTGCACGGGCACGGCCGCGAGGTCGCCCCCGTCCCAGCGCACCTGCCCCGCGGTGAGCGGCTCGAGCCCGGCCACCGCCCGGAGCAGCGAGGACTTCCCGCAGCCGGAGGGACCGAGCAGTGCGAGCACCTCACCGGCGGGGACGTCGAGGCTGACGTCGTCCACCGCCGTCGGGCCACCGGGGTAGGTGAGGACCGCCCCGCGGACCTCCAGTCCGTTCACCACGTGCCCATCCTGTCTCCTCGGAGGCGTTCGGCCAGCATCATGACGCCGGCGGTGAGGGTGGCGAGGACGACGGACGCCGCGAGCGCCATCCCGTAGTTCTCCGCGCCGGGGCGGCCGATGAGCCGGAAGATGACGACCGGCAGCGTGGGGCTCTCAGGGCGGGAGAGGAAGGCGGTGGCGCCGAACTCCCCGAGCGAGACCGCGAAGGCGAAGCCCACCGCGAGGCCGAGCCCGCGGACGAGGAAGGGGCCGTCGACGGTCGCGAGCACGCGCCCGGGGGAGGCCCCGAGGACGGCCGCCGCCTCCCGCAGCCGCGGGTCGATCGCCCGGAGCACGGGCAGCACCGTCCGCACGACGAGCGGGACCGCGACCACCGCCTGGGCGATCGGCACGATGAGCGCCGAGCCGCGCAGGTCGAGGGGCGGGGAGTCGAGGGTGATGAGGAAGCCGAAGCCGACCGTCACGGCGGACACCCCGAGCGGGAGCATGAAGACGGCGTCGAGCACCCCCAGTGCGCGGCGCCCGCCCGGCGAGCGCGGCCGGCGGGAGACGACGAGCGCGACGAGCGTGCCGACGACGACGGCGATGACGGTCGCGTCCACGGCCGCGCGCAGCGAGTTGAGGGCCGCCTCCCACACGGTGACGGTGAGGGCGTTGGTGCCGCCCGTCGTCGCCAGCCGGCGGAAGTTGTCCAGGCCCCAGCCCTCGGGGGTGCGCAGCGAGCCCGTGAGGAGGTGGGCGAGCGGCAGGACGAGCAGCCCGAGGACGACGACGGCGGTGACGGCTGCCGCGGGCGCGTCCGGTCCCGGCCGCCCGGCCCGGCGCAGCCGCAGCGGGTGGGTGGCGGAGCGGTCCGCTCGCAGGTGGAGCGAGCGGTCGTAGTGGCGGCGGGCGCGGGAGGCGAGGAGCAGGGCGGCGCCGACGACGACGAGCTGGAGCACCGAGAGCACCGCGGCGGCCCGGAGGTCGAGGAACTGGGTGGTCTGGATCCACACCTCGGTCTCGATCGTCCCGTAGCGCAGCCCGCCCATCGTGAGGACGACACCGAAGGACGTCGCGCAGAAGAGGAAGACGACGGCGCCCGCGGAGACCACGGCCGGGGCGAGGGCGGGCAGGGTCACCGTGCGGAACGCCCGCCACGGGGAGGCGCCGAGGCTGCGGGCCGCCTCCTCGGCGCGCGGGTCGAGCCGCTCCCACAGCGCCCCGACCGTGCGCACGACGAGCGCGTAGTTGAAGAACACGAGCGCTGCCACGACCGCCGCGAAGGTTCCGTCGATGCCGAGGAAGCCGAGCGGCCCGGTCTCCACGAGCAGTGAGCGGAAGGCCACGCCGACGACGACCGTCGGCAGCACGAAGGGCACCGTGACGAAGCCGCGCACGAGCCGGCGGCCGCGGAAGCGGCAGCGGTAGAGCACGTAAGCCCCCGGGACCCCGAGGAGCAGGGCGAGCGCGGTCGCGGTGAGCGACTGTCCGACCGTGATCCCGATGACCCGCCACGTCCGCCGCCGCGAGAGGACCTCGGAGATGCCGCCGAGGTCGAGGGCGCCGTCGGGCAGGAAGCCGCGCGCGACCATCGTCGCGACCGGCCACAGGAAGAAGACGGAGAGGAACGCGAGCGGCAGCCCGGCCGCGAGCACCCAGGCGAGCGCGCCGGCCGGGCTGCGCCGGGTCAGCCGACGACGATCTCGGTCCACGTCTCGATCCACCGGTCCCGGTTGTCGGTGATGTCCTGCGGCTCCACCTCGTGGGGCGCCGGGCTCACCGGGGCGTGGTCCGCCCACTCCTGGGGCAGCCCGACGCCGTCGAGCACGGGGTACATGAACATGCTGCCCGGGATGTCGGCCTGGACGTCGGGCGAGAGGAGGAAGTCGACGAACTCCTGGGCGCCCTCGACGTTCTCGGCCCCGGTGAGCACGCCGGCGTACTCGGTCTGGCGGAAGCAGGTCTCGAGCAGCGCCCCGGTCCGCGGCGCGGAGCCGCCCTCGGGCACCTCGGCGGCCGGCGACGAGGAGTAGGACAGGACGAGCGGCCGCGGCCCGGCGCCCTCAGAGCCGGAGAAGTCGACGTAGTAGGCGTCGGACCAGCTCTCGACGACGTGCACCCCGTTGGCCGTGAGGTCGCGCCAGTACTGCTCCCACCCGTCCTCGCCGAAGGCACCGACGGTCGCGAGGAGGAAGGCGAGCCCCGGCGACGACGTCGCGGGGTTGGTCACCACGAGCAGGTCGGCGTAGGTGGGGTCGGTGAGGTCCTCGAGCGTCTGCGGCTCGGGGATCCCCTGCTCGCGGAACCACTCGTGGTCGACGTTGACGCACACGTCACCGAAGTCCACGGCGGTGAGCGAGTCGTCCAACGCGGTCTCGACGGCGTCCGGGGAGCGGTAGGGCTGGAGGACGCCCTCCTCGACGGCCCGCGCCGCGAAGGAGTTGTCGATGCCGTAGACGACGTCCCCCAGCGGGTTGTCGCGGGTGAGGACGAGCTGGTTGACGAGCGCGCCGCCGTCGCCGGGGGTGATCTGCTCGACGGTGTAGCCGGTGCGCTCCTCGAAGCCGGCGAGGAGGCCCTCGCTGAGGGTGAAGGAGTCGTGGGTGACGACGCGGAGCACGTCCGCGTCCTCGCCCCCTCCCCCGGCCGAGCCGGTGGCGCTGCACGCCGCCAGGGCGAGCGTCGCGACGAGCCCGGCGGTCACGGTGCGGGTGCGGTGCGTGGTCATGCGTCCTCCTCAGGTGCAAGGAGGGGTCCGGGCGCGGGCGACCGCGTCCCGGGGAGAGAATCCCGACTTCCTTCGCCGGTGCTAGCCGGAGCAGGTTCGAGGGTCTGCGGCCTCACCGCACTCTCAGCACCGTCCGGTGCTCCCCTGTCGTTCGCTCACGATGCTACCTCGCGGGCAGGTGTGCGCGGCGCCACGGGCCCCGTTAGGTTTGTCCCCAGCCCTCAAGGATGGAGTGACATGGACATCGGGTGGAAGATCGTCAGCACCGGGTCGGCAGTTCTTGCCGGCCTGCTCGCCAACAAGCTCCTCGACATCGGGTGGAAGGCCGTCACCGGGCACGAGCCGCCCGGTGACGACAACGACGACCCCGCGGTCAGCCTCACCGAGGTCGTCGTGTTCGCCGCGGTCAGCGGCGCCGTCATCGGGCTGAGCCGCCAGCTGGCGCAGGCCGGGGCCGCGAAGTGGTACGGCGGGCCGGTGGAGAAGAAGTCCCCCAACCCCGTCACCGGGCCGTAGCCGCCCCGCGCCTCAGCCGTCCGCGGGCGAGGTGCCGCGCGCGTCGCGGCCCTCGTCCGCGCTGGCGGTGCGCTTCTCCCGCTCGAGCTCGAGCCGGTCGAGCTCGTCGAGCTTCTCGGCCCGCTCGAGGTCCTCGGTGAGCTCGTCGACGACGAGCAGCGAGTGGTCGACCTTGCCGGTGCGGTAGCCGGCCCGGCTCAGCATGTGCGCGGAGATCGGCCCCGTCACCAGCTGGAACGCGACGACGAGCAGCAGGGTGACCCCCGCGGTGACGCTGCGCAGCTCGATCCCCAGGCCGAGCATGAGGAGCATGAGGCCGAGCACCTGCGGCTTGGTCGCCGCGTGCATGCGGGAGAGCAGGTCGGGGAAGCGGACGATGCCGAGGCCCGCGACGAGGGCGAGCAGCGACCCGCCGATGAGCAGGAACCCGGCGACGACGTCGAGGACGGTGTCGGTGGTCATCGGTCCCTCCTGCGGTGTTCCTCGTCGTCGTCGGCCTCGACGGAGACGATGACCGACCCGCTGTCATCGTCCTCGTCGGCGCCCGGCCCGTCCTCGTGCGCCGCGTCGCGCTGGGAGAGGATGTCCTCGAGCTCGTCCTTGGTGAGGATGCGGCCCTCCTCCGCGGACTCCGCCGCGGCGAACCGGGCGATGGAGACCGAGCCGATGAAGCCGACGAGGGCGAGGACGATGAGCACGGGGACGAGGTCGCCGCGCTTGGTCGCGGCGGCGATGAGCGCGACCGTGCCGATGAGGACGGCAGTCGTGACGTCCACCCCGAGGATGCGGTCGAACATGCTCGGCCCGCGCTCGACCCGGGACAGCGCCATGAGGGCGGCAACCAGCAGGATGACGAAGCAGATGACGTAGACGACGGTCATGACGCCTCCTCCCGACGGGCGTCCATGTCGCGGTCGACGCGGTCCCCGGAGCTGCTGCGCTGCTTGCCGGCCCGCGCGGAGCTGCCCGGCGTCAGACCGGCCTCGATGAGCTCCTCGCGGCTGCCGAAGGCGCGCAGGATGCGCTCCTCCTGGTCGAGGACGGCCTGGTGGGCCCGCTCGAGGCCGCCGTGCATCTCGACGTCGAGGATGTGGTGGTAGAGCGTCCCGGTGATGCGGTGTGCCTCGATGACGACGGACCCGGGCACGAGGGACGTCATGCCGGCGACCATCGTGAGGTAGACGTCGTTGTGGCTGCGCAGGCGCACCCGGATGACCGCACCCCGCGGCGGCTTGCGGCGCACGGCGAGGGCCGCCACCTCGACCGACGCCTTGACCACGTCCCACAGGAAGTAGGCGAGGAGCAGCACGACGCCCCACGGCCGGAAGCGCCCGTCGAAGGGCGTGCTGGGCAGCGGGAGCACCGCGGTGACGAGGACGGCGAGGAAGGCGCCGATGACGACGTTGGCGAGGCTGAGGTCGCCCCAGAGGGCGACCCACACGGCGGTGAGCCACAGGAGGATGCCCCAGTTCGCCCGGGGCCGGAAGCGGCCGCGCGGGCGGTGCTCCTGGGGCTGCTGCTTGGCGATGTGCGGGCTCACGGCACCTCCTCCCGGGTCTCCTGCTCCTCGCTGATCTGGCCCGACTCGCCGTTGCGCTCGGCCTCCTCGGTGAGGTCCGAGGACTGGCCCGAGCCGCGCAGGCCGTCGGGCAGGACGGTGGAGATGTACGGAGTCTGCTGCCGCAGGTCGCGGGCCGCGCGGTCGGTGTAGTCGAACAGCGGCCCGGCCACGACGGTGAAGGCGAGGGACATCGCGACGAGCGCCGCCGTGGGCCCGACCATCGAGCGGGGCGTGGACGTGTCCGGCAGCGGCTCGGGGGCCTCCTGCCAGAAGGCCTGGTTCCACGCCTTGCTCACGGCGTAGAGCGTGAGGAGGCTCGTGACGAGCGCGGCGCCCACAAGCGTCCAGTCCAGGGCGCCGCCCCGCTGCGCGCCGGCCTCGATGAGGCCGACCTTGCCGAGGAAGCCGGACATCGGCGGGATGCCGGCGAGGTTCATCGCCGGCACGAAGTACAGGACGGCGAGGAGCGGCGCGACCCGCGCGAGGGAGCCGAGCTTGGCGAGGGACGTCGTGCCGCCTCGGCGCTCGATGAGGCCCGCGACGAGGAAGAGCGCCGTCTGGACGGTGATGTGGTGGACGACGTAGAAGATCGCCGCGGAGAGCCCCGCCTCCGTCGACATCGCGATGCCCCACACCATGTAGCCGATGTGGCTGACGAGGGTGAAGGACAGGAGCCGTTTGATGTCCTGCTGGGCGACGGCGCCGAGGATCCCGATGACCATGGTGAGCAGCGCGAGGACCATGAGGACGTCGTCGGCCCGGCCGCCCGGGAAGAGCAGCGTCTGCGTCCGGATGATCGCGTAGACGCCCACCTTGGTGAGGAGGCCGGCGAACACGGCGGTGACCGGGGCGGGCGCCGTCGGGTAGGAGTCGGGCAGCCACGCGTGCAGCGGGAAGATGGCCGCCTTGATCCCGAAGGCGACGAGCAGCATGAGCTGGAGGACGAGCTGGGTCCCCGGGTCGATCTCCGAGAGGCGCTGGGACAGCTGCGCGAGGTTGACGGTGCCCGTGGCGGCGTAGATGAGCGCGATAGCCGCGAGGAAGAGGATCGAGGACAGGATCGAGACGACGATGTAGACCGTGCCCGCCCGTACCCGCTCGCGGGACCCGCCGAGGGTGATGAGGACGAAGCTCGAGACGAGGAGGATCTCGAAGCCGACGTAGAGGTTGAACAGGTCCCCGGTGAGGAAGGCGTTGGAGACGCCCGCGGAGAGGATGAGGTACGTCGGGTGGTAGATCGCCACCGGTGCGCCCTCGTCGCCGTCGGCGTTGCCCTGTGCGAGCGAGTACAGGAGCACCCCGAGGGTGACGGCGACAGAGACGACGAGCAGGAGCGCCGAGAGCCGGTCCGCGACGAGCGCGATGCCCACCGGGGCGGCCCAGCCTCCGATGTCGACCGCCATAGGGCCGTCGTTGACGAGGACGAGCAGCGCGATCGCGACCCCGAGCACGGTGGTGAGCGCGGTGAGCGTGACGATCCGCTGGACGTGCGGGAAGCGGGCGAGCGCGAGCGCCAGCCCCGCTGCGACGAGGGGGATGAGGACTGGCAGCGGCAGGAGAAAGCTCATCGCAGCTCCTCGTCGTCCAGGCCGAGGCCCGGACGGCGGCGCCTGGGGCCGCTGCTGTGGGGCAGGACGAGGGTCTCGTCCCGGGACAGGGCGGCGTCCTCGGCCAGCGAGGTGCCGGCGTCGTCGGTGCTGCGGGCGGGGACCTCGTTGCTCTCCGCGAGCCGGACGATCCGGCGGTCCTCGAGGTCGTCCTGGACCTCGTCGTGGCCGTTGAGCTGCCAGGCGCGGTAGGCGACGGACAGGAGGAAGGCGGTGAGCCCGAGGGTGATGACGATGGCGGTGAGGACGAGGGCCTGCGGCAGCGGGTCGCTCATGTTCTCGGGCGCGGTCGTGCCCACGAGCGGTGGCCCTCCGGCGCGGCCACTCGCGACGAGGAACATGATGTTGACCCCGTTGGAGATCATCGAGATGCCGATGATGATGCGCGTGAGGCTGCGCTCGAGGAGGAGGTAGACGCCGGCACCGACGAGGACGGCGATGAGCACGATGAGCGCGAGGCTCGGGGACGTGTCGATCATCGGGGCTCTCCGTCCGTGGGGCGCGGGTTGCCGACCCGTCCGGCGGGCGCGGCCTCGGGCGCGGCGTCGTCGGAGGTGACCTCCGGGGAGTCGAAGGGCACGTCGGGGGCGACGTCACCCTCGCGCTCGCCCTGGCGGTCCACCTCGGCACCGAGGGTGCGGAGGATGTCGAGGACGAGACCGACGACGACGAGGTAGACGCCGACGTCGAAGAAGATCGTCGTCACGAGCTTGAGCTCGCCCATCGGGCCGAGGTCCGCCTCGATGAGGGCCGACTGGAGCACGTCCCCGCCGAAGAACAGCGGGATCGCGCCGGCTCCGGCGGAGAGGAACAGGCCCGAGCCGAGGATCCAGCCGGCCTGAACCGGGAGCGCCTCACCCAGCTCGTAGCGGCCGCCAGCCAGGTAGCGCACGGTGAGCGCGATCCCCGCGATGAGTCCGCCCGCGAAGCCGCCGCCGGGCTGGTTGTGCCCGGCGAAGAGCAGGTAGAGGGAGAAGATCACCATCGTGTGGAAGACGAGGCGGGTGCCGACCTCGAAGATCACCGAGCGTCGCTGCGGCGCGAGGGTGGGGATGGCGCTGAGCCACTGGCGCCCGCGGCCCGCCGCACCTGCCTCCTCGCCCCGCTCGGTCATCCGGCGGTAGAGGCTGACGTTGCGGTCGGGGACGGGCGTCTCCCACACCCTGGCCTGCCGAGGGTCGCTCAGCTTGGTCGCGCGGTCGATCTTGATCGCCCGCGCGCGGAGGAAGATGAGCGAGGCGACGCCGGTGGCCGCGGCGAGCAGCACCGAGATCTCGCCCATCGTGTCCCAGGCGCGCATGTCGACGAGGGTGACGTTGACGACGTTGCGCCCGTAGCCGTACTCGTAGGCCTCCTCGGCGAAGTCGACCGAGACGGGCACGTGGATCCGGGAGCCGGCGGCGACCATGGTGAGCCCGGCCGCGGTGAGGCCGACGATGGCGCCGAGCGCGGCGCGCCACCAGCGGGAGGCGGCGAGCGGCCGGTTGGAGAAGTAGGCGGGGAGCCGGCGCAGGACGAGGATGAAGACGACGAGCGTGATCGTCTCGACGAGCACCTGGGTGAGCGCGAGGTCCGGGGCGCCGTGGATCTCGTACAGGAGCGCGATCCCGTACCCGGAGACGCCGAGGAGGAGCACGGCCTTGAGCCGGCGCCGGGCGCGGGCGGCGAGCAGGGCCGCCAGGGCGACGACGGCGGCAACAGCGGCCTGCACCCCGCTGTCCCACAGCCTCACGTCGGCCGGAAGGACGCCGTAGGTGAGGGCCGCACCGCCCGCGAGGACGACCGTCACGGTGAGGATGGTCGACAGGTAGGCGGGCAGCGAACCGCGCTGGGTGACGGCGGTGACGTCCGCGGCGAAGCGCTCGGTGCCGCGGATGATCCGGCGGTAGACGCCCGCGGCGCCGTCGAACTCCCACAGCGAGCCCTGGAGCCGCTCGACGGGCGCCCGCCAGAGGAACAGCACGAGGCCGACGGCGACGACGAGCAGCGTGAGGTAGAGCGCCGGGCCGAAGCCGCCCCAGAGCGTGAGGTGGCCCGGCTCGCCGGGGTAGCTGTCGGCGTGGGGGGCGAGCACCCGCTCGACGCCGCCGGGCAGGAAGCCGACGACGACACCGGCGACGGCGAGGACGGCTGCCGGGGTGACGATGAGCCGCGAGGTGCGCTGGGCCGAGGACAGCTCGACGCCGGGCTTGCTCGCGAAGGCGCCCCACATGAAGCGCATCCCGTAGGCGAAGGTGAGGACCGACCCGAGGACGATGAGGACGAGCGCGGCGGCGCCGAGGCCGTCCTCGGTGTGGAGCATCGACTCGAGCGCGGCCTCCTTGGCCACGTAGCCCAGCGTGACGGGCAGTCCCACCATCGACGCCGTCGCCAGCGCCGCAGACGCCGCGGTCAGCGGCATGCGCCGGGCCAGCCCCGTGAGCTCGCGCAGGTCACGGGTGCCCACGGCCCAGTCGATGGTGCCGACGACGAGGAAGAGGGAGGCCTTGAACATCGCGTGCGCGGCGAGCAGGGCCAGACCGGCGAGCGCCGCGGCTCGGGTGCCGAAGCCGACGAGCAGGATGATGAAGCCGAGCTGGCTGACGGTGCCGAAGGCGAGCAGGAGCTTGAGGTCGTGCTGGCGCAGCGAGCGGTAGCCACCGAGCAGGAGGGTGCCACCGCCGAGGAGGAGCACGGTCCAGCGCCACAGCGGCACGTCGGCGAAGCCGGGGGCCAGGCGCGCGACGAGGTAGACGCCGGCCTTGACCATCGCGGCGGCGTGCAGGTAGGCGCTGACCGGCGTCGGCGCCGCCATGGCCGACGGCAGCCAGAAGTGGAAGGGCAGCAGCGCCGACTTCGTCACCGCGCCGAGCAGGACGAGCGCGACGGCCACCTCGACGATCGTGCCGCTGGGCGGGGACGCGACGAGCTCGCTCAGCGCGTAGCTCCCGCCCTCGACCTCGCCCAGGGCGATGAAGCCGGCGAGCATAGCCAGCCCGCCGAAGGTCGTGAGGACGAGCGCCTGGACCGCGGCACGCCGCGAGCTCTGGCGGTCGTGGTAGTGCCCGATGAGGAGGAAGGAGGTGATGGTGGTGAGCTCCCAGAAGACGTACAGGAGCAGCGTGTTGTCGGTCGTCACCAGGCCGAGCATCGAGCCGGCGAAGGCGACGAAGACGCCGGCGAAGCGCCCGAGTCCCTGGGCGGTGGCCGAGAAGTAGGCCGCGCAGTAGACGAGGACAAGGGCACCGACCCCACCGACGAGCAGCACCATGAGCCAGGACAGGGTGTCGAGCCGGAAGGTGAGGTGGAGGTCGAGCGCCGGCACCCACGAGACGTCGACGACGGGGTGGTCACCGCGCAGCACGGCGGGGCTGTGCGCCGCCGCCCAGGCCGCGGCCGAGGCCGGGACGAGTGCGAGGACGAGGAAGAAGCGGCGCCCCCACAGGCGCATGCACGCAGGAGCGACCACAGCCACCACGAGGTGGAGGATCAGCAGCTGCAGCACCGGCGGCTCCGTGTGTTGTCGTCGGTCAGGATCGGGTCCACGCCGGCCGTACCCACGCAGAACGAGCCCCGTGCGCACGCGGCTCGCGCAGCAGGGGGACGTCAGCACTGTACCAACCCGACGCTGCCCTCTCTCCGTGGGACGACGGAGGGACCCGTCACACCGACGCGATTCTGAATCGGTTGCGGACAAGCGGTGCGATCTCGCCGCTCTCGCAGAATCCCGGGGGTGTCATTCCGTGAACGGCGAGGAGGATCCGGACGTTTCGGGAGGCGCGCTGACGCGATTGGTACCACTCTGGGCAGGTGCCTCGAACGACCACGAGGCCGGATCAGCACCGAAGGGACTGAACCACATGACCGAGGACTTCACCCGCCCCGCGGGAAACCCAGAGGCACTTGGGCAGGACGCCGGCGCTCCGGCACGGCCGCCCGTCGGACCGCCGCCCCCGTCGCCCCGCCCGCACCGGTGACCCCGCCCCCGCCCGGCGCGCCGGCACCCGTCAGCACCGGCCCGGCCCACGTGGCCCAGGACGACGAGAACGGCGGGGCCAAGGAGGCCGCCAAGGAGGAGGCCTCCAAGGTCGCCGGCAGCGCCAAGGAGCAGGCGGCGAACGTCGCCGGCACCGCCAAGGACGAGGTCAAGCAGGCCGCCGGTGAGGCCAAGCGCCAGGCGCAGCAGCTCTACCGCCAGGGCACCTCCGAGATCTCCTCCCAGGCCGGTGCGCAGCAGCAGCGCCTCGCGAGCGGCCTGCGGTCCTTCTCCTCCGAGATGAACCAGATGGCCGACGGCACCGAGGAGCCGGGCGTCGCCACCAACGTGGCCCGGTGGGCCTCGCAGGCGGCCGACGACGCCGGCCGCTGGCTCGAGGACCGCGAGCCCGCCGAGCTGCTCGAGGAGGTGGGCCGCTACGCCCGCCACAACCCGGGCACCTTCATGCTCGTCGCGGCAGGCCTCGGCCTCGCCGCCGGCCGCATCGCCCGCAGCCTCAAGGACATGGGCGACGACGACACCGACACCTCGGGCGGCACGTCCGCCGGCTTCTACGCCTCGGGCCAGCACGGGACCACCGGGACGACCACGACCCCCGTGGGCTACTCCACCGGCACGAGCCCGCTGAGCGGCACCGCCACTCCCCCGCCGCCCATGCACACCTACGGCACGGACACGAGCATCCAGGGCAACCAGCCGGGTGGGCTGCGATGAGCACGCCCCCCGGTCACACTCCCCCCGCAGGGGCGCCGGGCACCAGCCCGTACGTTCCCCCGGCCGGCGCGGCGGGCACCAGCCCGCCGCCCGAGGACGCGAGCCTCGGTGAGCTCATCGGGAACATCAGCGAGGACTTCTCCACGCTGGTGCGCCAGGAGATGGAGCTCGCCAAGGCGGAGATCTCCCAGACCGTGAGCAAGGCGGGCAAGGGCGCAGGCATGTTCGGCGGCGCCGGCCTCGCCGGGTACTTCACGCTGCTCTTCCTCTCCCTCGCCCTGTGGTGGGCGCTGGGCGCGATGATCGGCGACGGGGACGCCCAGCCGTCCCTCGGCTGGTCCGCGCTCATCGTCGCGGTCATCTGGGCCGTCGTCGCCGCCGTGCTCGCGGTCACCGGCCGCAAGGAGATCAAGCAGGCCGAGGGCCTGCCCCGCACGCAAGAGACCGTGAAGAAGATTCCGGACGCAGTGAAAGGACAGGACCACTGATGGCGACCAACGATCCCGATGCGATCCGCAGTGACATCGAGCGGACCCGCGCCGACCTCAGCCAGAACGTCGACGCGCTGAGCGACAAGGTGAACCCGAGCAACATCGCCCACCGTCAGGGCGACAAGATCCGCGGCGCCGTCACCGACGCCAAGGACAAGGTCTTCGGGGCCGCGTCCGACGCCGCCGGCTCGGTCCGCGACCAGGCCAGCCACGCGGGCGGCATGGCGCAGGACGCGCCGCACCGCGTCAAGAACAAGGCGGAGGGCAACCCGCTCGCCGCCGGCCTCATCGCCTTTGGCGCGGGCCTGCTCGCGGCCGGGCTCATCCCCTCCAGCCGCAAGGAGCGCGAGCTCGTGGGCGGGGCGCGTGACAGCGACGCCCTCGCCAAGGCGACCGACGAGGTGAAGTCGGCTGCCCAGGACACCGCCGAGCAGCTCCGGGAGCCGGCTCAGCAGGCCGTCCAGGACCTCAAGGAGACCGCCACGGAGGGCGTCCAGCACGTCCGCGAGGAGGGCACCGGCGCCGCACAGGACGTGAAGTCCCAGGCGCAGGACTCCGCCGGCACGGTCCGCGACTCCCGCTGACACCCCGCGTACGCGGCGGCCCCCCACCCCGGGGCCGCCGCGTCGTCATGTCTGCGGCAGGGCGACGAGGAAGGCGTCGTCGTCGACGACCTCCCCGCCGACGACGGCGTGCAGCGCCGCCGCGACGCGCTCGACGAGGGCACGCACCTCCTCGCGCTGGCGCCGCAGCGCCAGCGGGGGCCGCGGTCCGAGCGCGAGGGCCGGCTCGTCGGGCCGCCAGCGCACCTCGTAGCTGATGACGCCGCCACGCGCCCACGGCAGGCCCCGCAGGACGAGCGGGGTGTGCTCGTCACCGGCGACGAGCACCTCGAGCGTCCCGCCGGGCACGGGCGCCAGGTGTGCGTAGCCGTCGACCACCTGGGGCTGGGCGAGCACAGCCGCGTCGAGGGCGTCGGCCTCCGCGTGCAGCCAGGCCCGCTCGCCGTCGTCGAGGGCGGCGACCGCGCGGGCCCGGTGAGGGCTGACGTCGGCCCGCAGGCGGTCGGCGGGCGGAGCGGGCGCCTCGGGGACGTCGAGGGCCACCACGCCCGGCAGGACCGGGGCGAGCACGCGGCCGCAGGCCTCGGGCTGCAGCCACACCGTCGTGTGGACGGTGAGGTCGACGGCGGAGGCCGGGTCGGGCACGAGGACCGTGCCCGTCCCGGAGACGCGCAGCGCGCCGGCGAGGCGACGGGCCTGGGCGAGGAGGTGGTCCAGGACGCGGCGTTCCAGGCCCACCGGCTCACCCTCGGGGAAGGCGTCGAGCAGCCCGCCGAGGCCGCGCAGCTCCGGCGGGACGGGCGCCCCGCGCTGCACGGGGCAGCGCAGGAGCATGGCGGTGGCCGCCCAGGGCGGCAGGTCCAGCGCGGCCCGGACACGGTCGTCCACGTGCCACGGCCCGGTCAGCTGGACCTCACCGGTGAGCCGGAGCGTCGAGGGGCCGAGCCAGCCGGCGTCGTCGAAGTGGGAGACGGCGAGCGCCTCGACCTCCTCCGCCCCGACCTCCTCGGACAGGACGAGCAGGTGCCGCGGCTCGGCGAGGGCGCGGTCGAGGGCGGGCAGCTCGTCGGTCATCAGCCCAGGAGGATGCGGCTGAAGTTGAGGTGGGAGCGGGAGGCGGTGGGCCCGCGCTGCCCCTGGTACCGCGAGCCCTGCGCGCCCGAGCCGTAGGGGTGCTCGGCGGGGCTGGAGAGCTGGAAGAAGCACAGCTGCCCGATCTTCATGCCCGGCCACAGCGTGATGGGCAGCGTCGCGGTGTTCGACAGCTCGAGGGTGACGTGGCCGGTGAAGCCGGGGTCGATGAAGCCGGCCGTGGAGTGCGTGAGCAGACCCAGGCGCCCGAGGGAGGACTTGCCCTCGAGGCGCGCGGCGACGTCGTCGGGCAGGGTGACGAGCTCGTAGGTCGCGCCGAGCGCGAACTCCCCGGGGTGGAGGACGAAGGGCTCCTCCGGGGCGACCTCGACGAGCCTGGTGAGCTCGGACTGGTCCTGGGCCGGGTCGATGACCGGGTAGCGGTGGTTGTCGAAGAGCCGGAACCACCGGTCGAGCCGGACGTCGATGCTGGCTGGCTGGATCATCGCGGGGTCGTACGGGTCGAGGTGGACCCGCCCGCCGTCGATCTGGGCCCGGATGTCACGGTCGGAGAGAAGCACGCAGCGATTGTGCCTCACGAATGGCGAACGGCCGGTCCCGTTCGGGGCCGGCCGTCTGGAGCGGGTGACGGGAATCGAACCCGCGCCATCAGCTTGGGAAGCTGAAGTTCTACCATTGAACTACACCCGCGTGGCAGGGGCGGTGCCGCTGCCGGAGTCGATTATAGCCACGGGTCGCGCGGGTTCGAAAACCGCCCCTGACGGCGGCCGCTCCGGTGGGTGGAACTCGGCGGCGTCCCGTAGCGTTGACGAACTGTGAGCATGCAGCAGGATGACCCCCCGCCGGTCCCGACCGTCGATCCCGACGAGGCGGACCTCCTCAGCCGTGCCCGCCAGGTGCTGCGTGGCACGACCCCCGGGTCGGGCCTGGACGCCATCCTCGAGCTCGACAGCGACTCCGCCCAGCGGGAGCAGGCACGCCGCCTCCTCGTCGGGGGCGTCGAGGAGCTCACCGGCCTGCGCCTCGGTGAGCTGCAGGCCCTCACCGCCGTCGCCGAGGGCGCCGACCACTACCGCACGGTGGCCCGGCTCACCGGCCAGGCCGACGCCGCGTCCGCTGCCACCGTCGCCGGTCTCGTGCGCAAGGGGCTGCTCAGCCGCCACCACCACCCCAACGAGCCCAACGCCGCCGCCGCGCCCACGCTCGTGCACCTCGCGCCCAAGGGCGAGGCCGTCCTCGTCCAGTCCGAGGCCATCCGGATCCGGCTGCTCGACACCGTCGCCCAGACTCTCGGGGACCCCGAGCTCGAGCAGATGCGCATTGCCGCCGACGCGCTGAACCTCGGCGCCTTCCGCGAGCTGCCCCGCCAGATCGGCGGCACGTCAGCCGCGTCCTAGGTCAGCGCACGCCCAGGCCGCGGCCGGTCCGCACGCGGCGGCCGGGCGGACGGGCGCGGTCGAGGACCGGGGCGAGGATCCGGGCCAGCTCGGGGACGTCGTCGGGAGCGATGGCATCGAAGACGAGCTCGCGCACGTCGCGGACGTGCGCGGGAGCCGTCTGCTCCACCTTCTCCAGGCCCGCGTCGGTGAGGGTGGCGATGCGGGCCCGCGGGTTGAGCGGGGAGCGCTCGCGCACGACCCAGCCGTGCCGCTCGAGGCGGGTGAGCACGTGGGACAGGCGCGAGAGGGAGCCCGAGGTCAGCTCGGCGAGCTCGCTCAGCTGGAGGGTGCGGTCGTCGTGCTCGGAGAGCATGGCCATGACCATGTACTCGTAGAAGGTGACCCCCGCGTGCTGCTGGAGACGGGTGTCGAGGGCACCCTGTAGCGTGGTGACGAGCTCGGAGATGCTCAGCCAGGTCTCCCGCTCGACGGGGGACAGCCAGCGCGGATCGCTCATCGGTCTCCACCTCTCATGGTTGATCCTTCAAGTATCGTGTGTCCTCGGGCGTGTGTCAACGGAGCAGCTCCCCTAGCCGGCCCGCCGCAACCCAGCTCGACGCGGCCAGGACGACGGCGAAGCTCAGCACCCACAGTGCCGCCGGCACCCGGGTGAGGCGGGCGAGCACTGCCGGGTCCGAGCCGCGGTCGGGTGCCCGGAGCACGGCGCCGAGGTGGCGCCAGGCGCCGAGGAGCAGGACGACGCCCGCGGTGAGCAGGGCCAGGCCACGGACCCGCTCGTCCGCCGCCCACCACAGCCAGCCCGCGGCGACCAGCGCCGCGACCATGACGAGGACGGTGTAGACCGAGCGGGAGCGCAGCAGGCCGAGCAGGAGGAGCAGCGCGAGGACGAAGGTCGTCGGTCCCGTCCACCCGCTCGTCCCCGCGAGGACGAGCGCCAGACCCACGAGCGCCGGCGCGGGGTAGCCGGCCCACGTCGTCGCGACCCGGCCGGGCCCGCGCGAGCGGCCCACCGTGACGGCGTGCCCGGACATGTCGGGGCGCAGGACCAGCCCGGTGAACGAGCGTCCGACGAGGACGCCGACGATCGCGTGCCCGAGCTCGTGGACCACGGTGACGGCCACCCGGAGCAGCCGCCACAGCGGACGCACACCCACGACGAGCAACCCCGCCCCGAGCGCCGCCCACACCGCCGCGTCCGGGACACCGAGCTCGGCGAGCGGCGCACCCGGACGCAGCCGCGAGAGCACCGCCGTGAGGTCCATCCCGCCATCGTGCCGTGGCCGGCGCGGCAGCGGTAGCGTGCACGGGTGCCCGCCCTCCCCTCCGACAGCTCGGCTCCCGCCTGGGCGGGCCGTCTCGTCGTCGCCGCCGCGATCGTCGACGACGTCTCCCAGCCGGCCCGTCTCCTCGCCGCCCGCCGGTCCGCACCGGCGGAGCTCGCCGGCCGGTGGGAGGTGCCCGGTGGCAAGGTCGAGCCCGGGGAGGACCCGGTCGCGGCACTGCACCGCGAGCTGCACGAGGAGCTCGGCGTGCGCGTGTCCCTGGGGCCCCTGGTGGCCGGGCCGCTCGCCGGGGACTGGCCGATCACGCCGGCCCTGCGGCTGCGCGTGTGGCTCGCGGCGACCATGTCCGGGACCCCGCGGCCGCTCCTCGACCACGACGAGCTGCGGTGGGTGGGCCCGGCCGACTGGGCCGCGCTCCCCTGGCTCCCCGCGGACCTGCCGGTCGTCGCGGCGCTGGGGCTGCGCTAGGTCACATGCGCCCGCGGCACCACAGCTGCTCGCCGGGCGGGAAGCGGTCGCCGCAGGTGTCCCCGTACTCCTCGTACTCCGAGCCGACCGGGGACTCGAGGTAGAGGTTGTCGCAGGCCAGCGCGTCCCCGGCCGTGCACGAGTCCCACAGGCGGTCGAGGTCCGGGTCCTCGCCGTAGGCGCGGCCCCCGCCCACGAGCCCGACGAGCGCGGCGAGGACGAGGGCGAGCGCGGCGAGGGCGAGCACCGAGAAGACGACGACCGCGACGATCAGGCCCGTCCGGCGGCGCGGGGCCGGCAGCTGGTAGGCGTAGGCGTCCAGGGGCGAGCCGGTGGGCCCCACCGGCGCCGGCTGGTATGGGACGGGGTAGGCGGCCGGGCGGTACGGGTCGGCGGACGCGCCGTAAGGGCCGGCGGGCGGGCCGTACGGGCCGGCGGGAGGGCCGGAAAGAGGGCCGGAGGGGCCGGCGGGCGGGGTCCAGGGGTGCTGGGGCGCTCCCGTCGGTGGGGGCGGCTGGCTCATCGCGCCGCGTGCTCGTGGACGAGCCCGACGACGTCCCGCAGGCGAGCGACGTCGATCTGCCCGGGCGCGGAGGCCCGGTCGACCGACCCGAAGGTGACGGCGGAGCCGAAGACCTCCCCGCACAGCCGGCTCACCAGGCCCACCGGGCCCATCGCCATCGTCACGACGGGGACGTCGAGCTCCCGGTCGGCCGTGCACGTCGCCTCGAGGAGCGCGATGACGTCGAGCGGGTCCCGCGCCGTCACCGCGATCTTCACGACGTCCGCGCCTGCCGCGGCCATCGCGGCGAGCCGGTCGGCCATCTCCGCGGCGGGCGGGGTGCCCGTGACATCGTGGCTCGAGACGAGCACGCGCGCGCCGGCCTCCTGGGCACGGTCGACGAGCCCGGGCAGCACGCTGCCGCGGGCGAGCTCGAGGTCGACGGCGTCCCCCGCGCCGTCGTCGAGAAGGGCCGAGACGGCCGCGGCGTACGCGGCGTCCTCCAGGGTGACCTGCCCGCCCTCCTCCGCGCTGCGCACGGTGAGGAGCAGGGGCGTGCCACCCAGCCCCTCGCGCAGGGTGGCGGGCAGCTCCCGCAGCGGAGCGTCGGGACGGGCGGCGAGGAGATAGTCGGCCCGCCACTCGGCGATGTCGACGCCGGCGGCGGTCACCCGCCCGGCCTCCTCGAGGAGCCCCTCGGGGGTCGGGGAGCACAGCGGGGCGGCGATCTTCACGCGCCCCTCGCCCACCGCCACGTCACGCAGCAGCACGACGCCGCTCATCGCCACCCTCTTTCCCTCGGTCCGCAGGGAACCCTACCGGCCCGCGGCGGGCTCGGCCGCTGGCGCCCGCGAGCCGCCGTCGTCAGGGGGCCAGGGAGGGCACGGGCCGGCCGAAGCGCTGGCGCAGCGCCCGGCGGGCGGCGTGCCAGCCGTTCATGCCGTGGACGCCGGGCGCGGGCGGCGCGGAGGACGAGCACAGGTACACGCCGGGGATGCCGAGGAAGTAGGGGTCCCAGCGGCCGGTGGGGCCACCGAGCACGCGGCGCAGCGTCACGGCGCCGCCGGCGATGTCCCCGCCGGCGAGGTTCGCGTTGTGCTCGACCATCCGCGCCGCGGGCACGCTCACGCTGTCGACGACGACGTCCCGGAAGCCGGGCGCGAAGCGCTCGATCTGGCGGGTGATCGCCTCGGTCATGTCGACGTCCGAGCCTGCCGGGACGTGCGCGTAGGTCCACAGCGGCCGCAGCCCGCCCTGCTCCCGGCCGGGGTCGGCGACGGCGGGGTCGGACAGGAGCACGCTCGGCCGTTCGGGCATGATGCCGCGGGCCACCTTCGTCTCGGCGTCGGTGACCTGCTCGCGGCTGCCGCCGACGTGGACCGTGAACGCCTGGCCCACCTCGGGCACCGCCCACGGGACGGGGCCGTCGATGACGAAGTCGACCTTGGCGGCACCACCGCCGCGCGGGGCCTTGCGCAGGCGCCGGGCGATGTCGGCGGGCATCCGGTCCCCCCAGATGCCGGCGGCCACGCGGGGCGTCGTGTCGAGGAGGTAGGTGCGGGCGCGGGGCATGTCGCGCCACGAGCGCACGCGCACGTCGGTGCGGACCTCCCCGCCGTGGGCGTGCAGGTCGGCGACGAGCGCGTCGACGATCGCCTGGGACCCGCCCACGGGGATGCGCCAGCCCACCCCGTGGGCAAGCGTGCCGAGCATGAGGGCGACGCCGGCGGGGGCGAGGCCCGGCAGCGGGGCGATGGCGTGGCCGGCGACGCCGGTGACCATGGCCGGGGCGACGTCGCTGCGGAAGGGCAGGTTCCACAGGTGGGTGCCCTGGGTGAGCACCCGCAGGCCGAAGGCGACGGCGGCGCGCAGGCCGCTCACCGAACGCAGCTCGGGCGGGATGCTGCGCATGTCGCCGAGGGTCGCGCCGACGACGGCCTCCGAGTCGCGCATGAGCGGCGCGAAGAGCCGCCGCCACGCCGGGCCGTCGGGCCCGAGGCCGTCGACGGTGCGCTCGAGGTCGCGCCACGCGAGGCCGGCGCGGCCGCCGTCGAGCGGGTGGGCGTAGGACAGCTCGGGGGTGACGAGCTCGACGCCGCGCGACTCGAGGTCGAACTCGGCGAGGAAGGGGCTCGCCGTGGCGAGCGGGTGGACGGCGGAGCAGACGTCGTAGCGCAGCCCGTCCGTCCCCGGCAGGTCGAGGGTGCGTGCCCCGCCGCCGATGGTCGACTCGGCCTCGAGGACGACGACGCCGAGCCCGGCTCGGGCCATCGTCACCGCCGCCGCGAGCCCGTTGGGTCCAGAACCCACGACGACGACGTCGGTCGTCTCCCTCGGTGTCGGCACCACCTCAGTCTGCACCCGGACCCCGCGGTCCTCCACACGTCGGTCGTGCCCGGGCACGGGGACTACCAGTTCTGGCCGCCGCCGAACCCGCCACCGCCGCGCTCCTGCTGCTCCTGCCGGTCGCGCTCCGCCTCGCGGTTGCGCTCCTCGAGCTCGTCGCGACGGGGGTCGTCGTCCGGCTCGTCGGTGGGGTCCTGCTCCCCCGGGTCGTCGCTCGGCTCGTCGCTGGGGTCGCTCGGCTCGTCGCTGGGGTCCTCGCTGGGCTCGTCGCTCGGCTCGTCGCTCGGGTCCTCGCTCGGCTCGCCGGAGGGCTGGTCCGTGGGCTGCTCCTGCGGCTCCTGCTGGTCCTCGCGCGCCTGCTGCTCCTTGTCCTGCTGGCGCTCCGAGCTCTCCTCGTTGTCCGGGGAGCTCGTGCAGGGCGTGATGACCTCCTGCGCCTCGGCGTAGTAGACCTCGGCCATGCCGGGGTCCTCGTCGTCGGCCGCGGCGACGTCCCCCATCGCCTCGATCGCCAGGGACAGGTTGGTCCGCACCCGGCACTCGGGCGACTCCGGAGCCTTGCTGCCCTCGGGACCGCCGGGAAGCGGCCCTGCCTCCGGGACCAGCTCGAGCGCGACCCGCAGGTCCTCGACGGCGAGGAAGTGCTCCTCGGCGCGGTACTGCGCGGTGCCGCTGTTGAACCACGCCTTCCACTGCTCGGCGAAACCGGTCCACCGCTGCTGCGCCTGGTACTGCCGCGCCGCCTCCGGGAACCTCAGCGCGTCGAACTCGCGGGTGCCCAGGGCGGCGCCGAGCACCGTGCCCACGAGCAGGAGCCGGTGACGAGGAAGGCCAGCACCGCGGGCGCGGACCACGCGAGCAGCCGACGGCGGCGGCGCAGGTGGGCGGGCAGCGGCGGGCGCTCGGGCAGCGGGACGTCGGCGGTCATGCGGCGCTCCTCCTCGGCGGGACGCGAAGGGGCGGGGAACCGGCGCGCCAGGTACCACGCCTCCCAGGCGAGGAGCGCGGCGAGCACCGCGGCCGCCGGCCAGTAGACGTCCT
Organism: Georgenia sp. Marseille-Q6866; assembly: GCF_965111665.1. Classification (NCBI taxonomy): domain Bacteria; kingdom Bacillati; phylum Actinomycetota; class Actinomycetes; order Allobogoriellales; family Allobogoriellaceae; genus Georgenia; species Georgenia sp. Marseille-Q6866. Next base: position 69,304 of record NZ_CBCOOR010000014.1, on the reverse strand, counting down.
CGTAGACGGACACCTCGCGGCGGCCGTCCTCCGCGGCGATGGTCTCGGCGTCGATGCCGGCCACGAGGCCGGAGACGTCCGTGGGCGCGGTGCGGTGGGTGTAGTCGACACCGAGCTGCTCGGCGACGCGACGCAGCTGGGTCTCGTCGATGCGAGAGACGGCGGGCGGGGAGTCGGGCTGGGTCTCGTCGAGGATCCACGGGGCGTCGGTGCCGGGACCGGTCTCCTCGGTGCCGTCGTAGTAGCGCATCTGCCCGCCCTCGGCCGTGCCGTAGCCGAGCACCGCGCCGCCGTCGACGAGCGGGCCCAGCTCCGCGTAGGACTGGGTCTCGCTGTCACCGGTCCCGTCGCCGCGGGTGTTCTCGCCGTCGGACAGGAGGAAGACGAGCCGGACGTTCTCGGGGTTGCGCTCGGCGGCGCCCTCGAGGGCGCTGCGCAGGGCCGGCAGCGGCCGGTCGACGGCGGACCCGGCCGAGTAGTAGGTGATCTCCTGGACGAGGGTCTCGGCCCAGGTGCTCACCGCGCGGGCGTCGGTGGTGAGCGGCAGCTGGCGGGCGGCCTGGGAGTCGAAGGTGATGACCGAGTACCGCGAGCCGGGCATCGCCTCGACGAGCGCCTCGACGTCGTGCCGCACACCGTCCAGGCGGGGGCGGCCGCCGTCGTAGTCCTCCGCCGCCATCGACCCGGTGCGGTCGACGACGAAGAACAGCTCGACGTTGGTGGCGACCGTCGTCGTCGTGCTCGGCACGGCGGGCCCCAGGGCGATCGCCGCGAGCGCGAGGACCATGCCCCCGCGGCGCAGCCACGCGGCGAAGGAGCCGTCCTCGGTCCGGCGGGCCCGCACGGCGGCGAGGACGCAGACGACGACGAGCGGCAGGAAGACCAGGGCGATGACCCACAGCGGCCACACCAGTCGCAGGATCATGACCGGAGCCTCCACGCGGCGAGGACGAGCCCGGCGACGCCGGCGACGGCGATCCACAGGACGGTCTCGGGACGGTCGGTGATGACGACCTCCGGCTCGGCCTCGAGCTCCACGGCCTGCTCGGAGGCGATGTCCGCGATGATCGCGTCGACGGCGCCGGGGTCGTCGGCGTTGTAGACGAGCCCGCCGTGGCCGGTGATCGCCTGCCGGTAGGCCTCCTCGTTCTCCGGGGAGTAGGACTCGTCGGAGGAGGCGAACAGGCCGTAGAGCCGGATGTCACGCTCGGCGGCGAGGTCGGCGGCCTCCTGGAGGCTGAAGATCGGCTCGCCGAGCACCTGGTTGTCGGTCGCGATGATGATCGAGCGGGAGCGCTCGGTGTCCGTCTCGTCGAAGGCGTAGGCGCAGGTGGCCAGGCCGTCCCCGACGAGCGAGGAGGAGTTGGGGTCCAGCGACATCGTCCCGGCGACGAACTCCTCGAGCCGGTCCAGCGCCTCGGGGGCGTGGACGAGGGCGTCGAGGTCGAAGTCGAGGGCGGTGGCGGCGGCGTCGAGCTCGTCGGTGACGAGCGCGTAGTCGTCGGTGAGCGGGAAGACCGTGCGGGAGGTGGAGTTCCACACCGACAGCGCGATGCGCTCGCCGTCGAAGCTCTCGACCATCTCCGAGAAGGTCTGGACGATCTCGGTGTCGAACTCGATCATCGAGCCGGACACGTCCAGGCACAGGACGATGTCACGGGTCGCGAGGACCTCCGCGCGCACGTCCCGCTCCGCCGGACGGGCGAGCAGCAGGGCCGAGCCGAGGGCGGCGACGATCGCGAAGACGCCCACGCCGCCCAGGGCCACCTGGTACAGCCGCATGCGCCGGCGGTAGGTGGGCAGGCGGCGCAGGTAGGCGGTGTTGGCCACCCACCGCACCGACCGCGTCTCGCGGGAGGTCCGCGGCCGGAACCAGCCGAGGACGGCCGCGAGGACGACGAGCCCGAGGACCACGGGGACGAGCCACGCCATGAGCATCACCACCGGCGGATCACCTCCCGGGCTCGCTGGACGGCCGTGTCGGCCTCGGCGTCGCTGCGCCGCGCGAAGGACGGCTCCTCCCACAGGTGGAGGAGGTCGCCGAGCGTCGCCGTCGGGTCGTGGTCGGCGATCTCGCCGGCGGTCCACGAGCGCACGTCGCGCCCGATCCGCTCGGAGGCGAAGGAGCGCATGATGCGCGCGAGCTCCAGGTGCAGGCCGCGCACGTCGCGCTCACCCCTGCGGTAGGCGCTCAGCGCGGCCTCGACGTCCTCCTCGAAGCGGGCACGGCCGTCCGCGCCCAGCGGCCCGGGCTCGCGGGGGCGGTCCGGGCGGCGGGTGGAGAGCAGGACGAAGGCGTACCAGGCGACGACGGCGAGCAGCAGCACGCCGCCGAGGACCGGCACCCACGTCGAGTAGGACTCGGGGGGCAGGAGGGACTCAGCTCCGGACACGTCGCTGCCTCCGGAACAGGTCGAGGAGGGCGTCGACGACGTCGTCGGAGCTGGCGGCGACGACGTGCTCGACGCCGCGGCGCCGCAGCATGTCGCGCACCCGCTTCTTGCGGTTGGCGACGGCGGTGGTCGCCGCGGCGTGCAGGCGGCGGTCGCGCTGGAGGAAGGGCGGCAGGACGAGCCCGCCCTCGACGTCGGCCACGGGGCCGAGGCCCGGCGTCGTCGGCACGGCGTCGGCCACCGAGATGACCATGACGTCGTGGCGGGTGCGCAGGCGGCGCAGCGCCTCCTCGTCGCTGAGCGCGGGCCGCGCCTCGTCGGTGATGAGGACGACGAGCGTACGGCGGGTGGCCGAGGTGAGGATCCGGTCCAGGACGCGGGAGAGGTCCGAGACGGGTGCGTCGCGGGTCAGCTCGCGTTCGAGGAGGCGCAGGAGCATCTCCATGTGGCCGGTCCCGCCGCGGGCGGGGACCTGGGTGATCCGGCGCGAGTCCCCGGCCACCAGGCCGACGAGGTCGCCGCGCGAGCGCGCGAGGTAGGCGACGACGTCGGCGGCGAAGAGGGCGATCTCGGACTTGCGCTCCCCGCTCGGGGCCGTGGCGGCCATCGAGCGGCCGGTGTCCACGGCGAGGACCATCGCGAGGTTCGACTCGTGGACGAAGCGGCGGATGACCGGGTGCCCGGTACGGGCCGAGGCCTTCCAGTCGATGTCGCCGACGTCGTCACCCGGGTGGTACTCGACCATGTCGTCGAAGTCCTGCCCGTGGCCGGTGAAGATCGAGCGGTGGTGGCCGTCGAGCAGGCCCGAGGCGCGCCGGACCGTGGGAAGGTCCAGGCGCGCACGGACCTTCGCCAGCCGGGAGGCGCTCGACATCCGGGAGACCTACGGGGCCGGGACGGCGGCGAAGACGGCGTCGATGAGCGCCTCGGGGGCGACGTTGTTCGCCAGGGCATCGTAGGTGCGCACGAGCCGGTGGCGCAGGACGCTGTGGCTCAGCGCCTTGACGTCGTCGGGCACGACGTAGGTGCGGCCCTGCTGGAGGGCGTGCGCCTGCGCCACCCGCATGAGCGCGATCGCACCACGCGGGCTGGCGCCCACCCGCACGTGCTGGGAGAACTTCGGCAGCGGCCGGGGCCCGCCGCCGCGCGTGGTGTTGACGATCGCGACGATGTACTGCTTGATCGACGCGTCGACGTACACCTGCGCGGCGAGGCGCTGGAGGAGGACGACGTCGTCCAGGCTGATCGGGTCGCTGCGCAGCGGCGCCTCGAAGGAGCCGGAGCTGATGCCGTCGAGGACGCTGATCTCCTCGGTGGGCGTGGGGTAGGTGAGGACCTCCTTGACGAGGAACCGGTCCATCTGGGCCTCGGGCAGCACGTAGGTGCCCTCCTCCTCGATGGGGTTCTGCGTCGCGAGCACCATGAAGGGCGTGGGCAGCGGGAAGACCTCGCCGCCGATGGAGGTCTGCTTCTCCTGCATCGCCTCGAGCATCGCCGACTGCGTCTTGGCGCTGGAGCGGTTGATCTCGTCGAGGAGGACGAGGTTGGCGTGGACCGGCCCGAGCTGGGTGCTGAACTGGCCGGTCGCGTAGTTGAAGATCTGCGTGCCGACGATGTCGTTGGGCATGAGGTCCGGCGTGCACTGGATCCGGTGGAAGGTGCCGGAGACCGAGGAGGCCAGGGTCTGGGCCGCCGTCGTCTTCGCCAGGCCCGGAACGGACTCGAGGAGGATGTGCCCGCCGGCGAGCAGCGTCGACACGAGCGCCGTGCGCAGCGCCTCCTGGCCGATCACCCGCTGGCCGAAGATGGCGTTGACCCGCCCGAGCAGCTCCGCGGAGCGCTGGAGGTCGCCGTGCTCGATCGTGGCCGTGCTGGGTGCCAGCCCCGCGCCGCTCGGTGTCGTCATCGTTCCCCTGTCCTGGGGGCGGCTGCTGCCGCCCGGTGTCGTGCCGTGTACCCGCGCGAGTATGCCACCCGAGCCTGGATCTACCCTGGAGAGGTGACCACGCCCGCTCCCGCCTCCCGCCACCGCCCGGCCCTCGCCCTCGTCGGGGCCGCGGTCGCGGCGCTCGTGCTCGCGGTCGCCGGGCTCGTGTTCTCCGGGGCGGCCGAGGCCACCGCCGTGCTGGATCCGGGCGCCGTCGTCCGCTGGGGCGTCCCGCTGGTGACCGTGGTCGCCGACGGCGCCGCCGCCGTGACGATCGGCGCGCTCGCCATGTGCGCGCTCGTCCTGCCGCACGCCGGACGCGGGGACGAGCGGCGCCGCCCGCGGGTCGCCGTCGACGGCGCGGCGTGGTCGCTGGCCGCCCGGGCCGCCGCCGTCGCCGCGGTCGTGTGGACGCTGGCGAGCGTCGTGCGCATCGTCCTCACCTACGCGCGCACCTCCGGGCGCGGCCTCGACGAGCCGACCTTCGGCGCCGAGCTCGCCCAGTTCGTCACCGACATCCCGATGGGCCAGGCCCACCTCGTCGCCACGCTCATGGCCGCGGTGCTCGCCACGGTGTGCGTGGCCGTCTCGACGCCGACGGCGGCCGCCCTCGCCGGCGTCCTCGCCCTCGCCACCGTCATCCCCATCGCCCTCACCGGCCACGCCGCCGGCGCCGAGGGCCACAACCTCGCCGTCTCGGCGATGTGGCTGCACATCGGCTCGATCAGCGTGTGGGCCGGCGGCCTGGCGGTGCTGTGCCTCGTCGCCCGGCGGCTGGGTGCCGACCGTGGGCCCGCCGTGCGGCGCTTCTCCACGCTCGCCGGCTGGAGCTTCGCGCTCGTCGGCGTCTCGGGCCTCGTCAACGGCGGGGTGCGCGTGGGCAGCCTCGAGGACCTCGTCACCACCGACTACGGGCTGCTGCTCCTGGCCAAGACCGTGATGTTCGTCGTCCTCGGCGTCATCGGCTGGGTGCACCGCCGCGCCACCGTGCCAGCGGCCACGGACCGCCCCGGCGCGTTCTGGCGGCTCGCGGCCGGCGAGATCGTCCTCATGGGCGCCGTCATCGGCGTCTCCGTCGCGCTCGGCTCCTCGGCCCCGCCCGTCCCGCAGGACCCGGTCAGCCGCCCGAGCCCCGCGCAGGAGATCACCGGCTACCCCGCTCCCCCGGAGCCGAGCGCCCTCACGTGGTTCACGGAGTGGCGCCCCGACGTGCTCTTCGGGCTCCTCGCGCTCGTCGGCATCGGCGTCTACCTCTCCTGGGTGTACCGGCTGCGCCGCCGCGGGGACCACTGGTCCCTGCCGCGCACGGCGTCGTGGGTGGTGGGTCTCCTGCTCTTCGCGTGGGTGACGTCCGGCGGACCGTCGGTCTACGGCGTCGTCATGTTCAGCGCCCACATGATCCAGCACATGCTGCTCGCGATGGTCGTGCCGATCTTCCTCGTCATCGGCGCGCCGATCACCCTCGCGGTGCGCGCGCTGCCCTCCCGCGCGGACGGCTCCCGCGGGCCGCGCGAGTGGCTGCTCGCGACCGTCCACTCCCGCTGGGCGCGCTTCTTCGCCCACCCGGGGACCGCGGCGGTGAACTTCGCCGGCTCGATGATCGTCTTCTACTACTCACCGCTCTTCGAGCTGGCGCTGAGCACCCACGTGGGCCACATCGTCATGGTCGTCCACTTCACCGCGGCCGGGTACCTGTTCGCAGGCGCCCTCATCGGCGTCGACCCGGGCCCCAGCCGCCCGCGCTACCCCATGCGGCTGCTCCTGCTCTTCGCGACGATGGCCTTCCACGCCTTCTTCGGCGTCTCGGTCATGCAGGCCACCACCCTGTTCGCCGGGGACCACTTCGGCCGCCTCGGCCTGCCCTGGGGGGTGGACGCGCTCGCCGACCAGGAGGCCGGCGGCGCGATCGCGTGGGGCATCGGCGAGCTGCCGACGCTCGCTCTCGCCGTCGCCGTCGCGATCGCGTGGGCGCGGGACGAGGACCGCGTCACCCGCCGCACCGACCGTCAGGCCGACCGCGACGACGACGCCGCCCTGGCGGAGTACAACGCCCAGCTCGCCCGGATGGCCGAGCGGGACGGCGCCGCGCGCTGAGGTCCTAGCCGACCCACTCGCCGAGCTCGACGTCGCTGCCCTCGAGGCGCAGCTCGACGGCGTCCCGCCCGACCTCCAGGCGCGTGGGGACCAGGCCCTCGGGCAGGCCGGGGATCTCGACGCGCACGTCACCGAGGAGCTCGTCGACGACGGTGACGAGGTCGCGGGGAACGGTGCCACCGCCGACCGACACCTCCCCGAGCTCGACGCTGATCGCGCCGTCGACGAGGACGGGCTCGACGACGACCGCGAGCTCCAGGCCGGCGACGACCTCGACGCCCAGCTGGACGAGACCGTTCGCGACGTCGACGCGCAGCGGGTCGCCGGGCACGTCGACGGCGCCCGCGAGCGCCGCCTGGAGGGTCGCGGCGGGGATCTCGGCGTTGATCTCGACGGTCTCGGCCGGGTAGGGCTCCTCCGGCGCGACGCCGCGCAGCGCGACGCGGACGTCGTGCAGCTCGAACTCCTCGAGGAGGAGCGTCGAGGCGGTCCCACGGACCTCGGACAGCCGCCCGGCCACCACCTGGGTGAGGAAGGGGAAGCCGTCGATCTCGACGTCGGCGTCCGGCGCGAGCTCCAGCTGCTCGCGCGCCTCGGCGAGGAGCCGGTCCTCGGTGCGGGCCACGACCACACGGTCGACCACCGTGCCGGCGACCGCGAGCAGGACGAGCAGGACGAGGACCACGGAGGCGAGGCGGCGCATGGTGACAACCGTACGGGCGCCGCGGCGCCGGGCGGCCCGTGTGCTGGATCCGATCCGGCTGGTGGGCCGGGTCCACCACGGCGGGGGACGGCCCGGGCCGGCGCGCGGCGGGCCACGCCGCTGCCTACGGTGGGCACATGGCCGTGCAGCGACCCGGGGCGCAGGAGTGGGTGCCCTCGGACGGTGACGTCGGCGCCCTGCGCGCCGCGGCCCCCGGCTGCCGCGGCTGCGAGCTGTGGGCCGACGCCACCCAGGTGGTCTTCTCCGCCGGGGACGCCGGGGCCCGGCTCATGCTCGTCGGCGAGCAGCCGGGCGACCGGGAGGACAGGGAGGGCGAGCCCTTCGTCGGGCCCGCCGGGCGGGTGCTGGCCGACGCGCTGGAGGCAGCGGGCATCGCGCGCCAGGACGTCTACCTCACCAACGCCGTCAAGCACTTCCGCTTCGAGGACCGCGGCAAGCGCCGGATCCACAAGAAGCCGGGTGTCGCCCACGTCGAGGCGTGCCACCCGTGGCTGGCGGCCGAACGCGCCGCGGTGCGGCCCGCCGTCGTCGTCTGCCTGGGGGCGACGGCGGCCCGCGCTGTCCTCGGCCGCGAGGTACGGATCGGGGACGTGCGCGGTGAGGTCCTCGGCGGCGAGGACCCGCCCGTGCTCGTGACGACGCACCCCTCGGCGCTGCTGCGCCTGCGCGGCGCGGCGGCTGGGACGAGGCCTTCGCGGAGCTGGTCGCGGACCTGCGCACCGCCCACGAGGCCGCGGCGGGCTGACGGCCCCCTCCGCCCCGCCCCGCTCGGCCCCGCCCCGCTCCGACGGACAAGGTGTGGACTTCGCGCCCGCTGAGGTCGCAAAGTCCACACCTAGCAGACGTCCCGCTCCCGACGCACGGGCGGACCATGACGAGGTAAAGGCAACGAAACAGATGTGTGACGTGCCGGTAATGCCCCGTCCGTAACGTCCGAACTCCGGACCGTCCGGAGACTCAGGGGGTAGGACCTATGCATCACCCACGCAGGACGACCATGCGGCTCGCGGTCGCGGCGCTCATCCCGTCGGTGGCCCTCACGCTCGTCGCCGTCCCGGCGCGCGCCGCGGAGGAGGCCGACGAGAGCCTCGTGACGGAGGCGACGATCGCCTCCATCCACGAGGCCTTCGCCGAGGGCGACATGTCGTGCACCGACCTCGTGCAGGCCTACATCGACCGCATCGAGACCTACGACGCCGAGACGACCAACTCCGTCCAGGTCGTCAACGACGAGGCGCTCGCCACGGCTGCCGAGCTGGACGCCACGTACGCCGAGGACGGGCTGAGCGGCCCGCTCCACTGCGTCCCCGTCCTCGTCAAGGACCAGGTGGAGACCGCCGACATGCCCACGACGTACGGGTCGGCGATCTTCTCCGGCTTCGAGTCGGGCCGCGACGCCACGATCGTCGCCCGGATGCGGGACGCCGGCGCCGTCATCCTCGCCAAGACGAACATGGGCGAGTACGCGAGCGGCTGGGCCGGCTCGTCCTTCGGGGTGTGCCGCAACCCCTACGACCTCGCCCGCGCGGCAAGCAGCTCCTCGTGCGGCACCGGCGCGGCGGTGGCCGCGAACTTCGGGGCCGTCGGGATCGCGGAGGACACCGGAGGCTCCACACGTGGGCCGGCCGCCTGGAACAACGCCGTCGGCCTGCGCCCGACGACCCCGCTCATCAGCCGCTACGGGATGATGCCGGCCAACCCCAGCTACGACACCCTCGGGCCGCTCACCCGGACGGTGGAGGATGCCGCGATCGTCACGAGCGTCATCGCCGGGCCGGACGCCAACGACCCGCTGACCGCGCAGGCGGACGGCCACGTCGCCGAGGACTACGCCGCGGACCTACGGGCCGAGGCCCTCGAGGGCACGCGCATCGGCGTCATCCGGGAGCCGCAGTCCGGTGACACCGACATCACCGCCCCCGACTACGCCCGCGTCCAGACCGTCGTCGACGCGGCCTACACCGACATGGAGCGCCTGGGCGCCGAGATCGTCGAGGTCGAGGTGCCCGACCTGCGGGCCCTGCTCGCCGCGTACTCGACGGGCGGTGCCGAGACCGAGGCCGCGACCAACGCCTACCTCGCCACGCTCGCCGAGATCGCCGACCCGCCGGTCTCGACCTTCGAGGAGATCGCCACCTCCCCGCTCGTCACCCCGACCCGGCAGGCGAGCCTCCGCGCGCTCCTCGGCCGGACCACCGAGGACGCCGACTACATCGAGGGCGAGCAGATGCGCCAGCAGCTGCGTGACGCCGTCACCGCCGTCATGGAGGACAACGAGCTCGACGCGCTCGCCTACGCCACCTTCGACCACGAGCCGCCCGTCATCCCGGCCGACCAGCTGACCAACCCCGGCGCGATGGCCGGTGTCCGCCAGGGCAGCAACCGCAGCCTGGCGCCGGTCACCGGCTTCCCGGCGCTCGCGGTCCCCGCCGGCTTCACCACCGCCGGCCTGCCCGTCGGCATCGACCTCCTCGGCCTGCCGTGGTCGGAGAAGTCCCTCTTCGAGCTGGCCTACGCCTACGAGCAGGGCACCGGGCACCGCGTCGCACCCGCGGACTTCCCCGCGCTCCCGGGCGAGCCCACCCCCGTCCCCGAGCCGCAGCCCGAGCCGAGCCACTCGCCCGTCTTCCACCTCAGCAACGACTGGCGCGGCACCACGGCCGTGTCATTCCCCTACGGCCGGAGCACCGACGAGGTCCTCATCGGCGACTGGGACGGGGACGGCAAGGACTCCGTCACGGTGCGCCGCGGGAACCGGTTCCACATCTCCAACGCCCCGCGCGGCGGGGACGCCGACGTGGTCCTCACCTACGGGCGACCCGGTGACGTCGTCCTCGTCGGGGACTGGGACGGGGACGGCACGGACACCTTCACGGTCCGCCGCGGGGCGACCTACCACGTGAAGAACTCCCTGCGCGGCGGGGACGCCGACGCGGTGTTCCGCTACGGCCGGGAGGCCGACACGGTGCTCGTGGGTGACTGGGACGGCAACGGGACGGACACCTTCGCGGTGCGCCGGGCCGCGACGTACCACGTGAAGAACTCCCTGCGTGGCGGGGACGCCGACACGGTGTTCACCTACGGCCGCGCCGCCGACGTCACCCTCGCGGGCGACTGGGACGGCAACGGGACCGACACCTTCGCCGTCCAGCGCGGGCGGACCTTCCACGTCACCAACACGCTGCGCGGCGGCGCGGCCGAGACCGCGGTGACCTTCGGTCGCGCCGGTGACGAGGTGCACGTCGGTGACTGGGACGGCAACGGGACCGACACCCTCGGCGTCCGCCGGACGCCCACCCGCTGACGACCCACCTCGACGGGGGCCTGCAGCCGGTCGGCTGCGGGCCCCCGTTCGGTTCAGCCCTCCCAGGCGTGACGCAGGGGGGAGGAGTCGAGGTCCTCGAGGATCGCGGCGACCGAGCGGTAGACCGCCACGGCGCCGGCCTCGCGCAGCTCGGCCTCGCTGACGCCGCCGGTGAGCACGCCGACGCAGGGCACGCCGGCGCGGGCGGCGGCCTCGACGTCCCACACGGTGTCGCCGACGAAGACGGCCCGCTCGGCGGGGACCTCGGCGGCGCCGAGGGCCTTCTGGACGAGGTCCGGGTCCGGCTTGGCCTCCTCGACGTCCTGGGCGGAGGTGATGGCGTCGACGTCGTCGGAGATCTCGAGGAGGCGCTCGAGGATCTCCAGCTCCGCGGGGGCGGCGGAGGTCGCGAGGACGACCTTCGCCCCGCGCTCCTTGAGCGCGGCGACGAGCTCGACGACGCCGTCGAAGCGGTGCACCTCGTCCGCGGCCTGCGCGTAGTACTCGGTGTGCTTCTCCTTGGCGGCCTCGCCGAGCTCCTCGACGCGGTCCCCGAGCAGCTCGGCGAGGAGCAGCTCCCCGCCCATGCCGATGGACCGGTGGATGCGCCACGCGTCGACCGGGTGCCCGACCTCGCGGAAAGCCCGCGCCCAGGTGAAGGTGTGGACGTAGTTGGAGTCGGCCAGGGTCCCGTCGATGTCGAGCAGGACGGCGCCGGGTGCGTCAGTAGGCATGGTCCCGTTGGTACCCCAACCGGGGGTCTGCCGCATCCGCTCGGCTACTCCTCCGTCTCGCCGGCAGCGTCGAGGCGGGTGCTCATGTCGCTGTACCAGGCCAGGGCGTCCATGCCCTCCAGGCCCAGCTCGCTGGCGACGGCGAGGAGCACCTGCTCCCGCTCGGCCTCGAGCGCGTCACCGAGGGTGACGTCGGGACCGGCGAGGGCCTGCTGCAGCCGCCGGGCGAACCACTCGGCCACCTCCACCGCGACCGGCGAGGCGTGCTGCGCGGCCATGTGCTCGCCCTCGACGAGGACGAGCTCGACCGCCTGCACGGCGCGCCGCATGAGCTCGTAGTCCTCCAGCCGGGCGCGCAGGTCCTCCGACACCTCCTGCAGCGCCCGCGCGCGGCTCTCCGCGCGGACGTGGTCGAGCAGGCCCGCGAGGTCACCCTCGGGCGGCAGACCCAGCCGCAGCTGCGCACGGCGCACCTCCCCCAGGCCCGGAATCGCGGCGACGGCGGCGTCGAACACCGGCACGACGGCCTCGACGGCGGCACGGGCGCGCGTGAGGTAGACCTCCCGCACCCCCTCGGTCAGCCGGTCCCAGGTGTCGCTGCCGGCCGCCTCCCGCAGGGCCAGGCGCCGCGCGGCCTCGGGGACAGCCTGCTCGACGACGTCGGCGAGCATCGCCGCCGGGTCGTCGGCGCGGTCCTCGCGCGGCTCGGCCGCGAGCTCGGCGCGCAGCCGGTCGCGCTCCTCGCGCAGCCAGTGGATCTGGCGCTGGGCCGCGGACAGGGCGCGCGCCAGCTCGACCTCGACCGAGCCCGCCGGCTCGGCGAGGAGCTCCTCCTGCTCAGGAACGCCGTCGTCGACCGCCACGGCTCCCACGCTAGCGGCCCCGACGGCCCACCTGGCGGGCCGGCGCGGCGAGTCGCGCCTCCCCCTTGGGCCGGCCGTCAGTCACCGCTACTGTGCGAGGCAGCGTCGACGGCGCTGCCCCGGCGGGGGAGCCGGGGTCACGACACCCGAGGGGGCTCCCGTGATCGAAGGTTGGACTCAGACATTGGGGGCCGGGCCGCTCCTGGCCATCGCGGCCAGCGCGATCGCCCTCATCCTCGTCCTCGTCATCGTCTTCAAGCTGCACGCGTTCCTCACGCTCATCCTCGTCTCGCTGCTCACGGCGTTCGTCACGGGGATCCCGGCCGGCGAGATCGTGCCGGCGCTCGTGACGAGCTTCGGCGGCACGCTCGGGAACGTCGCCCTCCTCATCGCGCTGGGCGCCATGCTCGGCAAGCTCATCGAGCACAGCGGTGGCGCGCGGGTGCTCTCGGAGAAGATGGTCACCGTCTTCGGGGAGAAGCGGGCGCCGCTCGGGCTGGGCGTCGCGTCCCTCGCCTTCGGCTTCCCGATCTTCTTCGACGCCGGCCTCATCGTCATGCTGCCGATCATCTTCGCCGTCGCCCGACGCCTGGGGAACAACGTCCTCCTGTACGGCATCCCCGCCGCGACCGCGTTCTCGGTCATGCACGTCTTCGTGCCCCCGCACCCCGGCCCGGTGGCCGCCTCCGAGCTCTACGGTGCCGACGTCGGCCTCGTGCTCGTCGTCGCCATCGTGCTCGCCTTCCCGGTCTGGTACCTCGCCGGCTACCTCTGGGGCACCTTCGTCGGCAAGCGCTTCATCCTCCCCGTGCCCGCGCTCTTCGGCACCGACGACGACACGCAGGTCAACCCGCCCAGCGTCGCGACCGTCGTCGGGATCCTCCTCCTGCCCCTCGTCCTCATCTTCTTCAACACCGGCCTCGACTTCCTCGGCACCGCCGGCGTCGTCGACGAGTCCGAGACCTGGGTCCAGGTGCTCTCGTCCGTCGGCACGGCCCCCGTGGCGCTGCTCATCTCCGTGATCGTCGCCCTCTTCGTCCTCGGCCACCGCCGCGGCGAGAACGGCACGGCCCTGGAGAAGATCGTCGACTCGGCGCTCGGCCCGGTCGCCTCCGTCATCCTCATCACCGGCGCCGGTGGCATGTTCGGCGGGATCCTGCGCCTGTCCGGCATCGGTGACGCCCTCGCCGACGTGCTCGGTGACACCGGCATCCCGGTCATCCTCGCGGTGTGGCTCATCGCCGTCATCCTCCGCGTGGCGCAGGGCTCGGCGACGGTCGCGCTCGTCACCGCGGCGGGCCTCATGGCGCCCGCCGTCCTCGCGGGCGGCTTCAGCGAGATGCAGATCGTCGCGATCACGCTCGCGACGGCGGCCGGCTCGGTCTTCGCCAGCCACGTCAACGACTCCGGGTTCTGGCTCGTGGGCCGCCTCATGGGGATGGACGTCAAGACGACCCTCAAGACGTGGACGGTCCAGCAGAGCCTCCAGTCCGTCGTCGGCTTCCTCTTCGCCCTCGCCGTCTTCGCGATCTTCTAGGAGCCGGCGTGAACAGCCCGCTGTTCGACATCACCGGCCGGCTCGCCCTCGTCACCGGCTCCTCCCGCGGCCTGGGCCTCGCGCTGGCCGCCGGCCTGGCCGAGCACGGGGCCCGGGTGGTCCTGCACGGGCGCGACCAGGGGGCGCTCGCCCGTGCCCGCGAGCAGGTCGCCGCGGGCGGCGGCGCGGAGGTCCCCGCCGTGAGCTTCGACGTCACCGACTCCGCCGCCGTCCGGGAGGGTATCGCCGGGCTCCTCGCCGAGCACGGCACCCCGGACATCCTCGTCAACAACGCCGGGATCCAGCGCCGCGCCCCTTTCAACGACTTCGACCCCGCCGACTGGGACGACATCGTCGCGGCCAACCTCAGCAGCGCCTTCTACGTCTCCCAGCAGATCACCCGGGGGATGGCCGAACGGGGCTCGGGCAAGGTCGTCAACATCGGTTCCGTGCAGTCCCAGCTCGCCCGGCAGACCATCGCGCCCTACTCGGCGACCAAGGGTGGCCTCGTCATGCTCACCAAGGGCATGGCCGCCGACCTCGCCCGCTTCGACATCCAGGTCAACGCGATCTCCCCCGGCTACTTCGCCACGGAGCTCAATCGGGCGCTCGTCGAGGACGAGGACTTCACCCGCTGGGTGGTCGACCGCACTCCGGCCCGCCGCTGGGGCCGGGTCGAGGAGCTGGTCGGCACGCTCGTCTACCTGTGCTCGGACGCCGCAAGCTTCGTGTCGGGCCAGAACGTCTTCGTCGACGGCGGCATGACGGCCGTCGTCTAGGAAGGAGCCTCGTGCGCGCGATCGTCATCAGGGGCAAGGAGGACCTCGAGCTCGTCGAGGTCCCCACACCCGAACCCGGTCCCGGTCAGGTCCGCCTGCGAATGGCCTACGCCGGCATCTGCGGGTCGGACCTCCACTACTACTACGACGGCGCGAACGGGGCCTTCGTCGTGCGCGAGCCCCTCGTGCCGGGCCACGAGGTCTCCGGGACGGTGGACCTCGACCCCGCCGGCGAGCTCGCCCCGGGCACCCCGGTGACCGTCCACCCCGCGACCTTCGGCGAGGTGCGACCCGGCGTGGAGGACCGCCCGCACCTGTGGCCGGGCGGCGCCTACCTCGGCAGCGCCTCGACCTGGCCGCACACGCAGGGCGGGATGAGCGAGTACCTCCTCGTCGACCGGTCGATGGTGCGGGTCCTGCCCGCGTCGCTGCCGCTGCGGCGCGCCGCCCTCGCCGAGCCGCTCGCCGTCGGGATGCACGGGATCGCGCTGGCCGGCGGCGTCGCGGGCCAGCGCGTCCTCGTCACCGGCGCCGGGCCCATCGGGCTGCTCACCGCTGCCGCCGCCCTCGCCGGGGGCGCCGCCGAGGTGACGGCCACCGACGTGCTGCCCGGGCCGCTCGGGCGTGCCCGGGCCCTCGGCGTGCACGCCACCGTCGACGTGAGCCGGGAGGAGGTGCCGGCAGAGGCCTACGACGTCGTCCTCGAGTGCTCGGGCGTGCCGGCGTCGATCACCACCGCCTTCCGCGCCGCCCGCCGCGCCGGGGTGCACGTCCAGCTGGGGATGGTGCCGGACGAGCCGAAGGGCCTCAACCTCGCGCCGGTCATCTCCAAGGAGCTCACCGTCCACGGCTCCTTCCGCTTCCGGGACGAGATCGACGCCGCGGTCGCGCTGCTCGACGCGCAGCCCGGCATCGAGCAGGTCATCACCCACGAGCTGCCCGCCGACCAGGCACTGGAGGCCTTCGCCGTCGCCCGCGACTCCGAGGCGTCCGGCAAGGTGCTCGTCACGCTGTGGCCCGAGGAGTAACCCCACCGCCTCCGCCGAGTACGAATCTGCGGGCCGACCGTGGCCGGGGCCACGTGATAGGACAGGTCCGTGAGCGACACTCCCTTCCACGACCTCGACGACTACATCGCCCTGCCCCGCCTCGGCGGGCTGGCGATCTCCCCCGACGGGCAGCGCCTCGTCACCGCGGTGAGCGCCCTCGACGAGGACCGCACGAAGTACCAGCCCGCCCTGTGGGAGGTGGACCCGGCCGGCGAGCGCCCGGCCCGCCGCCTCACCCACGGCCCGAGCGGGGAGTCCCAGCCGACCTTCACCGCGGACGGTGACCTCCTCTTCGTCGCCAGGCGCGGCACCGACGACGACGCGCGCCCCGCCGTGTGGTCCCTGCCCGCCGCGGGCGGCGAGGCGAGCATGGTCGCCGCCCACCCCGGTGGGGTCTCGGGCGTGAGCGCGGCCGCGCGGGCCGCCGTCGTCGTCGTCATGGCCGACGCGCTGCCCTCCGCCGGGGACGTCGACGAGGACCACCGCCTGCGCAAGGAGCGCACCGAGCACAAGGTGAGCGCGATCCTCCACAGCGCCTACCCGGTGCGGTACTGGGACCACGACCTCGGCCCGGACCTGCCGCGGCTCTACGCGGCGGAGCCCTCCGACACGGAGCCCGCGAAGGACGCCGCACACCGCGGCAGCCACGCCCTGCGCGAGCTCACCCGCGCCGCGGGCGCCGCGCTCACCGAGGCGTCCACGGACCTCGCGGCCGACGGCAGCTTCCTCGTCACGACGTGGAACGTGCCCGTGGCGCGCGGTGCGGTGCGCACCCAGCTGTGCCGCGTGGACCTCACCGACGGCGCGCGCGCCGTCCTCGTCGACGACACCGAGGCGGAGGTCGGCGGCCCGCGGATCAGCCCCGACGGCCGGCTCGTCGCCTACGTGCGCGAGGCGCTCAGCACCGCCGAGCAGGCGCCGCGGATGTGGGTCGAGGTCGTCGACGCGGACGGCGGCGAGTCCCGCGCCCTCACCCGCGAGTGGGACCGCTGGCCCGCGCAGCTGCGCTGGCTGCCCGACTCCTCCGGCCTGCTCGTCGTCGCCGACGACGACGGCCGCTCGCGCCTCTTCCACGTCGCCCTCGACACCGGCGCCGTCACCCGGCTCACCGACGAGGGCGCGCTCACCGACGTCGTCGTCGCCCCGGACGGCACGGCGGCCTACGCGCTGCGCGCCTCCTACGAGTATCCCGCCGAGGTCGTGCGCATCGACCTCGGCGACCTCACCGGCGAGGCGGAGGTGACGGCGCTGCGCGGTCCCGCCGAGCGGCCGGACCTGCCCGGCACCCTCACCGAGGTGGAGACCACCACCGCGGACGGCACGCGGGTGCGGGCCTGGCTCGCGCTGCCCGAGGGCGCGAGCGCGGACGCCCCGGCGCCCCTGCTGCTGTGGATCCACGGCGGCCCGCTGGGCTCGTGGAACTCGTGGTCGTGGCGGTGGAACCCGTGGATCATGGTCGCGCGCGGCTACGCCGTGCTGCTGCCGGACCCGGCACTGTCGACCGGCTACGGGCAGGACTTCGTCCAGCGCGGCTGGGGCGCGTGGGGCGAGGCGCCGTACACCGACCTCATGGCGGTCACCGACGCCGTGGAGGAGCGCGCGGACGTCGACGCCTCCCGCACCGCCGCCATGGGCGGCTCCTTCGGCGGGTACATGGCCAACTGGGTGGCCGGGCACACCGACCGCTTCCGCGCCGTCGTCACCCACGCGAGCCTGTGGGCGCTGGACGCCTTCGGCCCGACGACGGACGCCGCCTGGTACTGGGGCCGGGAGATGTCCCCGGAGATGGCGCTGGCCAACTCCCCGCACCTGCACGTGGGCAGCATCCGCACCCCGATGCTCGTCATCCACGGGGACAAGGACTACCGCGTGCCGATCGGCGAGGGCCTGCGGCTCTGGTACGAGCTGCTCTCCCGGTCAGGCCTCCCGGCGGACGAGAACGGCGCGAGCCCGCACCGCTTCCTCTACTTCCCCGACGAGAACCACTGGATCCTCACGCCCCAGAACGCCAAGGTCTGGTACGAGGTCAACCTCGCCTTCCTCGCCGAGCACGTCCTGGGCGAGGAGCCGGGGGACCTGCCGCCCACCCTGGGCTGAGGCGCCCCCGTAGGGTGGGGGCGTGAGTACCGACGACGACCTGGGCGCCGCACTGCGCTTCCTCGCCTCCCTCCTGGACGGTGCGCACCGGGCGACGCCGGACGAGCTCATCGGCGCCATCGCCCGGGCCGGGCTGACGATGGGCTGGGAGCTCGTCATCCACCTTGTCACCTTCGACCAGCTCCGGCTCGTCCCCCTCACGTCCGAGGGGGACGAGCTGGGCCTGGACACCCCCGCCGGTGAGGCCTTCCGCACCATGCGCGCGGTCCACGACGGCGACACCTCCTGGGTGCCTCTCGTCGACGGTGTCGAGCGGCTCGGTGCGCTGCGCGCCGTCGCCCTGTCGCCCGACCGTCGCCCGTCCGAGCACCCCGAGACCCTGCGCTGGGCGTCGATACTCATCGGCCACCTCGTCGCCGTCGTCACGCCCTACGGGGACCTCATCACCCGGATCCGTGGCGGCGGCAACCGCACCGTGGAGGCCGAGCTGCTGTGGAACCTCCTGCCGCCGCTCACCTACGCGACCAACGACCTCGTCATCGCCGGGCTCCTGGAGCCGAGCGAGAAGGTGGCCGGGGACGCCTTCGACTACGCCGTCGAGGGCGGCCGCGCCGACATCGCGCTCTTCGACGGGACGGGCCACGACCTCAGCTCCGGCCTGCTCACCTCCGTGGCGCTGGCCACCTACCGCAACCAGCGGCGTCGCGGCGCGGACCTCGTCGGCTGCGCCCGGGAGATCGACCGCGTCCTGCTCGAGCAGACCGACGCCGCCGGGTACGCCACCGGCGTGCTGGCCCGGCTCGACACCGCTACTGGCGTGCTCGACTACCTCAACGCCGGGCACCCCCACCCTCTTCTCGTGCGGGACGGGACCGTTCGCGAGGCGCTCGACCACTCCGGGCGTCCCCTCTTCGGCCTCGGCGGCCGGGAGGCGACGGCCGGCCGGCTCCAGCTCGAGCCCGGCGACCGGGTGCTCCTCTACACCGACGGCATCACCGAGGCGCGCGACGCCGACGGTGCGTTCTTCGGGGTGCCGCGTCTCGTGGCACTGCTCGAGGAGCACGGGGGCACGCCCGCGCCCGAGACGCTGCGCCTCGTCGTGCGCGACGTTCTCGTCCACCAGCGCGGCGTCCTCCAGGACGACGCGACCCTGCTCCTGCTCGAGTGGTCACCCGGCGGCGGGCTGGACCTCCTGCCCGTCTAGGACGCGCGCTCGCGACGGGCCGCGGTCCCATTCACGACGACGGTGCGGTGAGGACCTGGGTCAGCTCCAGACGAGGCCCATGTCGGGGTTCTCCAGGAGGCGGGCCACGTCCGCCAGCACCCGCGCGCCGAGCTCGCCGTCGACGAGCCGGTGGTCGAAGGACAGCGCGAGCTGGGTGACCCAGCGCGGCTTCACCTTGCCCTTGTGGACCCACGGCTGCTTGCGGATCGCCCCAAAGGCGAGGATCGCCGACTCCCCCGGGTTGAGGATCGGGGTCCCGGTGTCGATCCCGAAGACGCCGACGTTCGTGATCGTCACGGTGCCGTCGGTCATGTCCTTCGGGGTCGTGCGTCCGGCCCGCGCGGTGGCGGTGAGCCCCGCGATCGCCGTCGCCAGCTCGTGCAGGTCCAGGCGGTGGGCGTCCTTGATGTTGGGCACCACGAGGCCACGGGGCGTGGCCGCGGCGATGCCGAGGTTGATGTAGTGCTTGTAGACGATCTCCTGGCTCTCGTCGTCCCACGAGGCGTTGATCTCCGGGTGGCGGCGCACCGCGAGGAGCAGCGCCTTGGCGGCGAGGAGGAGCGGGGTGACGCGGACGTCAGCGAAGGCGCGGTCCTCCTTGAGCCGGGCGACGAGCCTCATCGAGCGGCTGACGTCGACGGTGTGGAACACCGTGACGTGCGGGGCGGTGAAGGCCGAGCTCACCATCGCCTCGGCGGTGCGGCGGCGCACCGAGCGCACCGGCACGCGGGTCTGGCGCCCGTTGGCGGACACGACGCCGTCGGCGAGCCACGGCTTGTCGTCGTCCGGGTAGGTCGCCAGCTCCTGCGCCTCCGAGCGCTTGGTGTGGGCGAGGACGTCCTCGCGGGTGACGATCCCGCCGGGGCCCGTCGCCGCGACGGCGGTGAGGTCGACACCGAGGTCCTTGGCGAGCTTGCGCACCGGCGGCTTGGCCAGCACCGCGGGCGAGACCGCCGCGCGGCTCG
The DNA here is from genome assembly GCF_965111665.1 of Georgenia sp. Marseille-Q6866. Taxonomy (NCBI): domain Bacteria; kingdom Bacillati; phylum Actinomycetota; class Actinomycetes; order Allobogoriellales; family Allobogoriellaceae; genus Georgenia; species Georgenia sp. Marseille-Q6866. The sequence continues at coordinate 49,613 of NZ_CBCOOR010000014.1, read as the reverse complement.
CGGCGGGCGCGCCCTGGCCGCGGTCGGGGCGCGGGGCGGGCGGGGTCTGGGGGCGGGGACCCCGGGGCGGCCGCGGGTCCTGGGCTGCCGGCTCCGCGGCGGGGGCGGACCGGCGACGACGGCGGGTGGTGGAGCCCTCCTTCGTCCCCGAGCCGACGAGCACGTCACCGCTCGCCGACGACGCGGCGGGGCGCCGTCGTCGGCGGCCGCACCGCCGGGGTCGACGTCGACGACGACGATCGGCGTGCCCACCGGCACGGTCTCGCCCTCGCGGACGAGGAGCTCGGTGACGACGCCCGCCCACGGGACCGGCAGCTCGACGAGGGACTTGGCCGTCTCGATCTCGACGATCACCTGGTTGACGTCGACGGTGTCACCGACGGCGACCCGCCACTCGGCGACGTCGGCCTCGGTGAGGCCCTCACCGACGTCGGGCAGCTTGAACTGCTGGTACTTCGGCACCGGTTCTCCTAGTACGCCAGGGCGCGGTCGACGGCGTCGAGCACCCGGTCGAGCCCGGGGAGGAACTCCTCCTCGTGCGCCGATGCCGGGTAGGGCGTGTGGAAGCCGCCGACGCGGAGCACCGGTGCCTGGAGGCTGTAGAAGCACTCCTCGGTGACGCGGGCGGCGAGCTCGGCGCCGGGGCCGAGGAAGGTCGTGGCCTCGTGGGCGACGACGAGCCGGCCGGTGCGGCGCACCGACTCGGCGACCGTGGGGACGTCGAGCGGGGACAGCGAGCGCAGGTCGAGGACCTCGAGCTCCTGTCCGTCGGTCGCCGCCACCTCGGCGGCGCGGAGCAGGGTCTTGACGGTGGGGCCGTAGCCGACGAGCGTCGCGTCGCGGCCGGCGCGCACCACCCGGGCGCCGTGCAGGCCGGTCGTGATGCCGGCCTCGCTGAGGTCGACGGGTGCCTCGACGTCGACGTCCTCCCGGTCCCAGTACCGGGCCTTGGGCTCGAAGAAGAGGACGGGGTCCGGCGAGGCGATGGCCTGCTGGATCATCGTGAAGGCGTCGGCGGCCGTGGCGGGGGTGACGACCCGTAGCCCGGGGGTGTGCGCGAAGAGCGCCTCGGGGGACTCGCTGTGGTGCTCGATGGAGCCGATCCCGCCGCCGAAGGGCACCCGGATGACGACCGGCACCTCGACCCGGCCGCCGGACCGGTAGCGGAGCTTGGCCAGCTGCGTGGTGATCTGGTCGAAGCCGGGGAAGATGAAGCCGTCGAACTGGATCTCGCAGACGGGCCGGTAGCCGGCCATCGCCAGGCCGATCGCGGTGCCGACGATGCCGGACTCGGCGAGCGGCGTGTCGACGACGCGCTGGGGGCCGAACTCCGCCTGCAGCCCGTCGGTCACGCGGAACACCCCGCCCAGGGCGCCGATGTCCTCGCCCATGAGCATGACCTTCTCGTCACGCCGCATGGCCGCACGCAGGCCCGCGTTGACGGCCTTGGCGAGCGGGAGGGGGGTGGCGGTCGTCGTCGCCGTCATCGGTCGGCCTCCGCGAAGGACTGCTGGTAGTCGTCGAACCAGGCGCGCTCGGCCTCGACCTGCGGGTGGGGGGCACCGTAGACGTGGTCGAACATCGTCTCCGGGCCGGAGGGGGTGAGCGCACGGCAGTACTCGCGGGTCGACTCGCCGAGCTCGTCGGCCGCGGCCGCGACCTCGGTGAGGAAGTCCTCGTCCGCGTGGCCCTGCTCGGTGAGGTAGGTGCGCAGACGGGCGATCGGGTCGCGCTCGCGCCAGTAGTCCTCCTCCGCGCTCGTGCGGTAGCGCGTGGGGTCGTCGGCGGTCGTGTGGGCGCCCATCCGGTAGGTGTAGGCCTCGATGAGGGTGGGTCCGCCGCCGCTGCGCGCGCGCTCGAGGGCCTCGGCGGTGACGGCGTAGCTGGCGAGGACGTCGTTGCCGTCGACGCGCACGGAGGGGATGCCGACGCCTGCGCCGCGGCGGGCGAGCGGGACGGTGGTCTGGCCGCTCGCGGGCACGGAGATCGCCCACTGGTTGTTCTGGCAGACGAAGACGACCGGCGCCTTCGTCACGGCCGCGAAGACCATGGCCTCGTGGACATCACCCTGCGAGGTGGCGCCGTCGCCGAAGTAGACGACGACGGCGCGGTCCCGGTCGGGGTCCCCGGTGCCGACGTCGCCGTCGCGCTGGGCGCCCATGGCGTAGCCGGTCGCGTGGAGCGTGTGGGAGCCGATGACGAAGGTGTAGAGGTGGAAGTTGTGGGCGGCCGGGTCCCAGCCGCCGTGCTCGACGCCGCGAAAGACCCGCAGCAGCTCGCGCATGTCCATGCCGCGCGTGTGAGCGACGGCGTGCTCCCGGTAGGAGGGGAAGGCGAAGTCCTGCCGGCGCATGGCCCGGCCGGAGCCCACCTGCGCGGCCTCCTGGCCCAGGCTCGGGGGCCACAGGCTGAGCTCGCCCTGGCGCTGGAGCGCGGTGGCCTCGGCGTCGAAGCGACGGGCCAGCACCATGTCGCGGTAGAGCCCCCGTAGCTCGGCGGGGCCCAGCCCGGCGGCCCACCGGTCGTAACGGCTGTGGCCGAGGCGACGACCCTCCGGGTCGAGAAGCTGGACGAGCGTGTCGGGATCTGCCGGGCTGCTCGCCTCAGGTCGCGGTGTCAGTGTGTCCATGGTGGTGACCACCTCCATCGGTCCTGCCTCCTCTGCGCCCGGGGGTCGGCCCCGAACCTACGCCAGCGTAGGCTACGGAACCGTAACTTACGCTTGTAGGGGGTCTACAGAACCCGACGGCGGCAGTTGTGCAGGGTCGGGCAGCCGTTGCCGGAAGCGACAACGCCGCTGCGTCAGAGCGCGCGCGAGCGCTGCAGCGCGAGCCAGTCCTCGGCCAGCCGGAGGACGAGGTCGTTGCCCTCAATCTCCCCGACGCTCACCCGCACGCCCTCCCCGTCGAAGGCCCGCACCATCGCACCGGTGCCGGCCACCTCACGGGCGAAGGAGGCGGAGTGGCGGCCGACGGCGAGCCAGTAGAAGTTCCCGTGCGACTCTGGGATGCTCCAGCCCATCTCACGCAGGGCGGCGAGCACGCGGCTGCGCTCGGCGACCACCCGGTCGCAGCGCTCGGCCACGGCGTCGGCCTCCCGCAGGACCGCGAGGGCGGCGGCCTGGGCGAGGGCGTTGACGCCGAAGGGGGTGGAGGCGGTCCGCAGCCCGCGCGCGAGTCGCGGCCGGGCGACGGCGTACCCGACCCGCAGGCCGGCGAGGCCGTAGGCCTTGGAGAAGGTGCGCAGGACGAGGACGTTCTTGTACTCGGCCGCGAGCGCCAGCCCGCCCACGGCCTCCTCGTCGCGGACGTACTCGACGTAGGCCTCGTCGAGGACGACGAGCACCTCGCGCGGCACGCGGGCGAGGAAGGCGCGCATCTCGTCCTCGCGGACGACGGTCCCGGTGGGGTTGTTGGGGCTGCACACGAGGACGGCACGGGTGCGCTCGGTGACGGCGTCGGCCATGGCCTCGAGGTCGTGGCTGCCGTCCCCCCGCAGCGGGACCGGGACGCTGCGGGCACCGGCGACCTGGACGGCGATGGGGTAGGCCTCGAAGGAGCGCCACGCGTGGACGACCTCGTCGCCGGGTCGGCACGCCGCCTGGAGCGCCGTCTCGAGGACGGCGACCGAGCCGTTGCCGACGACGACGCGCTCGGCGTCGACCCCCACGTGCTCGGCGATGGCGGCGGTGAGCGCGGTGGCCGCCATGTCCGGGTAGCGGTTGAGGTCGGCGGCCGCGTCGATGACGGCGCTGAGGACCGCGGAGGACGGCGGGAAGGGGTTCTCGTTGGACGAGAGCTTGTACGCGGACCGTCCCGCCGGTGGGCGCTGGCCCGGGACGTAGGCCGGCAGGGAGTCGATGTCCGCGCGGAAGCGGAACGCTGGAGCCATGCCGCCATGATCGCACTCCCGGCGAGGGGCCCGACGTGGCACGATCGCCGCATGCGCTTCCTCGTGCGGCTCGTCGTCAGCTCGGTGGCCATCTGGCTCACCTCCCTCCTCCTCGACGGGGTGACCCTCACCGAGGCCGAGGGCTGGGAGCAGGTGCTCGTCGTCGGCGTCGTCGGCCTCGTCTTCACGCTCGTCAACCTCGTCGTCAAGCCGGTCGCCAAGCTCCTCACGCTGCCGCTGACGATCCTCACCCTCGGCCTGTTCCTCCTCGTCGTCAACGCGCTCATGCTCATGCTCACGAGCTGGCTGACGAGCTTCACCGACTGGGGGCTGTTCGTCGACGGCTTCTGGTGGGCGCTCCTCGCGGCGCTCGTCATCTCGGTCGTCAGCGGCATCCTCAACGCTGTGCTGCCGGGCGAGCGCTGACTCACCCCCTCTCCAGCGTGAAGCGGGTGGCCGTGACGCGGGCGCCCGGGGCACCCGTGACGTCCGCGAGCCGCTCCGCCAGGTGGGCGACCGACCGCTCCCCGGCGTCCACGGCCAAGCGGGCGGTGCGGGTGTACTCGGTGATCGAGTGGGAGTCCGAGGGTGGGACCTCCAGCCGGGTGAGCCCGGTGGTGCCGGTGGCGAGGGAGCGGCTCACCGTGGTGCGCGCGTCCTCCGCGGGGTTGGAGGTGCCGTCGAGCCCGACGAAGGGGTCCTCGAGGTGCTCGAGGTGGAGCACCTCCGTGCCCGCGGGGGTCGGCAGGTGGCCGACGGGCGACCCGGCCGTCACGACCGTGGTGATGGAATAGCGCAGGCGCACGAGCGGGTCGGCCGCCAGGCGCATGGCCGCGAGGCCGCCCTGGCTGAAGCCGACGACGGCGACCGCCTCCCCGGGCTGCACGCCGGCCAGCCGCAGCGCCTCGGCGGCGCCGATCTCGACGTCGCTCACCATGCCGCCGTAGGTCTCGACGTTCGTGAGGTTGTCCACGGGGTTCCGCCCGCCGGGGACCATCGCCTGGGTGCTCGGCAGCAGGAGGACCCACGAGCGCGTGCCGTCCGCGTGCTCGACGCGGCGCACCTCGAGGGTGCCCGGGGCGGCGCCGTGGTCCTGGTGGATGCCGTGGAGGCTGTCGACGACGGCGGGCAGGTCCGGCGGGGCCGGGACCTCGCGCGGGGGGGGCACCGTGAGCGTGAGGTCGTCGGCGGCGCGGGGACGCCGGCCGGTGAGGGCGTGGAAGGCGGCGACGACCGGGATGACGAGCCGCTGGGCGCCAGTGAGGGCGGCGGGGTCGATCTCGCGGCCGTCGTAGACGAAGGGGCCGGGGACGAGGAACCAGGGGAAGACGTTCTGCCCGTGCTCCCCGAGCTCGCGGACCGCCACGTCCAGGGCGATGCCGTCGGGTGGGAGGTCGTCATCCCCGTGGATGACGTTGACGATCTCCCCGAGGGCGTCGAGGGCGTGGCCGAACGCGGTGGTCGGCTCCATGCCGGGCAGGCGACCGACGAGGGTGAGCCGGTCCGCCACGGCGAACACCGCCTCGTGGGGCATGACGAGCATGCGCAGGAACCCGACCAGCGACGGTCCGGGGGGTCGGGCGTGGGCGGCGAGCTCGGCCTCCTCGTACAGAAGCCGGGCGTAGCGCAGCGACAGGAGGAGCTCGAGGACCTCCTCGCCGAGCCGGCGCGCACCCCACCCGCCGTCGAGCGCGTCCTCGACGGCGGACTCCGCGGTGGCGGCGAGCGCCGGGGACCAGGTGGCGTCCAGCGCGAGGTCGCGCCGGGCGGCGCTCAGGGTGCTCTCGAGGTGGCCGACCTCCCCGCGCAGCCCGTCGAGGAGCGCGTCGATGGCCAGGAGCTCCTCGACGTCCACCCGGGTGGCCCCCACCCCTCCGCGCACGTGGACGGAGGTGCGGTGGCGGGCGTCGCCCACCGCGCCGTCGGCGTCGTGGCTGTGGAGGAGCGCGGTCACCGCTCCTCCCAGGCCTCGGCGGCGGCAGCGGCGCGCGCGGCGGGCCGGGCCCGCGCGGCCGCGAGGGGGGCGCCGAGCCGGTACGCGTGGTGGAGGAGGTCACCGAGGCGGGCGGCGAACTCGTCCGCGGCCGGCGAGCGCCACTGCTCGGGGTAGGCGGCGCGCAGCGTGTCCTCGATGGCGGCGAGGACGCCGGTGGCGCTCGCGACGTTCGCGCACCCGTCCCCGCCCCGCCCCACCCGTCCACGACGACGGGGTGCAGCTGCTCGTGCTCATCTCGCCCTCCTGCGGCTCGTCCTGCCCCGAACCTAGGGGCGCCGCCCGACGGCGGGACGGGCCACCGTCGTCGGCTGGGGACGCGCCGCGCACGTCGCGGACCTGTTGCGCACCCGGTGGCTCTCCCCGGCACCCCGGGCGAGAATGTGGTCATGTCCCCCTTCACCGTCTCCTTCGTGTGCACCGGCAACATCTGCCGCTCCCCCATGGGCGAGGTCGTCCTCCGCGACCTCCTCGAGCGGGAGGGCCTCGCGGACCGGGTGCGGGTCGTGTCGGCGGGCACCGGGGACTGGCACGTGGGCGGCCCGGCCGACCCGCGCGCGGTGAGCACGCTCAAGCAGTACGGCCTGGACGGCGAGCAGCACCGTGCGCAGCAGTTCGGGCGGGAAAGCTTCGCCGAGGTCGACCTCGTGCTCGCGCTCGACCGCGGCCACGAGCGGGCGCTGCGCACCCTCGCCCCGACCCCGGAGGACGCGGACAAGGTCCGGCTGCTGCGCAGCTTCGACGCGGACGCCGTCGCCGCCGGTGAGCTCGAGGTGGACGACCCCTACTTCGGCGACGACGCGGACTTCGTCACCACCTACGAGGAGGTGCTGCCGGCCTGCGAGGGGGTGGTGGCCCACCTCAGGGAGCGCCTGGCCCTCACCCGCTGACGGCGGAGGCCGCAAGACGCGTGGACGGGGCGGCTCGCGGTGCCCGGGCTCTGGGAGACTGGGGGCCATGAGCGAGCAGCCCAGCACCACGTCGTCCGCCAGCCTGTCGGCCGGAGCCGCTCCGGGCCGGCACCGCGTCCCCCTCGCGGACCTCGAGCCGCCGATCGCGCTCGGCCCGCTCGACGGGCGCTACCGCGGCGTCGTCGCCCCGCTCGTCGACCACCTCTCCGAGGCGGCCCTCAACCGGGCCCGGCTCGACGTCGAGGTCTCCTGGCTCGTCCACCTCACCACCTCCGGCGCCCTGCCGGGAGCCCCGCAGCTGAGCGACGCGGACGTCGCCTACCTGCGCGGCGTCGTCGACTCCTTCGGGGCGGAGGAGATCGCCGAGCTCGCGGAGATCGAGCGCGAGACCCGGCACGACGTCAAGGCGGTGGAGTACTTCCTCAAGCGGCGGCTGGCCGCGGCCGCCGAGGCCGTCGGGCCGGACAGCCCGCTGCCCGCCGTCGGGGAGATCGTCCACATCTTCTGCACGAGCGAGGACGTCAACAACCTCTCCTACGCCGTCACCATCCGCGACGCCGTCCGCCAGGTGTGGCTGCCCGCGGCGATCGCCCTCGTCGGTGACCTCGCCGAGCTCGCCCGCGAGACGGCCGAGGTGCCGATGCTCTCGCGCACCCACGGCCAGACGGCGACCCCGACGACGCTCGGCAAGGAGGTCGCGGTGCTCGCCGCCCGCCTGCGCCGCCAGCTGCGCCGCGTCTCCGCGGCCGAGTTCATGGGCAAGATCAACGGCGCGACGGGCACCTACGGCGCCCACGTCGTCTCGGTCCCGGAGACCGACTGGCAGGCCGTCTCGCGCTCCTTCGTCGAGGGTCTGGGCCTCACCTGGAACCCGCTGACGACGCAGATCGAGGCGCACGACTGGCAGGCCGAGCTCTACGCCGACATCGCCCGCTTCAACAGGATCCTGCACAACCTGTGCACGGACGTGTGGACCTACATCTCCCTGGGCTACTTCCGCCAGCGCCTCGCGGCCCAGGGCTCGACCGGCTCCTCGACGATGCCGCACAAGGTCAACCCGATCCGCTTCGAGAACGCCGAGGCGAACCTCGAGATCTCCTCCGCGCTCCTCGACACCCTCGGCGCCACGCTCGTCACCTCGCGCCTCCAGCGCGACCTCACCGACTCGACGACGCAGCGCAACATCGGCGTCGCGCTCGGGCACTCGCTGCTCGCCGTCGACAACGTCCGCCGCGGCCTGGCGGGCCTGGACGTCGACGCCGCCGCCATGGCGCGCGACCTCGACGACTCGTGGGAGGTGCTCGGCGAGGCCGTCCAGTCCGCGATGCGCGCGGCGTCCGTCGCGGGCGCCGAGGGCATGGCCGACCCCTACGAGCGGCTCAAGGAGCTCACCCGCGGGCGCCGCGTCGACGCCGAGGGCATGCGCGGCCTCGTCGCCGGGCTCGGGCTGCCCCGCGACGTCGAGGAGCGGCTCCTCGCGCTCACGCCGGCCACCTACACGGGGCTGGCCGCCTCGCTCGTCGCCCACCTCGACGACGTGGGCTGACAGACCGCCGCTCCCTCTCGCGCCGAGAGCCGGATTCCTCCGCTGAGGAATCCGGCTCTCGGCGTCAGGGGGTGGGGACCTTGGTCCGTGGGATTCGTCCGAATCGGCCCGGACGATGAGCGGGTGAACCTCACCGAGACACGCCCGGGCCTACGGCAGATCCGGCACACCGACGGCTGGATCTTCGCGACCATGCTGCTGTCCGCGTGCCTCAGCCTCACCGCCTCCTTCGTGCTGTCGGTCGACGCGGTCACCCTCGCGGCCGACCCGAACGCCCAGCTGACGTGCAACATCAGCTCGGTGCTCAGCTGCGGCGCGGTCGGGGTCTCCTCGCAGGCGGCAATCTTCGGCTTCCCCAACGCCTTCCTCGGGCTGGTCGCGGAACCGGTCGTCATCACGATCGCCGTCGCGGGCCTCGGCGGGGTGCGGTTCCCGCGCTGGTTCATGTTCGCCGCGCAGGTCGTCTACACGCTCGGGGTCGTCTTCGCCTACTGGCTCTTCTACCAGTCGATGTTCACCATCGGCGCCCTGTGCCCGTGGTGCCTGCTCGTCACGCTCTCGACGACGCTCGTCTTCGCCACGCTCCTGCACTACAACATCCGCGAGAACAACCTCTTCCTCACCCCTCGCGCCCACGAGCGCGCACTGGCCTTCATCCGCGCGGGCTGGGACGGCGCCGTCGTCATGGCCTGGGTGGGCGCCGTCGTCGTCGCCATCATCCTCAAGTACGGCGCCGACCTCCTGCCCTGACACTCCCCTCCCCGTGGCGGGAATACCCCTAGGGGGTATACCGTTGACGATGACGGAAGGGAGCATCACATGGCCGGCTACAGCGGCACGAAAGAGGACTACGCCCGGCGCCTGCGGCGCATCGAGGGCCAGGTCCGCGGCATCGCCCGCATGGTCGACGAGGACACCTACTGCATCGACGTCCTCACCCAGATCTCCGCCGTCACCAAGGCGCTCCAGGCGGTCGGCATCGGCCTGGTCGAGGACCACCTCGGCCACTGCGTCGTCGACGCCGCCCGCTCCTCCCACGAGGAGGGCGCCGAGAAGGTCCGCGAGGCGAGCGAGGCCATCGCCCGGCTCGTCCGGTCATAGATCCCTACCCACCCAAGGAGTACCCATGAGCACCGACCCGTCGCCCATCGACCGCACCACCGTCCTCGAGGTCCAGGGCATGACCTGCGGGCACTGCGTGTCCGCCGTGACGCAGGAGCTGGAGACCGTCAAGGACGTCTCCAAGGTCAGCGTCATCCTCCGCAACGGCGGGACCTCGGAGGTCACGGTCGTCTCCGACGCCGTCCTCGACGAGGACGCCCTGCGCGCCGCCGTCGACGAGGCCGGCTACAGCGTCACCGCCATCCACACCGACAACTAGGCCACCAAGGAGGCCACCGTGTCATCCCCCACCACCACACCGTTCGCAGAGATCGACCTCGCCGTCGAGGGGATGACCTGCGCCTCCTGCGTCGCGCGGGTGGAGAAGAAGCTCAACGCCGTGCCCGGCGTCAGCGCCACCGTCAACCTCGCCACCGAGAGCGCGCACCTCACCCTCGAGGAGCAGGTGCCCGACGGCGACCTCCTCGGTGCCGTCGAACGCGCCGGGTACGCCGCCACCGTCACGCGCCGGCGCACCGCCGACGACGACGCCGCCCACCACGGCGGCCACGGCGACGGCGGGCACGACGACGGTCACGGCGCCGAGCACGCGCTCGCCGGGCACAGCCACGGCGCCGGGGACGACACCTCCTCCCCCGCCGAGCGGCGCCAGGCGGACCTGCGGCGGCGCCTGCGGGTCGCGGGCGTGCTCAGCGTCCCGATCGTCGCGCTGTCGATGGTCCCGCCCCTGCAGTTCCCGGGCTGGCAGTGGGTCGTCGCGCTCCTGTCGCTGCCCGTGGTGACCTGGGCCGCCTGGCCCTTCCACCGCTCGGCGGCCAAGGCCGCCCGGCACGGCGCCTCGACGATGGACACCCTCGTGTCCGTCGGTGTCATCGCGGCCACGCTGTGGTCGCTGTGGGCGCTGCTGCTCGGCGGCGCCGGGGAGATCGGGATGCGGATGACCCCGCACCTGTTCCCCGCCCAGGGGGCACTGGGTGAGGTCGGCATGCCCGAGCTCTACTTCGAGGTCGCGGCGGTCGTCACGACCTTCCTCCTCGCCGGCCGCTACGCCGAGTCGCGCTCCCGCCGCCGGGCCGGGGACGCGCTGCGCGCCCTCCTCTCCCTCGGTGCCAAGGACGTTGCACGGCTGACCGTGGACGAGGCGGGGCGGCGCACCGAGGAGCGCGTGCCCGTCGAGCAGCTCGCCGCCGGGGACCTGTTCGTCGTCCGCCCCGGGGAGAAGGTCGCCACCGACGGCGCCGTCGTCGAGGGCAGCTCCGCGGTGGACGCCTCGATGCTCACCGGGGAACCGGTGCCCGTCGACGTCGGTCCCGGCGACACGGTGACCGGCGCGACCGTCAACGCCTCCGGGCGCCTGGTCGTGCGGGCCACCCGCGTGGGCGAGGAGACGACGCTCGCCCAGATCGGCCGGCTCGTCACCCGGGCCCAGACCGGCAAGGCCCCGGTCCAGCGGCTCGCGGACCGCATCTCCGCCGTCTTCGTCCCGGTCGTCTTCGTCATCGCGATCGGCACCTTCGCGGTGTGGATGCTCTCCGGCGCCAACCTCCAGGCGGCCTTCACCGCCGCCGTCGCCGTCCTCATCATCGCCTGCCCCTGCGCCCTCGGGCTGGCGACCCCCACCGCCCTGCTCGTCGGCTCGGGCCGCGCCTCGCAGCTCGGCATCGTCATCAAGGGCCCGGAGATCCTCGAGTCCACCCGCCGCATCGACACCATGGTGCTCGACAAGACGGGCACGGTGACCGAGGGACGCATGGAGCTCGCGGACGTCACCACGGCCGCGGACCGCAGCGAGGTGCTGCGGCTCGCGGGAGCGGTCGAGGCGGCCAGCGAGCACCCCATCGCCCAGGCCGTCGCGGCCGGTGCCCGCGCCGAGCTCGGCGACCTCCCCGAGATCACCGGCTTCGCGAACCACGCCGGGCGCGGGGTCAGCGGCACCGTCGAGGGCCACAAGGTCCTCGTCGGGCGCCCCGCCTGGCTCGCCGAGCAGGGCGTCACCGTGCCCGACGGCGTGATCCGGGACCACCGGGACGCCGAGCGGACCGGGGCGACCGCCGTCGTCGTCGCCTGGGACGGCACCGCCCGCGGCGTCCTCGCCGTCCGGGACACCGTCAAGCCCACCTCCGCCGAGGCGGTCGCCCGCCTGCGGAAGCTGGGCGTGCGGCCGATGCTCCTCACCGGCGACAACCGGGCCACCGCCGAGGCCGTGGCCCGCGAGGTCGGCATCCCGGCCGAGGACGTCATCGCCGAGGTGCTGCCGGAGGACAAGCTCGACGTCGTCGCCCGCCTCCAGGGCGAGGGCCGGGTCGTCGCGATGGTCGGGGACGGCGTCAACGACGCCGCGGCCCTCGCGCAGGCCGGGCAGCAGGGCCTGGGCCTGGCGATGGGCACCGGCACCGACGTCGCGATCGAGGCCAGCGACATCACGCTCGTCACGGGCGACCTCCGCGCCGCCCCGACGTCGATCGCCGTCTCCCGCGCCACCCTGCGGGTCATCAAGCAGAACCTCTTCTGGGCCTTCGCCTACAACGTCGCCGCGATCCCGCTCGCGGCGCTCGGGCTGCTCAACCCGATGATCGCCGGCGCCGCGATGGCGGCGAGCTCGGTCATCGTCGTCGGCAACTCCCTGCGCCTGCGCCGCGCCGGCTAGCCGCAACAAGAAGCGCCGACAGCCGGATTCCTCCTGGAGGAATCCGGCTGTCGGCGCTGGAGGGGTGCGTCAGAAGGCGGGGATGATCTCGCCGGCGGGCCAGCGCTCCTCGATGAAGGCGCGCACGTCCTCGGAGTGCAGCGCCTCGTCGAGGGCGAGGATCGCCTCGTTCTCGGCGTCCTCCGCGCGCACGGCGAGGAGGTTGGCGTAGGGGTTGCCCTCGCCGGACTCGAGGAGGATCGCGTCCTCGGCCGGGTTGAGCTCGGCCTCGAGGGCGTAGTTGCCGTTGATGACGGCGGCGTCGAAGTCCTGGAGGCTGCGGACGAGCTGGGCGGCCTCGAGCTCGGCGAGCTCGACGTTCTTCGGGTTGTCCGCGACGTCGAAGATCGTCGGGTCCTCGACGTCCTCGGCCAGGGTGAAGACACCCTCGGCGGCGAGCAGCTCGAGCGCGCGGGCCTGGTTGGCCGGGTCGTTGGGCACGCCCACCTGGGCGCCGTCGGGCAGCTCGTCGAGCGACGTGAGGGAGTCGGAGTAGACGCCGTAGGGCTCGATGTGGACGCCCTCGAAGTGCGCGAAGTCGTAGCCCTTCTCCTCCACCTCGGCCTCGTAGTACGGCAGGTGCTGGAAGAAGTTCGCGTCCAGCTCCCCCTCGGCGAGCTGGACGTTGGGCTGGACGTAGTCGGTGTACTCGACGATGTCGAGGGTGAAGCCGGCGTCCTCGGCGAGGTTGTCCTGGACGAACTCGAGGATCTCGGCGTGCGGGGTGGGGCTGGCGCCGACGACGATCGTCGTGACCTCGCCGTCGGCGGCCGGGCTGGCGCCGTCGGTGGTGTCGTCCGCGGCGTCGCCGCAGGCCGCGAGGGTGAGGGCCGCGACGCCGGCGAGGGCCGCGATCCGGGTGGAGGTGCGGAGGGTGGTCATGGGACTTCCTTTCGTGGGGACGCTCAGCGGTGGTCGACGAGTCGCACGACCCGGTCACCGAGCATCTGGACGAGCTGGACGAGGACGATGATCACGACGACGGTCACGACCATGACGTCGGTCTGGAAACGGTTGTAGCCGTGGTTGACGGCAAGGGCGCCGAGGCCGCCGGCACCCAGCGCGCCGGCCATCGCGGAGTAGCCGACGAGCGTGATGACGGTGACGGTGGCACCGCCGACGAGGGCCGGCAGCGCCTCGCGCACGAGGACCCCGCCGACGATCGCGAGCCGGGAGGCGCCCACCATGCGCGCCGCCTCGACCTTCCCCGCGCTCACGTCCCGGACGGCGTTCTCGACGAGCCGCGCGAAGAAGGGCGTGGCGGCGAGCGAGAGCGGGACGACGGCGGAGAGCCACCCGTAGGTGGTACCGGTGATGAGCCGCGTCAGCGGGAGGATCGCGATCATGAGGATGACGAAGGGGAAGGAGCGCCCGACGTTGACGACGGTCGCGAGCGCCGCGTTGACCGCCCGCGCCGGGCGCAGGCCCCCGGGCGCCGTCGCGACGAGCGCGAGCCCGAGCGGCAGGCCGAGCAGCACCGTGGCGAGCGAGGACAGCCCGGTCATGTAGAGCGTCTCGAGGGTGGCCTCGGGCAGCTGCTCGGTGATGACCCGGTTGCTCAGCGCGTCCTGCAGCCAGCTCACGGCGCCACCTCCTCGACGTGGACGCCCTCGGCGCGCAGCCGGGCGGTGGAGCTCGCGACGGCGGCGGCCGGGACGGTGATGCGCAGGCGTCCCACCCGCGTGCCGGCGAGGGTCTCGATCGTGCCGGAGGCGACGTCGACGTCCTCGCCGAGGGCGGCGACGGCGGCGAGCACCCGGTGCGCGGGCGTCCCCCCGCCGAAGGCGAGCTCGAGGGTGGTGCGGCCGGCCACGCCGGGCTCCGGCGGGAGCGGGACGAGGGAGCGGGCCAGCCGCGAGCCGTGCTCGCCGGCCACCTCGGCGATCGGCCCGGTCTGGGCGACCTTCCCGTGGTCGAGGAGCGTGACGGAGTCGCAGACCTCGCGGACCACGGACATCTCGTGGGTGATGATGAGGACGGTCAGGCCCAGGCGGTCGCGCAGCTCGCGGATGAGCCGCAGGATCTGGCGGGTGGTGTCGGAGTCGAGGGCCGAGGTGGGCTCGTCGCACAGGAGCACCGCCGGCTCGGCCGCGAGCGCCCGGGCGATGCCGACGCGCTGCTTCTGCCCGCCGGACAGCTGGGCGGGGTAGGAGTCACCGCGGTCCCCAAGGCCGACGAGCTGGAGCAGCTCGGCCACCCGGACCTCCCGCTCGGCGCGCGACACCCCCGCCACCCGCAGCGGGTAGGCGACGTTCTGCGCCGCCGTCCGGGCGTCGAGGAGGTTGACGTGCTGGAAGACCATGCCGATCCGCCGCCGCTGGCGGCGCAGCTCGCGCTCGCCCAGGCCGGTGAGGGTGACGCCGTCGATGGCGACGGTCCCCGAGCTCGGCTCCTCGAGGGCGGTGAGGCAGCGGATGAGGGTCGACTTGCCCGCGCCGGACTCCCCGACGATCCCGTGGACCTCACCGCGGGGGACGTGGAGGTCGATGCCGTCCAGGGCGACGACCTCGCGGTCACCGCGGGTGCGGTAGACCTTGCGCAGGTCGCTGAGGCTGATCACGGGGTTCCTCCATCGGTCCTGGCGGGAGCACCCGTTGGAGCGGGTTGCTGCAGCGTCGACGAGCCAGGTCTCTCGGCTGCTCTGGATGGTCCCGTCACGGTAAGTTCGCCGCCTCCCGTGCACCCACCGCCGTCCGCATGGCGAGACGCGTCCCGCGGGCGCTCCGGGCGCCGGCTGCTACAACTGCCCCATGGAGACCACGCCCCGCCGCCTGCGCGCGGAGGTGTGGATCGTCCTTGGCCTGTCGCTCGGCCAGTCCGCCGTCTACGCCGTCGTCAACCTCGTCGCCCGGCTCACCGCCGAGACGCCGCTGCGCGACCAGGCCACCGCGCTCAACCCCTCGCGCTCCCCGCGGCCCTACCTCGACCTCACCTACCAGCTGCTCAGCCTCGGCTTCGCGCTCGTGCCGGTGGCGCTGGCGCTCTTCCTCCTCAGCGAGCCCGGCAGCCGTGCCACCTCGCGGATCGGCCTCACGCTCTCCCGCCCGGGCCGGGACCTGGCCGTCGGTGCCGGGCTGGCCGCGCTCATCGGGATCCCCGGGCTGGGCCTGTACGCGCTCGGGCGGGCGCTGGGCGTCACCGTCGAGGTCCAGGCCGCCACCCTCGACGCCGCGTGGTGGGCCGTGCCCGTCCTCGTGCTCGCGGCGCTGAAGAACGCCCTGCTCGAGGAGGTGGTCGCCGCCGGCTACCTCATCGAGCGGCTCGAGCAGCTCGGCTGGCGGGCGCCGTCCGTCGTCGCCGCGAGCGCGCTCCTGCGCGGCGCCTACCACCTCTACCAGGGCCTGGGGCCGGGGCTGGCGAACGTCGCGATGGGCGTCGTCTTCGCGGAGTACTACCGCAGGCGACGGCGGACCATGCCGCTCGTCGTCGCCCACACCCTCCTCGACGTCGTCGCCTTCGTCGGCTACGCCCTGCTGCCGGCCGAGCTCCTCGCGTCCCTCGGTCTCGGCTGAGCGCGGCTCCGGGGGGGCGGTCCGGGGCACCGCCTACACTCGGGCGCATGACGGATCGGCCCGGTGAGCGCACCCCCGTGGCCGACAGCCCCACCCGCGGGGCGCCGCGCCGCAAGGTGCTGCTCGTCGACGTGCCCGAGGCGCGCGTCCGCCGCCCGCGCGACCTCCTCGAGCTCGTCCTGTCCGTGCTCGGCATCGGCATGGTCCTGCTCCTCGCCGTGTACGCGCACGCGACCGCGATCGGTGTCACCGAGGACGTCCAGTCCGCCGCCGCGCTCGTGCTCCGCGAGATCCTCCTCCTGCCCGTCACGGTCCTCGAGGGCGTCGTCACCTTCTTCCTGCCGCTGTTCGTCGTCGTCATGCAGCTCGTGCGGCGGCGCTGGCGAGCGGTGGCGGAGGCCGTCGCGGCCGCCGTCGTCGCCTGGGGCGTGACGACCGGCGCGGTCCTCCTCCTCGACACCTACGGGCCCACCGCCCTGTCGGTGGGCCTGACGATCACCTCCGAGGGCGACGCGGTCATCGCGATGAACCCCCTCGTGGCCGCGCTCGCCGCACTCCTCACGACGGTCGGGACCCGCGCCCACCGCCCCACCGTGCGCTGGTCGTGGAACCTCCTGTGGGTGGTCCTCGTCCTCACCGTCATCCGCGGCGCGCTCACTCTGCCCGGCGCCGTCGTCACCGTCCTCATCGGCCGCGCGATCGGGCTGGCCGGACGGTACGTCGTCGGTGTCTACAACGAGCGTGCCGAGGGCATCGCCCTGGTCCAGGGGCTGCGGCACGCCGGGCTCGACCCCGCCCGCGTGGTGCGGCTGGACAGCGCCGACGAGGACGTCCAGGCGTGGACCGTGACGACCAGCGCGCCCGTCGGCTACACCGCACGGCCCGTGGAGCCGCTGGACACGACGGCGGTCCCCAGCTGGCCCGGCGCCTCCGGACGCCCGGCCGACTCGATCGTCCCCGACGTCCTCACCGACCCGCACGCCGTCGTCGCCGCCTCCACGAGCCCCGACGGCGTCACCCTCGACCCCGTCAGCGCCCACCGCGTGTACTCGGTGTGGGACGCCGAGGGCCGCCGCTGGTACGTCAGCGTGCTCGACGGCGACCGCCAGGTGGTCGGCTACCTCTCCTCCCTGTGGGCGCGGCTGCGGGTACGGGGACTGCACCGCCGGCGGGCCACCACGCTGCGCGACGCCGCCGACCGCGCCGCCCTCCTCGCCTACGCGACCGAGCGCGCCGGGGTCCGCACGGCGCCGCTCACCGGGATGGCCGAGTCGCGCGACTCCGTCCTCATGGTGAGTGCGCACATCGGCCACGCGCGCCGGCTCAGCGACATCCCCGCCGAGGAGGTGGGCGACGAGCTGCTCGACGAGCTGTGGCGCCAGCTCGGCACCGCGCACGCCGCCGGCATCGCCCACCTGGACCTCAGCGCCGACGCCGTCCTCGTCACGGCCGAGGGCGAGGTCCTGCTCCTCGACTGGGAGAACGGGGAGATCGCCGCCTCCGAGCTGTCCCGCCGCCTCGACCTCGCCCAGCTCCTCGCGGCCACCGCCGCGCACGTCGGCGAGGACCGTGCCCTGGCCAGCGCCGCGCGCTCCCTGGACAGCGAGGAGCTCGCCTCGGTGGCGCCGCTGCTCCAGCCGGTCGTCCTCACCGCGCACACTCGCGCCGCGGCCGAGCGCCCGCGCGAGCTGCTCAACTCCCTGCGGGCCCGGCTCGTGGACCAGAACCCAGCGGCCGACGTCGAGCCGATGCGGCTGGCCCGGTTCAGCATGCGCACGGTCGTCATGGTGACGATCGCCGTCGTCGCCGTCTGGCTGCTCCTCGGCACGCTGAACTTCGAGCAGGTCGTCGCCGCCACCCGCAACGCCAACCCGTGGTGGCTGCTCGCCACCTTCGCCTTCGGCGTGCTCACCTTCCTCGGCAGCGCCATGGGCCTGGTGGCCTTCGCGCCGGAGAAGCTCGGGCTGTGGCGCACCACCCTCGTCCAGGTGGCCGCCGGCGTCGTCTCGCTCGTCGCGCCCGCCGGGGTCGGGCCCGCAGCGCTCAACCTCCGCTTCCTCAACCGGCAGCGGGTCGCCACCCCGCTCGCCGTCGCCACCGTCGCCCTCGTCCAGGTCTCCCAGTTCGTCACCACCGTGCTGCTCCTCGCGACGATGGCCCTGGTCACCGGCAGCGCCGGCACGCTGTCGGTGCCCTCCGGCGCGGTCAACGCGGTGGCGATCACCGCCGTCATCATCCTCGGCGTGCTGCTCGGCGTACCGCCCGTGCGCACCTGGCTGTGGGAGAAGCTCGGACCCACCCTGCGCCAGGTGTGGCCCCGGGTGCTGTGGGTGGTCGGCAGCCCGCGCCGGCTGCTCGTGGGGCTGGGCGGCAACGTCATCATGACGCTCGGCTACGTCGCCGCCTTCGGCTGCGCCCTCGCCGCCTTCGGCTACAGCCTGCCGCTGACGACGCTGTCGATCACCTACCTCACGTCCAACACCGTGGGCGCGGCCGTGCCCTCCCCCGGCGGCATCGGCCCGGTCGAGGCGGCCCTCACCGGTGGGCTCACCGTCGCCGGCATCCCCGCCGGCGTCGCCTTCTCCGTCGCGCTCGTCTTCCGACTGCTCACCTTCTGGCTCCGGGTGCCGCTCGGGTGGGCGGCGCTGCGCCACCTCCAGCGCCGGGGAGCGGTGTGACCGCGCCCGTCACCACCACCCGGCGGACACGGCTGAGGCAGCCGGAGGCCTGGGCCGTGGCAGCGGCGGCCGGCGCGCTGTACGTGCTCGTCACCGTCCTCCAGTGGCGCCGGCTGGAGGCGCCGTCGTGGGACCTGGCGATCTTCACCCAGCTCGCCAAGGCCTACGCGGGCCTCGACGCGCCGATCGTCCCGATCAAGGGCGACGGCTTCAATCTCCTCGGCGACCACTTCCACCCGATCCTCGTGCTCCTCGGCCCGGTCTACGCCCTCGCGCCCTCCGGGCTCACCCTGCTCGTCGTCCAGGCGCTGCTCGTCGGGGTGTCGGCGTGGCCGCTGACGGCCCTGGCGGTGCGCCGGCTGGGACGGTGGCCCGGCGTCGCGGTCGGGGCCGCCTACGTCCTGTCCCACGGCATCCAGGGGGCGGTGCGCAGCCAGTTCCACGAGATCTCCTTCGCGCTGCCGCTCCTCGCCTTCGGCCTGTGCGCCCTCCTCGAGAAGCGCTGGCGGGCGAGCGTCCTGTGGCTCGCGCCGCTCGTCCTCGTCAAGGAGGACCTCGGGCTGCTCGTCGCCGTCCTGGGCCTGGTCATCTGGTGGCGGGGGGCGCGCCGCGCCGGCCTCGCCCTGGCCGGCTGGGGCGTCGCGTGGTTCGTCCTCGCGACGGCCGTCATCCTGCCGCTCCTCAACCCGCGCGGCCAGTACGACTACACCGACCGGCTCACGGTCGGCGACGTCCTCGGCGACCCGCTCACCGCCCTCGCCGGGGTCCTGGGCCCCGGGGAGAAGGTCGTCACGGTGCTCCTGCTCGTCCTCGCGGCCGGGATCGTCGGGGTCCGCTCACCGATCCTCCTCGCCGCGGTGCCGACGCTCGCGTGGCGCTTCCTCGGCGACGTGTCGTTCTACTGGACCTGGGTCTGGCACTACGACGCCGTCCTCATGCCGCTCGCCACCGCCGCGCTGCTCGACGCGCTGGGGCCGCGTCCCGCGGAGCCGGACCGTCACCGGCCGCTGCGCGCCGGTGTCGCGCTCGGGGCCGCGGGCCTCGCCGTCGTCCTCACCGCCCCGGACCTGCCCGTCGCGCGGCTGGCGAGCCCGGACACGTGGCAGGCCTCGCCCCGCACGGAGGCGGCCCGGGAGGTGGTCGAGGCGGTGCCGGAGGGCGCCGTCGTCGCCAGCGACATCTCCCTGCTCGCGCGTCTCGTGCCGACGACGACGGCGCTGTGGTCCGGGACGGGTGACAACCCGGTCGCGGACTACTACGTCATCGACCGCGAGGGCGGGGCGTGGGGAGACAACGCGCCGGAGGACGCCGCGCGGTACGCGGAGGAGAAGCACCCGGGGACCCACTACGAGCTCGTCCTGGACCGCGAGGGCTACCAGGTGGCGCGCCGCGTCGGCTGAGCCGGGTCGCCTGCGCGCGGGCTCAGCCGAGGAGCGCCCCGGTGGCCGCGGCGCCGAGGGCGGCCGCCGCGACGGTGCCGAGGAGGCTGCCCAGCGCGTACCCCGCCGCCCGCCAGGGACGGCCCCGCTGGAGGAGACGGACGGCCTCGAGGGACGCCGTCGAGAAGGTCGTGTAGCCGCCGCAGAACCCCGCAAGGGCGACGACGTAGGCCCGCGGGTCCAGGGAGCCGGCGGCGAGCGCACCGACGAGGCAGCCCGCCAGCAGGCTGCCGCTGAGGTTGACGGCGGTCGTCCCGCGCGGCACCCGCTCCGGCCCGGCGGAGGGCAGCAGGGAGTCCAGCACGTAGCGGACCGCGGCGCCGAGCGCGCCACCGAGGGCGACGAGGAGGATCACCGCGCCGCCCTCCGCGCCCCGGCGAGGACGCCGGCCCCGCACGCGGCGAGCCCGGCGAGGACCGTGCCGAGCCCGTAGCCGGCGGCGCCCGCCCAGTGGGCGGCGTCGAGCCGGGCGAGGACCTCGACGGCGATCCCGGAGTACGTGGTGAAGCCGCCCAGCACGCCGGTGCCGAGGAGCAGCCGCAGGCGGCGGCGGTGGCCCGTGTCGGGACCACCGCGGGCGAGCCGCTCGAGGAGGAGACCGAGGAGGAAGGCACCGGCCACGTTGACGGCCAGCGTCGCCGCCCAGGCGGACGAGCCGGCCGCACCGACGAGGAGGTGGCGGGCCACGGCGCCCGCCGCTCCACCGGCGGCGACCGTGCCCACCGAGCGGACGTCCAGCTGCCTCATCAGGGCGATCGTACGGGCGCTCGCTCCGCCCCCGTCCCGGGTCTGCCTAGCATGGACCCCATGACCACGACCGTTGCCGCTCGCCGTCCCGCCCGCGCCCTCACCCTCGTCCTGCTCGTCCTCCTCGGGACGCTCGGCCTCGGGACGGCGGCCCAGGCGCACGACATGCTCGTCGCCTCCGACCCCGCCGAGGGGGCGGTGCTCGACGCGCCGCCGGAGTCGATCACGCTGAGCTTCAACAACCCGCCGCTCGAGGTGGGCTCGGTGATCACCGTCGTCGACGCCGACGGCACCACCGTCGCCGAGGGTGAGGGCACGCTCGACGGGACCGACGTCGTCCTCGCGCTCGACACCGAGCTGCCGGCCGGACAGCTCAGGTGCGCTGGCGCGTGGCCTCCAGCGACGGCCACCCGATCGACGGTGTCATCCCCTTCGAGGTCACCGCGCCCGCCGAGCCGGCCGAGCCCGCCACGAGCGAGCCCGCCGCCGCCCCGGCCACCACCGAGCCCGCCCAGCCGACGAGCGAGCCCGCGACGAGCGAGCCGGCGCAGACCGCCGAGGAGCCCGGGGTGTCCGGGCTGCCCACCGCCGCCAAGGTGGCCATCGCCGTCGCGGCGCTCGGCGCGGTCGCCGCGATCGTCGTCCTCATCGTCCGGCGGCAGCGCACCGACCGTCTGTGAGGAACGTCTCGGGCCGTTCCGCCACGGCCCGAGCCACGGTGTGCGGTGCGGGAAAACCGCTCCAGCACGCGGAAAACCGAGCGTAAGGTCGGCGTCCACGGCCGCCCGGACCGCCCCGCGCACAGGCTTAACGTGTCTGGCATGACACGTCGACTCCTCCTTCCCGCAGTCCTCCTGCTCGGTCTCACCGCCTGCAGCTCCAGCACGTCCGACGACGAGTCCACCCCGGCGGCCTCCGCCTCGCAGAGCCCCGAGCAGGTCACCTGCGAGGGCTTCTACGAGGGCACGGGCACGCCGCTCGCCGAGCGCACCGAGAGCGCGCGCACCGCCCTGTCCGGTGGCGAGGTCGTGGACGACGCCACCTACACCGAGGTCAACGCCCTCGAGCAGCGCCTCACCGAGCTCGGCCGCAGCGCCCCGGCCGACCTCACCGCCCTCCTCGAGGACCTCAAGGCACCGTTCACCGAGGCCGTCGCGGCCGTCAACGAGGCCCGCGCCCAGGCGGACCCGGAGACCGGTGAGGTCACCTTCCCCGACCTCACGCAGATCGACGTCGCCGGCTCCGAGGCCGCGCAGGGCGAGATCGACAGCGCCTGCTCCGCCGCCGACTACGAGGCCTGAGCCGCCTCGTCCGGACGCGCCGCTGCCGCCTCGAGGACGTCCTCCCGCAGCCCGTCGGGCTCGCCGGGGTGGGCGATCGTCCAGGCGGCAGCGGTCGCCGCGTACTCCATCGCGGTGCGCGCGTCGCAGCCGCGCGCGAAGACGTAGTGCGCGAGGGTGGCGGCGTAGGTCGCCCCCAGCCCCGGCGGCCGCGGCCCTCCGCCCAGCTGCCGGGCCGGTACGCGGAGGACCTCCTCGGAGTGGGGCACCATCCCCACGGCGCCGCGCTCCCCGAGCGTGAGGACGACGAGCCGGGCGGCCGAGCGGCGCCGCCACGTGCGCACGAGGTGCTCCTCGTCGTGCCCGTCGTGGCCCATGACGAGCAGCTCGGCGCCGAGGTAGGGCTGCTGCTCGAGCAGCGGCGGTTCCCGGACCGTGCCGAGCGCCGCGGCCACGGGCACCCCCGTCGCCTGCGCCGAGGAGATGAGCGCCGCCGTCGGGAGCACGCCGTCGACCATGACGAGCTCGGAGGTCGCCAGCGCCCCGAGGTCGAGGTCGACGTGCGCGGTGCGCGCCTCCCCGAGGTCGCGGCTGATCTGCCGCCGGCCGTCGCACTCGAGGACGACGGCACGCGGTGAGCGGGGCAGCGAGCGCGGGCACATCGCCGAGTTGACGCCGTAGCGGTAGGCGGCGACGTCCACGGCGACGCCCTCCGCGTCCTCCCCGAGCGGCGCGGCGAGGTAGACCTCGTCACCCAGCGCCGCGAGCGTGCGGGCGGCCGCGAAGCCCGATCCGCCGACAGAGGCGGAGATCGACACGTCGCGCACCGCCCGGTACTCGACCGGGAAGGTGTCGACGGGCAGCGTGACGACGGCATAGGCCATGCCGACGACCACCACTCTCATCGCTTCCCCCTCACCGCGACCCTGCGGATCTCCAGCGAGCCTAACCGCCGCCTCCGCCCACGCACCTCGGGCGGAGGGACGATCGGGCAGCCCGGAGGGCGGACCGACGGGCACCGGGAGGCGGAGGGGCCGGTGGCCTCAGGTACCGCCCTGCGCGGCGATGGCCGCGGCCTCCGCGGCGGCCAGCCGCGGGTCGAGGTAGCGCCCGCCGCGGACGCGGGGCACGAGTCCGGGGCCGAGCTCGTACAGGAGCGGGCGGGCGTTGGGGAGGTTGAGCTCGCGCAGCTCGGCGGCGTCGAGGCCGTCGACGAGCGCGCACAGCGCGCGCAGGGAGTTGCCGTGGGCGACGACGAGGACGTGGCGGCCGGCGCGCAGCGCGTCACCGAGCTCGCCCTCCCACAGCGGGCGGACCCGCTCGACGACGTCGGCCAGCGACTCCGTGGGCGCCAGCGCCTCGGCGGGCAGCCCGGCGAAGGGCGGCAGGGAGCGCCACAGGGCGACGGTGTGCTCGGGCAGGGGCTCGGGGCGGCCGTCGAGGGAGCGGCGCCAGTGGAGGAAGAGCTCCTGGCCGTACCGCTCGGCGACCTCACGCTTGCCGTAGCCGCTGAGCGCGCCGTAGCTGCGCTCGCCCAGCCGCCAGTGCCGCGTGACCTCTCCCCCGACGACCCCGGCGACGATGTCCGCGGTGTGCCAGGAGCGGACGAGCTCCGAGGCGAGGACGAGGTCGGGCCGCCAGCCGGTGGCGTGCAGCCGGGCGGCGGCGTCGTGGCACGCCTGCTCACCGTGCGGCGTGAGCCCGACGTCCAGCACCCCGGTGAACAGGCCGAGCGCGTTGGCGGCACTCTCGCCGTGACGGACGAGGACGAGGGACCCGGGAGTCATGGGCGACGGCGCGCGGGTCAGCTGGGCAGGCCGAGCTGGTTCGTGCCGAACTCGGTGAGGAAGCGCGGCCCGTCCGTCTCGAGCTCGCGGCCGTAGTCCGCGCTCCAGTGGCTGTACGGGCTGGTGGCGAGCGCGTCGTTGGCGAAGCGGGGGTCGTCGGTGACCTCGCTGAGGCAGAAGTCGGGGATGGCGAGGTCCGTGACGGGGCCGCCGCGCTCGCACTCCGCGACGACGAGTGGCTCGTTGCGGCCGAGGAAGGAGTCGACGACCCAGCCGTCGGCGCCCAGCCACAGCGAGTAGCGCAGCTTGGCCACGAGGTCACCGCCGAGCCGGACCATCGCCAGGCCGGCGGTGACGTCCAGCTCCCGCTCGGCCTCGTAGCGGGTGCCGCCCACGTAGGGGCCCTTGGCGGTGAGCGCGCAGAAGGAGAAGGTGTCGGCGGCGGCCTCGAGGAGCTCGCGCTCGTCGCCCCAGGTGGGCAGCGTCCCGGCCGGCGCGGCCCCCTGCAGCCGGATCCGCAGGGCGTAGCCGTCGGCGGCGAGGAAGTAGCTCTGCACGATGAGCACCGGGTGCGGCTCGCGCAGGGCCGCGGTCGGCAGCTCGGGGACGAAGAACTTCCGCTCGAACTCGAAGTCGCCGTCGCTCATGCCCTGACCGTAGCGCGCGCCACCCTCCGGGCGCCGCATTTGGCGCGGGGACGCGGCAGTCGCCTGCCGCGC
This sequence comes from Georgenia sp. Marseille-Q6866, assembly GCF_965111665.1. NCBI lineage: Bacteria > Bacillati > Actinomycetota > Actinomycetes > Allobogoriellales > Allobogoriellaceae > Georgenia > Georgenia sp. Marseille-Q6866. The sequence goes on along the minus strand of NZ_CBCOOR010000014.1, from coordinate 25,302 downwards.
CCCCGCCCCTCGTGCCGCCGGTCAGCGCGGCGTGACGGTGGCCAGGTCGATGCCGGGCAGGTACCCGGCGTCGCCGCCGTAGGTGGCGGTGAGGATCGTGAGGAAGCGGACGGGCGGCAGCTGCACGGTCGCCCCTCCGTCCTCGTCGAGCTCGACCCGGTCGATGACGCGGAAGCCGGCGGTCACCGTCACCGAGCCCGTGGGCACCGGGGCGCCGCCCCGGCCGAGGACCTCGATACCGACCTGCGGGGAGCTGCCCCTCGGCACCCGGGACTCGGCGTCGATGTCGACGCGCGGCAGCGCCGGGAGCACGACGAAGGTCGCGGCGCGGCTCGTCGACCCGGCGACGCCGGGGCTCCCGGCGTACACCGCGGTGAGCCGGTGGCCGCCGGCGGCGAGGTCGCGGGGCAGGGTGACCGTGGCGGTGCCGCGGCTCCCGTCGACCGCGAGCTCGCCGGTGGCGACGACCTCGCCGTCACGGCGGAGCTCGACCGTGCCCGACGGCGCCGCCCCGGCGTCGACCGTCACCGTCGCCGTCGTCTCGGTCCCGTACGTCGCGAGGCTGCGCGCGAGGCGCAGCGACGTCGTCGAGGTGGCCTGAGCCACCTCGACGGTGACGGGCGCGGACACCGAGGCCACCCACCGCGGGGCGTCCGGCGCGAAGGCGGCGCTCAGCGTGCGGGTGCCGGTCCCGAGGGGGACGACGGCGCGGGCCGTGCCGTCCTCGACGGGCGCCGTGGCGAGCTCGGTGTCCCCGTCACGGAAGCTCACGGTGCCGGTCGCTGCGGCCGGCGCCACGGTGGCGGTGAGGGTGACCTCGGAGCCGACGGCGGGCTCGCCGTCGACGGTGAGGGTCGTCGTCGTCGGGACGGCGACGACCTCTGGGACGGTGACGTCCACGACCTGCGCGCGGGCGCCGTCGGCGTTGTGCGAGTGCAGGACGAGCAGCGGCCCGACGTCCGCGCCGGCCTCCGGCGAGCGGTGGACGGTGATGTCCGTGCCCGAGGGGTCGAAGACGTCGTTGAGCACGCCGCCGCTGGTCCACAGGTCGGGGGTGAAGGGGTCGTAGGTGAAGGGCTCGACACCGTCGACGATGTTGAGGCCGTTCGGGGCGTACTGCGAGAAGGTCCAGACGCTGAAGGTCGGGACGACGCCCGGCCGGAAGAGGCTCAGCGGGATCGGGGCGACGAGGACGTTGTTGTCGAACACGGTGGTGTCGACGTTGCCCCAGGCGCCGTTGACGGCGCTCTGGGAGTAGGGCTGGCCGGTCCAGTAGTCGTAGGTGTAGGCGATCGTCACGTCGAGCGACGGGTCGAGCTTCTGGACGGCGGTCTGGATGTCCGGGACGCCGTCACCGGTGACGTCGGTGTCGATGACCGGGACGGTCGTCGTGCCGAGCGTGGGCCACTCCCCCTGGACGGCGATGCCGATGCCGAGGTAGCCGAGTGCCGGGTCGAAGCCGGCCTCCACGAGCCGCGGCGCCGTCGACATCGCGCCGACGTACCGGATGTCACCGGCCGCGACCTGCCTCGGGGAGGTAAGGCTCGCGTCGACGTCCTCGAGGCGCGGGCTCGTGGCGACGAGCTCGAGCACCGAGGTCCGCGAGGTCCAGCCGCCGGAGTCGACGTGGCGACCGGTCAGCCCGAGGGGCGCGGTGACCGCGTCCGCCGAGGCGAGCTCCACGGGCTGGGCCGCGAGGTCGGAGACGAGACGCGGGGCCGCGTGCACCGGGACGTGGAGGGTGGGTCCGGTCCCGGGGCGCGGCGGCTCGAGGACGAGCTGGCCGGACAGCGCCGCGACGTACTCGCGGGGCACGCCGACGCCGGAGTCGGCCGACTGCGTGGGGTCGATGTCGCGCGCCAGGGTCTCGGGGTCCGCCGTCAGCGTGACCGTGACGGTCCTGCTGCGGCCGGGCGGGACGGTGATGGACGACGGCGACGTCGTGATCGTCGCGCCGCCGGTGGTCGTCGCCGCCTCGAAGGTGGGGCGGAGGACGACGGGACCGCGGTTCTCGAGGTTCTCCACGGTCACCGTGCGGCGCAGGGTGACCGTCTCGGCACCGACGTCCACGACCCCGAAGGCCACCGAGACGCCGTCCGGCGCGCTGGAGTCGTAGGCGATGACGCCGGTGCTCACGGCGGCGACCGCGTCGACACGTCCCGCCCCCACCCGCTCGGGGCCGAAGACCGGGCCGCCGGGGCCAGGCTGGGAGTAGACGGGGTTGGTCGCGGTGTTCATGATGCCGGCCTTGACCTCCTGCGGGCTCCAGCCCGGGTTGGCCGCCCGCACGAGGGCGGCGATGCCGGCGACGTGCGGGGAGGCCATCGAGGTGCCGGACAGCGTGTGCGCCATCGTGCCCGCGCCGGCCGCGGCCGAGGAGATCCGGGTGCCGGGCGCCGCGACGTCGGGCTTGACGACACCGAGCGAGCCGTGGGCGCCGCGCGAGGATCCGGGGTTGAGGATGTCGGCGACGGACTCGTCGGTGACGAAGGTGGCGTCCCGGTAGGAGGGCCCCAGGCGCACGCTCAGCGTGCCGGCCTGGATCTCGGGCAGGAGCAGGTCGGTGGCGGCGGCCGTGAGCTGCGCACCGGGAGTCGCGGCGTCACCGGCGATGCCGGCGGTGAAGATCGCGTTCTCGGTGCCGATGAGGACGCCGGCCGCGCCCGCGGCCGTCGCGTTCGCCCAGCGGGCGCCGCTGCCGCACGCACGGGTGTTGTCGTTGTCGTCCCAGTGCAGCCACACGATCGCGCCGTCGATCTGCTCGGCGTACTCGGTGAGGGGCTGGCAGCCGTCGACGCCCTCGCCGAGGTAGACGACGGGGCCCTCGGCGTCCTCGCTCCCCGCGTAGGAGATGGTGTTCTGCACGGCGTGGCGGCCGAGGAGGGACTCGTCCGCGGCTCCGGTGACCTCGACGGCGTCGTAGGTCATCGTGTCGGAGACGGAGTTGGCGACGGACAGTGCGGTGCTCGCGTTGCCGGGCGAGCCGCCGATGTCGGTGACGTCGCCGGCGTTGCCCGCGGCCATGACCGACAGGGTGCCGAGGTCGCTGAGCCGGTCGACGAAGAGGTTCTCGGGGTCGTCGACCGGGGCGGAGTCGCCGCCGAGGGAGAGGTTGACGATGTCGAGGCGGTCGTTGAAGTCGAGGTCCCCGTTCGGGTCGGCCGCCCACTCCAGCGCGTTGATCGTCACGCTGGTCGAGCCGCCGTAGTCACCGAAGACCTTGAGGGCGTAGATGCCGGCCTCCGGGGCGGCGCCGGGCCCGACCTTCCAGTCGCTGATGTCCTCGAGGTCGCCGTAGTCGCCGCGGAAGGTCTCGCCCTCGGCGGTGACGCCGTAGCCGGCGGCGCTGCCGGCGACGTGCGTGCCGTGGCCGCCGTGGTCGCGGGTGTAGAGGCCGTCGATGGGGTTCGGGTCGGGCTGCGGCACGGTGGTGGAGCCCGGCAGCCGCCCGGCGGCGTCGTAGAGGGTGCCGGCGAAGTCGTAGCCGCCGAGGAACTTGGCTCCGTCGAAGGTGCCCTCGGGCGCGGGTGCGGTGCCGTCCTCGCCGTAGGCGGAGGCGTAGGCCTCCGCGGTGCCAGGCCCCCCGAAGTCCGCGTGGGTGTAGTCGACGCCGGTGTCGATGATGCCGATGCGGATGCCCTCGCCCGTCTCGCCGTAGGACTCCCACACCTCGGCGGCGCGGGTGAAGAAGTCGACGCCCTTGTTCCTCGGCTCCTTGAGCGGGACGAGCGCCACGGACACGACGTCGTCGGACTCCGCCAGCTCGCGCACCTCGGTGGCGTCACCGGTGACGATGGTGCCGGCGACGAGCGTGCTCGTCACCGAGACCCGCTGCGGCCCGGCGCTGCGGGCGCGGGCACCTGCCTCGGCCGGGACGACGTCCTCGGCGAGGCTCTCGACGTCCTCGACCGCCTCGCCGGCGTCGGAGGCGGAGCCGCCGGACTCGACGACGTCGAGCGCCGAGGGCGCGTCGAGCCGGACGAAGGCGGTGACGGTGCCCTCGGCCGCCCTGAGCGTCTCGCCCACCTTGTCGGGGAGGTCGAGGCTCGGCAGCGGCTCGGGGGCCGCGGGGTCGGCGCCCGCGGGGACGGCCCCCAGGACCCCGACCGCGCCGAGGACGAGGGCACTGGTGGCGGCGGTCAACGATCGACGCATCGACAGTCTCATTTCGTCGTAACCATCCGCGACGACGCCGTCACGGGGGCACCGGGGTGGTGGCGGGGGACACGCTAGCGCCCGGCACCGACATCGTCACCCAGCGGTCGGTGGGGCGGACGGGCCGTCCTCGCTCGGACGCGGTGTCACGGCGCGCGCCCCGCTCGTCGCCCCGGCGGTGGCGACGGCGACGAGCGCGATGCCGACGAGCTCGAGCCGCCCGAGCCGCTGGCCGAGGACGAGCCAGCCCGCCAGGGCCGCGATGACCGGGTACAGGCTCATCATCACCGCGAAGTTCCCCGCCGTGACCCGGCGCATCGCGGCCATCTCCAGGGAGTAGGGGATGACCGAGGAGAGCAGCGCGACGGCCGCTCCGAGCGCGAGGACCCGCGGGTCGAGGAGCGCAGCTCCCGCGGTGCCCACGCCGAGCGGGACGGCGACGACGGCGCCCACCGCGAGCGCCAGGGCCAGCCCCTGCGCGCCGGTGAAGGCGCGGGCCACCCGGGCGCCGACGGCGACGTAGGCGGCCCACGCGGCCGCCGCGCCCAGCGCGAGGAGGACACCGACCGGGTCGAGGCCGCTGACGCTCCCCCCGCCGAGCGCGGCGACGCCGACGAGCGCGAGGACCGCCCACAGGAGGTTGCGCAGGCGCCGGCCGAGGACGACGTAGAGGGTGAGCGGGCCGAGCACCTCCAGCGTCACCGCCGGACCCAGCGGGATCCGGTCGATCGCGTGGTAGAGCAGGCTGTTCATCGCGACGAGCGCCAGCCCGAAGGCGACGACGAGCGCCCAGTCCCGCCGGGTGCGGCCGCGGAGCGACGGACGCAGGACGGCGAGGAGGATGAGGGCCGCGAAGGCCAGGCGCAGCGCGACGACCCCGGAGGGCCCCGCCGCGGGGAACACGAGAGCCGCCACGGCCGAGCCGAACTGCACCGACACGGCGGCCCCGAGCACGAGCGGGGCGGCCGGCCCAGGCACGAGGGGACCGCGCGACTCGCTCACCGCTGCACCGTACCCCTCGCCCGCCGCGCCCCCGCACCGTGGAGGAGCGGGTGTCCACGGTCGGTCCTACTGTGTGCGCAGGACCGACGAAGGGGGTGTCATGGCCGACCGACCCGCACCTGCGCCCGAGGCCTCGGTCGCCGTCGGGGACCCGTACCGCTTGGATCCCGACGGCGTGCGCGAACCGCCCACGACGTGGCGCGGCTCGCTGCGCTTCTTCGGCCCCGGCCTCATCGTCTCGGCGTCCATCGTCGGCGCCGGGGAGCTCATCACCGCGACGGCCCTGGGGGCCGAGGCCGGCTTCGTCCTGCTCTGGCTCGTCATCTTCTCCACCCTCGTCAAGGTCGCCGTCCAGGTGGAGATGGCCCGCTACTCCATCGTCACCGGGCTGGGCGGGATGGAGGGCTACACGCGGGTCCCGCCGCGGGTGGGCAACATCGGCTGGGTCTTCGTCATGTGGGCCCTCATGGCGGTCTCCAAGCTCATCCAGACCGGTGGGCTCATCGGCGGCATGGCCGCCGCGCTGAGCATCCTCCTGCCCATCGGGTCCGGCCCCCTCGAGCCGACGTCCCTGACGATCTGGGCGGTCGTCGTCACCGTGCTCGCGATCGTCACGCTGTACTCCAACAGGTACAACCTCATCGAGAAGGTCGCCGTCTTCCTCACGATGACCTTCGTCGTCGTCACCCTCGTCATCGCCCTGGGCCTGCCCGCCACCGAGTACGCCTACTCCGCGGGGGACCTCGCCTCCGGCCTGTCCCTGTCCCTCCCGGCGGGTGCCGTCGGCGTCGCCGTCGCGATGTTCGGGCTCACCGGCGTCGGCTCCGAGGAGATCACCGCCTACACCTACTGGTGCCTGGAGAAGGGCTACGCCCGCTGGTCGGGTCCCAACGACGGCTCGGCCGACTACCGGCGCCGTGCCCGCGGGTGGATCGCCGTCATGCAGCGCGACGCGATCGTCGCCTGGGTGATCTACACGGTGAGCACGATGTCCTTCTACGTCATGGGCGCCGCCGTGCTCCATCCCCAGGGCCTCGCGCCCGAGGGCAACGACATGATCGAGGTGCTCTCGCACACCTACGAGAGCGTGCTCGGGGAGTGGGGCCGGATCCTCTACCTCGTCGGTGCCCTGGCGGCACTCGGCTCGACGATCTGGGCGGCGGTGCCCTCGTGGTCGCGGTCGTGGGCGAACGCGCTGAGCATCGTCGGGGTCTTCGACTGGGCCGACGCCCGCCGGCGCAACCGCTGGATGCGGGTCTTCATCGTCGCGCTGCCGCTGGTCTGGCTGCTCACCTACCTGTGGATCTCCTCGCCCTTCGTCATGATCCTCGTCGGCGGGGTGGCCGGCGGTATCTTCCTCGCGGCCGTCGCCGTCGCGGCCTGGTACCTGCGCTCGCGGTACGTCGAGCCGGAGCTACGCGGCGGGCGCTTCGCCGTGACGGCGCTCGCGGTGAGCGGCGTGGCGATCCTCCTGCTCGGCGTCTACTCCGCGCTCAGCGCCACCGGGCTCGTCTCCGTCTGAGCCGTCGCCGCCCGGGCCAGGCGCGCCGAGACCTCCCGCAGGTGGTGGCGCAGCGCCTCGGGCGACTCGACGACGAAGTCGGCCTCGAGCTGGGCCAGGGCGGAGGCCAGCCACTGGACGCTGTCACCGTCGAGGAGCAGCCGGCAGCTCGTCGCGTCGACCGGCCGGACCTCCCCCTCACCCGCCCAGCGCCGCATGACCTCGCTGTCGGCGGGCTCGTGGACGAGGACGACGGCCTTCTCCTGCCACAGGTCGCGCACCCGCCCGAGGAGGTAGGAGCCGGCGTCGTCCCCGGGCAGCTGGCGCGGGGTGAAGCGGCGGCCGAGGGGGATGCGCGGGCGGAGCCGGTCGACGCGGAAGGTGCGCCAGTCCTCCCGGTGCACGTCCCAGGCGACGAGGTACCAGCGACCGGTCCAGGTGACCAGGCCGTAGGGCTCGACCTCGCGCAGGGACTCGGTGCCGTCGCCGCGCACGTAGTCGAAGCGCAGGCACACGTGGTCGCGGCAGGCGCCGGCCACGGTCATGAGGACCTCCGGCTCGACGAGGGACGGGCCGGGGAGGTGGACGACGCTCGCCCCCAGCCGCTGCACGCGCGTGCGGAGCCGGGAGGGCAGCACCTGCTCGAGCTTGCCCAGCGCCCGCTGCGCCGCCTCGCCGACGCCGTGGACGTTGCTGCTCGCGGCGGTGGTGAGCGCGATCGCGGCGGCCACCGCCTCGTCGCTGAGGAACTGCAGCGGGGGCAGCCGGCCGCCGTCGCCGAGCCGGTACCCGCCGCCCTTGCCCTTGACGGCGTGGACCGGGTAGTCGAGCTCGCGGAGCTTGTCGACGTCCCGGCGCAGGGTGCGGTCGCTGACGCCGAGGCGCTCGGCGAGCTCGCTGCCCGGCCACTCGCGCCGCAGCTGGAGAAGGCTGAGGAGCTCGAGCATGCGCCGTGAGGAGTCCACGTCCACATCATGGCGGGAGCAGCGGACACCCGGTGTCCGGTACGCCTCCTAGCGTGGGGAATGTCCGTTTCGCCTGGAGGGACGTCCCATGGACCCGCACCTGCTCGACAGCTTCGCCGCCCACAGCGTCGGCACGACTCTCGACGACTTCACCCGTCGCCAGCGCGTCCCGGCCGACCGTGCCCGTCGCTCACCGGCACGCCGCCACCGCGCCACCCTGGCCGTGAGCACCACGCTGGGTGTCGCTGCCCCGACCCTGACCGCCGTCGCCCTCGCCACCCGCTGACGGGGGCGACGGCGATGACACAAGGTTCCTTGCGCAAGGTGCGCCTAAGGTGGCCGCATGGCAGCGCGCGAGCAGCAGCTCATCAACGAGCCCGAGCGCATCCGCGCGCTCTCCCACCCCCTGCGGCTGCGTCTGCTCGACCTCCTCGGGGAGCGCACCGAGCTCACCGCCACCGAGTGCGCCGAGCTCACCGGGGAGTCCGTGGCGAGCTGCTCCTTCCACCTGCGGATGCTCGAGAAGTACGGCTTCATCGAGCGCGCGGAGGCGCGTGGCCGGGAGAAGCCCTGGAGGGCCGTCTCCCGCGGCGGCTACGCCACGGAGATCGACCCCGAGGTCCCGGGCTCGGTCCAGGCGACCGTCGAGCTGGCCCGCCTCACCTTCGAGCAGCGCGCCCAGGGGCTGTGGGCGGCGGTGGAGCGGCTCAGCGAAGAGCCGCCGGAGTGGCTCGAGGCGACCCGGCTCATGGGCGGGAGCTTCTGGGCCACCGCGGCCGAGGCCGCGGAGGTGGCTGACCAGATCCAGGAGCTGCTCGCGCGCTTCGACGAGCGGGACGACCCCGCTCAGCGCCCCGAGGGCGCGCGCCGCGTGCGCGTCATGTCGACGATCTTCTCCGAGCCGCCCACGCCGCAGGCCTGAGGGCCTCGCTCCCGCCTCCTCCGCACGCGGTGGGGGCTGTGGCACGCCCTCGTCCCGACCGCGCAACACATCTTGTGCAAGATGTCTTGTGCAAGGGTTCTTTAGCGTCTACTCTCGGTGGCATCAGCCGAGAGAAGGACGGACCGATGACCCAGCTCGCCACCACCCCGCAGCGTCGCCGCGGTCCGGCCGCGCTGAGTCGCCGCGGGTTCCGGCAGCTCACGGTCGCGTGGGTCTTCACCAACGCGGCCGACAGCGCCCTGTGGCTCATGCTCGCCGTCTGGGTCAAGGACCTCACCGGCTCGGACGGCGCCGCCGCCTCCGTCTTCGTCGCCCTCGGCCTGCCGACCCTCCTCGCCCCCTTCATCGGCCAGCTCGCCGACCGGGTGTCCCGCAGGTCGCTGCTGGCCGCGGGCAACGCGGTCATGGTGCCCGCGGTCCTCGCCCTCGCCCTCGTCCGGGACGCCGACGACGTCTGGCTCGTCTACGCCGTCACCTTCGTCTACGGCGCGATGGGCTACGTCACCGCGTCGGCGCAGTCCGGCCTCGTGCGCGACCTCCTCGACGACGACGAGCTGCCCGGCGGCAACGGTCTCCTCTCGACGGTGGACCAGGCCTTCCGTCTGGTCTCCCCGCTCCTCGGCACGGCGCTGTACGTGGCGGCCGGCCCGCTCGCCGTCATCGCGCTGACCGGGGCGTGCTTCGCGACCACCGCCGCGCTCCTCACCCGGGTCGAGGTCGTCGAGACACCGCCCGAGCCGTCGACGGGCGCCCGCTTCTGGTCCGAGCTGTCCCTGGGGCTGCGCCACCTGCTCGCCACCGCACCGCTCGGCGCGCTCACGGTGGCCCTCGCCGTCGCCACCGGGGCCACCGGCCTCGTCAACGTCGCCGTCTTCCCGCTCATGGAGCAGGGACTGGACGTGGACCCGGCCCTGCTCGGCGTCTTCGTCAGCCTCCAGGGCGTCGGAGCCGTCGTCGGCGGGCTCACCGCCGCCCGGGTCCTCGGCCGCCTCGGCGAGCCGCTGGCCGTCGCCCTCGGGCTCGGCACCATGGCGCTGGGCATGATGCCGCTGCTCCTCGTCGGGGCCCTCGACGCCCCCGCAGCCGTCACCCTCCCCCTCGCCGCGACGGGCCTCGCCGTCCTCGGGCTGGGCGTGCCGTGGGCGATCGTCGCCTTCATCACCCTGCGTCAGCGGATGACCCCGGCCCGGCTGCAGGGACGGGTGTCCGCGGCGACGAACATCGCGCTCAACCTGCCGCAGACCCTCGTCACGCTCGCTGCGGCGGCCGTCGTCGGCGTCGTCGACTACCGCGTCCTCGTCGCCGTCACCATCGCCGGCGTCCTCGCCGCCGGTGCGCTCGCCCTGCGCGCCGGCCGCCCGACCCACTGAGAGGAGGAACCGTCATGGAACCGCACCTGCTCCACGACCTCGCCGCCCACAGCTCGGGGCGCACGATGGCCGACTTCGCCCTCGTCCAGCACCTTGCCCCGAGCCGGCCTCGCAAGCCGCGCACGACCTTCGGCTGGCCCGGCCGCCGGCGCCGCTGACGAAAATCCGTTGTCCGCCGCGCGCGCCGGCCACCAGGCTGGGCGGGCGGCCCTGACCACGCCCCTGAGGGCACTCCAGGGTCGGACCAGGGTCACCCCGGATACCGACGACCCACCCGCTCACGATCTGCTGGAACCATGGTGGACCTCATCACCGCGCTGCCCGAGGCCTTCAGCCCCGTGCTCCTCGCCCTCACTGCCCTGCTCGCCCTGGCCGAGTCCGCTCTCGGCCTCGGGGTCCTGGTGCCGGGCGAGCTTGCCGTGCTCGTGCTCGGCGCGGCTGCGCAGACCCCGGTCCAGGTGGTCCTCGCGCTCGTCGTCGTCACGCTCGCGGCCTCGGCGGCCGACCACGTCGGCTACGTCGTCGGGCGCCGCTACGGCACCCAGCTCCGCGGGTCCCGCGTGGTGCGCCGGATGGGCACCGTGCACTGGGACGGTGCCGCGCGGCTGGCCCGACGGCGCGGCGCGACCGCGCTCGTCGTCAGCCGGCTGCTCCCCCTCGTCCGCACGCTCATGCCGGCCGCCGCGGGCGCCGCCCGGATGCGCTACGGCCGCTTCCTCGCCGGCTCGGTCGCGGGCAGCCTCCTGTGGGCCGCGCTGTGGCTCGCCGCCGGCGGCCTGGCCGGCCAGGCCCTGCCGGTCGTGGCGAGCTCGCTCGGCCGCGCGGGCTGGGTCGTGCTCGCGGCCGTCGTCCTCACCGCCGGCCTGCTCGTGCTGCACCGCCGGGCCAGGGCCCGCGCCGCGGCCCTCAGCGCACCCGAGCCGTGCCCGGCCGACCAGATGCTGACCGAGCGGGTGCTCGAGGGAGCCTGCTGAGCCCGTCAGCCGCCGAGCACGCGCACGAGCAGCAGCCCCGCACCGCCGTCGAGGGAGCGCAGCGCACCGGTGTCGCGGTAGCCGAGCCGCTCGTAGAGGCGGCGGGCGTCCCGGTTGTCCTCCGCGACGACGATCGCGGCCGCGGCGCCCCCGCGCTCGCAGACCCGCTGCTCGGCCGCGGCGACGAGCAGGCTCCCGATGCCCTCCCCGCGCCGCGCCGGCACGACCTCGAGCGACCCGATCTCCGGGACGGCCCCGTGGCCCTCGACGGGCACCCCGGTCCACCGGACGACGACGGTCCCCACCGGCTCCTCGCCGCACCAGGCGAGGAGGAAGGTGCGCCGGCCCGCGGCGGCGTTGGCGAGCTGCTGGGCGTGGTTCCCGGGCAGCGTGGCCTCGAGCAGCGGCAGTGCGTCCGGCGTCGCCTCGCGCACCTCCGTGTGTGCCTCAGTTCCACGCTCCCTCACAGGGGCCAGTGTGCACACCCCTGTCCCCATGTGCGTGCCCGGGCCACCGGCGCCAGCCGACAGGCGGGGCACCGTGGGCGGCATGCGTGAGTACGAGCGCCCCGCGGAGCCTGTCCCCGTCGACGAGCAGGTCGGCCTTGCCCTCCGGGCCTACCGGCGCGAGCACAGCCTGAGTCAGCGGGCTCTGGCGGAGCTGGTGGGCGTCCCTCAGGCGACGATCGCGCGGGTCGAACGCTCAGCGCTGTCGTCCACGCTCGGCACCGTCGTGAGCCTGCTCGCCAGGTCCCCGTACTCGCTCGCAGTCGTCGACGCCGACGGGCATCCGGTCACGGCATGGGACGCCACTGACCTGCGGGCTCGCGACCGCTCGGGCCGCCGCTTCCCCGCGAACCGGGAGGTGCACAAGCTCCGCGTGGTCGCCGCCGGCGGCCCACAGTGGTGGGTGTTTCACGAGTTCCTCGGGACCGGGGCCTGCGGTCCTCAGCCCGAGTGGACTGCCGAGGGCTTCGTCGCCCCGGCCGGCACACGATACGGGCGCAAGCCGCGACCGAGAGCGCCGGGTGAGAAGCGGGGCTGGCTGTGAAGCGGCCGATCCGCCCGGGAAGGGGGCGTGTTCGCGGGACGTTAGATTGATCCGCCTGGTGGATCAATCTAACGTCCCCCGACAGAGTCCCCTTCCCGCCGCCGGGGGCGGTACCTGCCCGGCGGGAGGCGACCCGCCTACCGCGTGACGGCGTAGCGGGCGGTCATCGTGTGCCGCTCACCGGGCGCGAGGGAGATCGCGGCGGCGAGGGCGTTGGCGGTCTCGACGCACACCATCGAGGGCCACTCGTCGTCGCCGTAGTCGGGCATGGCGGCGGCCTTGTCCACCCACGGGTTCCACACGACGGTGTTGGCGGAGCCCTCCTTCTCGATCCCGATCCGGCGGCCGGCCGACTCGTCGACGACGACGGCGGTCCCGGTGCTGTCGTAGACGCGGTCCGTCTCGGCGGTGAAGGTGACGTCCCCGCGCTGGGTGACGTGGTCCGGTCCCCCGCCGGGGGCCTTGTCGAGGTAGGTGGCGCCGTCGAGGCCCTGGACCGTCGTCGTCCGGGCGTCGGCGACGGCGAGGTAGGTGTGGAGCGCCTCCTCGTAGGAGATCTCGCCCTCGCCGGTGTTCTCCACGGTCAGGGCCAGGGTGAGCTCGCGACCGAAGGTGACGGCGTAGGTGGCGGTGAAGGCGTGGGGCCAGGCCTGCGCGGCGGGCACACCGGCGGCGTCCGCGTCGGTGAGCTCGAGGGTGAGCGTGACCGCACCGCCGTCGTCCTCCTCGGCGGCGACGAGCCGCCACGGTGCCAGCCGCGCGAAGCCGTGCGGGGGCGGGGCGAGGCCGGGCTCGCGGCCGGCCCCGAACCACGGGAAGCAGATCGGGACGCCGCCGCGGATCGCCTCGCCCGGGACGAAACGGGACGCGTTGCTCACCCACAGGACGGGGTCGGCCCCCGCGGGTGTCCACGCGGTGACGTGCGCGCCGTGGAGGTAGACCTCCCCGGTGGCGAGGGCGGTGGCCACCCGCAGGATGGGCAGGCCGCCCTCCCCCTCGGCGGCGGTGACGGAGTCGGGCAGCGCGATGCTCATGGCCCGACGCTACCGGCGCCCCGCCGTCGCCCGCTCGTGTTGTCAGGACTTGCCCGCGGGCTCCTCCGTGCAGAACCCCACGAGCTTGTGGCTGCCGTCGCACAGCGGCTTGATCGTCGAGGCCCCACAGCGGCACAGCGCCACCGTCTTGCGGGTGCGGGGCATCGCCCGGCCCTCGACGTCGAGGATCGTCACGTCCCCGCGCACGATGAGCGGGCCGTTGGGGTAGGCGGTGATCGTCACGCCCTCCTCCCGGTCCGTCATGCGGCGTCCTCGACGGTCAGCGGGCGGACGAGGGAGGAGGTCCCGGCCTTCCACGCCTGGAGGATGTGGTCGCCCATCGCGCCGTCGACGGCGAGGCACGCAGCCGCGCCGAACATGATGTCGGCGGTGAGCTCGGGGCGGTCCTCGGCCAGCGCGCCGGCGAGGTCGCGGGCGGCGATCTGCTCGTGGACGGCGTCGGCCTCGACGTGCTCGTCGAAGTAATGGGTGACCTCCTCGGGGATGCCGTGGCGGCGCATCCCGTCGGCGTAGAGGCGGCAGGGGATCGAGGCGGTCATCTCGTAGGCGGTGAGGTGCCCGACGATCGCGCCGAGGAAGCGGCGGCTGAGCGCGAACATCGACATGACGTTGAAGGAGGCGAGGGTGATCGCGGGAACGTGGTCGACGTAGGTGCCGTACTCCGCGCTCAGCCCCATCCCGCGCAGGGTGGCGGCGTAGATCGACTGGTGGACGCGGTCGGGGTGGCCACCGCCGTACTCGTCGGCCTGGATCTCCACGAGCGCGGCCTTGGCGCGGCCGGTGAGCCGCGGGATCGCCCAGGTGTGGGGGTCCGCCTCGCGCAGCGTGTAGACGCTGCGCTGGACGAGCATCTCGACGATCTGCTCGTAGCTCGCCTTCTTCGCCACGAACTTGGCCAGCGACGGGCCGCTCGGCTCGGCCGTGAGGGCGAAGAGCGCGTCGGCGACGGCGGAGACCCGCGGTTCCGGGGTGGGCGGCACGGTCACCTGCTCCCGCAGGGCGGCCTCGAAGGCGTCCTCAAGGTCGGTGCGCAGCCGCACGAGCTCGGGGGTCCACTCGTGTTCGGCGCCGAGCTGGTCGAAGGTGCCGTAGCTGAGGGCGTAGAGGAGGAAGAGGCTGAGCTGGATGTCGTCGTCACGCACGGCGTCGGTGGTGCGGGCGGCCGCGGCGCGGCCGAGGTTCTCCAGCGTCTCCGGGTCGGCCCCGCGGAGCAGCACGTCGAGGAGCGTCGCGCTCACCTCACCGCGTGGCGTCACGGGCAGCGCCGGCGTTCCCGTGACGGTTTCGGTCGGGGCGTACGACATCACGGCGCTGCTCAACTGGCGTTCTCCTTCGCGGGCTCCCGGGACCCTCCCCTGTCGCACGAGGTTGCCACCGGTCCCACCGGCCCGCACGTCGGACCGTCAGCCCGCGGCGGCGCGCTCGGCCTCCCGGGCGACCGCCGCGGCGTCGAGGTCCGGGCGCCCGCCGAGCCTGGTCACGGTGAGCGCGGCGGCGGCCGAGGCCCACCACCCCGCGGTCTCCGCGTCCGCGCCGTCGAGCAGGGCGCGCACCAGCCCCACGACGAAGGCGTCACCACCGCCCGTCGCGTCGACGGGGTCCTGCCCGAGCCGCGGGAAGACGCGTGCCCCGCCGCGCCAGGCGACGACGTTGCCGGCCTCCCCCGCACCGAGGGCGACGACGCCCGGCCCGCTCGCGACGAGCTCCCGGGCCGCGTCGAGGACGGCGTCCGTCCCCTCGGGGACCGTGCCGACGTAGGCGGCGAGCTCGTCGTCGTCCGCGCGCAGGACCGAGACCCCGTCCCAGACGTCGGCGAGCGCGTCGGGCTCGTCCGGTGCGCCGTCGAGGACGACGAGTGCACCCGCCGAGGCACCGAGGCGGACCGCCTCGGCGACGGCGTCGTCGGGCTGCTGGAGGTCGGCGACGACGGCGCGGGCGGCGCCGAGGAGCGGGGCGCCGGCGCGGACGTCCGCCGGGGCGAGCAGTGACCCGTCCGGCACGTGCTCGAGCAGCCGGTGGGTGGAGTCGGCCTCGACGACGCCGACGACGAGCGGTGTGGTGCCGCGGCGGACGACGCCGGAGACGTCGATCCCGTCCCGGCGGGCCTGCTCGAGGACGAGGTCGGCGGCGGCGTCCTGCCCGACCACGCCCACCAGGCCGGCGCTCAGCCCGAGCTGCCGGGCGCCGACGGCCTGGTTGGCGGCCCCGCCGAGCGTCTCGATCCGCGTCCCCACCGGCGCGGAGCCGCTGGCCGGCAGCTCCT
Source organism: Georgenia sp. Marseille-Q6866 (assembly GCF_965111665.1). Classification (NCBI taxonomy): domain Bacteria; kingdom Bacillati; phylum Actinomycetota; class Actinomycetes; order Allobogoriellales; family Allobogoriellaceae; genus Georgenia; species Georgenia sp. Marseille-Q6866. The sequence goes on along the minus strand of NZ_CBCOOR010000014.1, from coordinate 10,024 downwards.
CCACGGTCACGACGATGTCCCGGCAGACCAGCCCCACGACGACGACGTCGACCATCGCTCTCCCCTCGTCCGGCGACCACGCGCCGCCCGTCCCGGCCAGGGTGCGACACCGGGAACGCGTCCGCCAGCGCGGGAGCGCCGGTAGCCTCCGCTCTTGCTGCCGCCACGGTTCGTCGACGCGCTCGCCGGCACCGACGTAGGAGGCGAATCTCACAGCCAGGGCGGCCCCGCAGCTGGAATCCTGCGGCGGTCGCGCCCGTTGAGCCTAGTGACAGCAGGACCCGTACCCGGGAGGAGAACCGTGGCCCGCCGCAAGCATGTCGAGTTCGAGGACGACGACGGCACCATGCTGCGCTACGTCCAGCACCCCAACGGTGGTGGGCTCGTCGAGCGCGGCGCGAAGGTGCACCCGACCGCGTGGGTCGCGCCCACCGCCTACGTCGACCCCGGCGCCCGCGTCGGTGCCGAGGCGCACCTCGACGACGGTGCCTGGGTGGACCGCGAGGCCGTCGTCGCCGCCCGTGCCCGGATCGGCAAGAACACGCACGTCGGCCGGCGCGCCGTCGTCGGGCGTGGGGCGCGGCTGCGTGACGGCGCCAAGGTGGCCGGGGACGTCCGCGTGCCCGACTTCGCCGTCGTCGACCCCGACGCGTTCATCCGCGCCGCCTGACCAGACCAGCGTGCGGGGCCCGGGGACTTCCCGGGCCCCGCACGTCTGTCACGGGGCGATGTCGTGGTTGTCCCGGAAGACGCCGTCCGGGTCGTGGCGGCGCTTGATGGCGCGCAGGCGCTCGAGGTGCGCCGGCGGGTAGGCCTCGGTGAGCCGCTCGGGCCGCGGGTCGGTCTCGAAGCTCGGGTACAGCCCGACCGTGTGGTGGTGGATCCCGTCCCACACGGCGTCGAGGGTGCGGCGGCTGGACCCGAAGGCGACGACGGAGAAGTTCGCCGAGCGGTGCGCGAAGGCCGTGGCCTCGGGCGCGACGTCCCCGGTGGCGCCGCCCATCGCGCGGATCTGGAAGAAGAAGGTGTGCCCGGAGCGGACCAGCCGCTCCGCGTCGGCCGCGAACTGCGGCGTCACGTGCTCGAGCAGCCCCGAGCGGGTGACCGGCTCGCCCTGCCCGGCGTGCGCGGCCTCGGGCGTCGCGACGACCGCGGCGTAGGGCGCGACCTGGACGGACTGCCCCACGAGCGGGGCGATCTGCGCGAAGGGCTGGAGCATCGCGAGGATCGTCGCAGGGTCGGCGGAGTCGATGACGGTCGTCGTCTGCGCGACGAGCTGCCCGCCCCGCGGGGCGCCCATCATGAGGAAGCTCGTCAGCTCGCGCGGCGCGGCCTCGACGGCGGCGCCCCAGCGGGTGAGGAAGTCGGCGGTGTCGCTCGCGTCGAAGACGAGCTGGGCCACCCCGACGTCGCCGACCTCCGCGGCCTGCAGCTCGAAGGCGGTGACGACGCCGACGGTGAAGCCGGCGCCCCGGGCCGCCCAGAAGAGGTCGGGGTTCTCGTCCTCGCTCGCCCGGACGACGCTGCCGTCGGCGAGGACCATCTCCACCGCCCGGACGTGGTCGATCGTCAGGCCGTGGGCGCGGCCGAGGAAACCGATGCCACCCGTGGTCGCGAGGCCGCCGACACCCACGCCGCCGTAGTCGCCGGAGGTGATCGCCCAGCCGTAGGGCTGCAGGGCGGCGGCGACCTCGCCCCAGCGGGCGCCGGGGCCGAGGCGCACCAGCCGCTCGCCGTCGTCGAGCAGCTCGATGCGGTTCATCCGCGACAGGTCCAGGACGATGCCGCCGTCGTTGGTGGAGCGGCCGCTGATCCCGTGGCCGGCGCTGCGCAGCGAGAGCGGCACGTCCTGGGCGCGGGCGAAGCGCAGCGCCTGGCCCACCTCCTCGGCCGTGCCCGGGCGCAGCACGAGGCCGGGCGAGCCGCCGCGCAGGTAGGTGGAGCGGACGCTCGCGTACCGGGCGTCACCGGGCTCGACGGCGTGGCCGGCGAGCGCCGCGGGGACGTCGTCGTAGGCGATGCCCGGCCGGCGGGCGGCCCGGACGGCGCTGCTGCGCGTGGGGGCGGGCGCGGTGCCGCGGCGTTCCCGCTCCGCGGTGACGGCCGCGCGCAGGGCGGGGGCGAGCTCGCGGGCGAAGCGCTCGAGCGCTGCGGCGTCGTCGGTCGCGAGGAGGAGGGTGCCGACGCCGTCGTCGACGACGGCGGCGAGCAGGTCCGCGAGGCTGCCGGCGGCGTCGATGGTGAGGACGCGGCGGACCTCCCGCGGGTCGCGTCCGGCGGAGGTGGCGGCGACGTCCACGAGGGCGTTGCCGTCGCGCAGCGCGGCGGGAGTGGTGGCAGGCGGGACGACCCAGCCGTCCGCGGCGCGGCCGACGAGGTCGAGGGCCTCGCGTCCGCCGCCCGCGAGCCACACGGGGACCGTGTGCGCCGGTGCGGGGCCGCGCTGGGCTCCGGACAGCCGGTGGTGCTCGCCGCGGTAGGTCAGCGGCGTGGGGGCGGCGGCGTCCCAGGTGCCGCGGACGACGTCGACGACCTCCTCGAGCGCGCCGGCGGGCTCGCCGTCGAGGGCGAGGGTGAGGCGTCCGGCGCTGAGGAGGTCGAGGCTGGCGGCGGCCCGGGCGACGACGGCCGGGGGCCGCGCCGTCGTGCCGAGGGGGGCCGGGACCAGGCCGATGCGCCGGGTGCGGCCGGCGACCCAGGACAGGAGCGTCCAGGCCTCGTGGCCGGCGTCGCCGTCCGGGAGGGCGACGAGGTCGAGGCCGAGCTCCTCGGCGCGGACCGCGAGCGCGACGGAGGCCGTGGTCGCGGGGAGGAGGACGCCGAGCTGGAGGGGGTGTCCGTAGTCCATCAGGCGCGCTCCGCCGCGACGAGCTCACGGACGGCGGGGGCGACCTCCCGGCCGAGGACGGCGTAGGCGGAGGGGTCGTCGCCGTCGAGGATGAAGGCGCTGACGCCGTGCTCCAGGGCGAGGGCGGCGAGCTGCTCGGTCCACTGCTCGGGCGGGCCGACGAGGAGGCGCGAGCTGCGCTGGGCGGTGAGCTGCCCGCCGATGTTGAGGAGGCGGCGCACCGCGCGGCGGTCACGGCCGGCGGCCGTGGCGGCCTCGTCGATCGCCGCGTTGCCGTCCGCGAGGTCCTGCAGGCTCTTGAGGTAGGCGAGGGAGGGCAGCCAGCCGTCGGCCTGGCGGCCGACGAGCCGCAGCATGCGCGGCTTGTAGGCACCGACCCAGATGCCGATGTCGTGGGCGGGCGCGGGACCGCGCTTCGCGCCGTCGAGGCGGTGGTGCTCGCCGTCGAGGACGAGGCGCTCACGGGTGCTCGTGTCCCAGACGGCGCGGATGACGTCGATGCCCTCGCTGAGCGCGGTGACGCTCTCACCGGGCGTGAGTCGGGTGCCGCCCATCGCCTCGATGGCGTCCCAGAAGCCGCCGGCGCCCAGGCCGAGCTCCACCCGGCCGCCGCTGAGGAGATCGAGGCTGGCGGCGGCCCGGGCGAGCACGGCGGGCGGGCGCAGGGGCAGGTTGGCAACGTTCGGCGCGAGCCGGATCGTCTCCGTGCGCGCGGCGACGTAGGACAGCAGGGTCCACGTGTCGAGGAAGGCGGGCTGGTAGGGGTGGTCCTGGAAGGTGGCGAGGTCGAGGCCGGCGGCCTCCGAGGCTTGCGAAAGGGCGACGACCCGTTCGGGTGAGGCGTTGGTCGGCGTGATGAAGGAGCCGAAGAGGAGGTCGTGGCCGTAGTCCGTCATGCCGGGGCAACGCGGCGCCGTCGCGGCCCATTCCGCCGGGCTCGGCCCGCGGCGCCTCGCTCGCGCGAGGCGACGGGTGGGGCTCCAATGGGTGGCATGAGCGCACCCGGACCGGAGCCGCGTGTCGGCGTCGTCGTCATCACCCACAACCGGCGGACCGAGCTGGACCGCACCCTGCGCCTGCTGCGTGAGCTGCCCGAGGCGCCGCCGGTCGTCGTCGTCGACAACGGCTCGAGCGACGGGACGGCACAGGCGGTGCGCCGCGACCACCCGTGGGTGACGCTCCTCGAGAGCCGCCGGAACCTCGGCGCGGTCGGCCGCAACCTCGGCGTCCAGCTCCTCGACACCCCCTACGTCGCCTTCTGCGACGACGACACGTGGTGGGACCCGGGCAGCCTCGCGGCCGCGGCGGACGCCCTCGACGCCCACCCGGACGTCGCCGTCCTCACCGCGCGGATCGTCGTCGAGCCCGCCGGGACGGAGGACCCGATCGTCGCCGAGCTCCGCGACTCCCCCGTCCAGGGGCAGCGCCCGGGTCTGCCCGGGCCGGCGCTCGGCAGCTTCCTCGCGGGCGCGTCCGTCGTGCGGCGCACCGCGTTCCTCGGCGTCGGCGGCTTCCACCCGCGCCTGTGGCTCGGCGGCGAGGAGGAGCTCCTCGCCGCGGACCTCGCCGCCGTCGGGTGGGAGCTGTGCTACCTGTCCACCGCCACCGTCCACCACCAGGCCTCGACGGCGCGGGACACGACCAAGCGGCTGCGCGACGGCGTGCGCAACACCCTGTGGTTCACCTGGCTGCGCCGTCCGCTGCCCGCCGCCCTGCGCCGCACCGCGGTGGTGCTCGGCCAGCTGCGCTCGCGCCCAGCGCTCGAGGGCGTGCTCGCCGCGCTGCGCGGCGCGCCCTGGGTGCTCAGCGAGCGGCGGGTACTGCCCGCGCACGCCGAGGCGCACTTCCAGGCGCTCGAACGCTCCCAGCGCGAGTCGACCGCCCGCCGCTACGGCTAGCTACTCGAGTACGCACCGACCGTCACCCAGCGGCCCTCGGAAGGGCGCCGCGGTGACCGTCCGTGCGTACTCGGGCGGAAGGGGGGAAGGCGGGATCAGGCGCCCGGGGCCTCGAGGTGCACCGTCTTGAGGACGGTCATCTCGGTGAGCAGGTCCGGGCCGTAGCCGGCGCCGGTGCCGCTGTCGCGGCGCGGGTCGGCCGAGCCGCCCGGCGCGCCACCGAAGACGCCGTTCACCTTGACGGTGCCTACCTCCAGCTCCTCGGCGGCGTGCAGCGCGCGGCCGAGGTCCGGGGTGAGGACGGTGGCGGCCAGCCCGTACCGGCTCTCCCCCGCGAGCGCGAGGGCCGTGTCGAAGTCGGGCACGCGCACGATCGCGGCCACCGGCCCGAAGGTCTCCTCGGCGACGGCGTCCACGTCCGGCGGGCAGTGGTCGAGGACCGTGGGCGGGTAGAAGCTGCCCGGCCGGTCCAGCGGCGCGCCGCCGGTGACGCACCGGGCGCCGGCGTCCAGCGCCGCGCGCACGTGGCCGTCGACGACGGCACGCTGCTCGGCGTCAACGAGGGGACCGAGCGTCGTGGCCGGGTCGGCCGGGTCCCCGACGACGAGGTCGCGGGCGACGTCGGCGAGCTGGGAGACGACGGCGTCGGCGACGTCGTCGTGGACGTAGACGCGCTCGACGGAGGTGCAGATCTGCCCGGTGTTGGTGAAGGCGCCGGTCGCGATCTGCTCGGCCGCCCACCGCGGGTCGACACCGGAGTCGACGACGATCGCGTCCGCGCCGCCGTTCTCGAGGAGCACCTTCGCCCCGCGCCCCCCGGCGACGGCGGCGATGCGCCGGCCGGCCACCGTCGAGCCCACGTGCGCGACGAGGGCCACCCGCTCGTCGGCGACGAGCGCGGCACCGGTCTCGCCGTCGCCGTTGACGATGTTGAGGACCCCGGCGGGCAGCGCGTCGGCGATGAGCCGGGCCATCTCCCAGCCCGGCACTGCCGAGCGCTCCGAGGGCTTGTGCACCACGGTGTTGCCGGTGACGAGCGCGGCGGCCAGCAGGCCTGCGGCGGCCGGGAACGGGTCGTTCCAGGGGGTGATGACGGCGACGACGCCGCGCGGCTCGCGACGCACGACGTCCAGCGCCGCCGTGGCCCCGGCGAGCGTGCGGCCGGCCGGGCCGAGGCCCGTCGTCGCCGCCTCCTCCAGGAGGTCGGCGGCCACGGTGGCCGACTCGACCGACTGGCCGAGCAGCCGGCCGGTCGCCGCGGTGAGCAGCGCGCCGAGCCGGTCGGCGTCGGCGCGGACGGCGGCCGCGGCCGCGCGCAGCGCCGCCGCGCGCTCCGCCGGTGCCGTACGGCGCCAGTCAGAGCGTGCCCGCCAGGCGGCGTCGACCGCGGCGGACACCTCCTCCGCCGTCGCCGGCACGAGCGTCGACACCGCTCCCGAGCCGCTCGGGTCCTCACGGCGCAGGCGCCGCGACCCGGTGGCCTCCGCGACCCGTCCATCCACCAGGTGGACGGCGAGCTCTGCGGTGCGGACGGGGGCGGTCTCGGTGGTCGTCACGGGCGGGGCCTCCTTGTCGAAGTGCGAGAAGTGCTTCTCTCGGGCAGCGTGAGCAGCGAATCACCTATAGGTGACTTGGACCACCCAGGAGGCAGGTATGCGAGTTCTCGGCGTCAACGCGCTGTTCCACGACCCCTCGGCCACCCTCGTCATCGACGGCAAGGTGGTCGCCGCGGCCGAGGAGGAGCGCTTCAGCCGCCGCAAGCACGGCAAGCGTCCCGTGCCGTTCTCGGCCTGGGAGCTACCCGAGCTGGCGATGCGCTGGTGCCTCAAGGAGGCCGGCCTGGAGCCCAAGGACCTCGACGCCGTCGCCTACTCCTTCGACCCCTCCCTCGCGCGCCCGGCGCACGAGATGGGCCTGGACGACCCGTGGGACCACCTGCGCCTCACCTATGCCGAGCGTGCGCCGCAGTTCCTCGCCGCCACGCTGCCGGGCCTGGACCCCGAGAAGGTCGTCTTCGTCCCCCACCACGTCGCGCACGCCGCCTCCGGCGCCCTCGCCTCCCCGCACGCGAGCTCGAGCGTCCTCGTCCTCGACGGCCGCGGCGAGCACGCCTCCCACCTCGCCGGCCGCTACACCAGGGGGAAGCTCGAGACCCTCGCCGGGCAGCAGCTGCCCCACTCCCTGGGCCTGCTCTACGAGTCGCTCACCGAGCACCTCGGCTTCCTGCGCTCCTCCGACGAGTACAAGGTCATGGCCCTGGCCTCCTACGGCAAGCCGCGCTTTCTCGAGGAGCTGCGCGAGACCATCCACGCCACCGACGACGGCGGTTTCCAGGCCCCCGTCCCCGACTGGTCGCGGTGGGTGGAGCCGCGCGTCGACGACGGCACGTGGGGCGGCCCCCACGCCGACCTCGCCTGCTCGGTCCAGGCGCGCCTCGAGGAGGTCCTCGTCGACCTCGCGACCTGGCTCCACGAGCAGACCGGCGACACCGCCCTGACGATGGCGGGCGGCACCGCGCTCAACTGCGTGGCCAACTCCCGCATCTGGCGCGAGACCCCCTTCGAGGACGTGTGGGTCCAGCCCGCCGCCGGTGACGCCGGGACCTCGCTGGGTGCCGCCCTCCAGGTGGCGGCGGACCGCGGGGCCGAGCCGCGCCCGATCGCGGGCGCGGACCTGGGCCGCGCGTGGTCCGACGACGAGCTCGCGCAGTGGCTGACGACGGCGAAGGTCCCCTTCACCACCCCCGACGACCTGCCCGAGCAGGTGGCCGAGGTGCTCGCCGGCAACGGCGTCATCGCCTGGTTCGACGGCCGCAGCGAGTTCGGGCCGCGCGCGCTCGGCCACCGCTCCCTGCTCGCCCACCCGGGCCTGGAGGAGAACCTCGAGCGCATCAACGACGTCAAGGGCCGTGAGCAGTTCCGCCCCGTCGCACCCATGGTCCTCGCCGACCGCGCCGAGGAGATCTTCACCGACGGCCCCATCCCCAGCCCCTACATGCTCTTCGTCCACTCCGTGCGCCCGGAGTGGCGCCACCGGATCCCGGCCGCCGTCCACGTCGACGGCACCGCGCGCATCCAGACCGTCGACCCCGAGCGTCAGCCGCGCCTGGGCGCGACGATCGCGGCCTTCGCCGAGCGCACCGGCCTGCCCGTCGTCATCAACACGAGCCTCAACACGGCCGGGCGCCCGATGGTCGACGACCCCCGCGACGCGCTCGAGCTCTTCGGCTCCGCGCCGGTCGACCTCCTCGTCCTCGGTCCCCACCTCGTGCGGCGCTCCCAGCTCTTCGACGCCCACGAGGCGGCCGGGGCGGCGGTGACGGACGACGCCGCGGTGGCGGTCGCGTGAGCGACTACACCGTCGTCCTGCCGACCGTCGGCCGACCGTCCCTGCGGGAGGTCCTCACCGACCTGCTCCGCCAGGACGGACCGGCGCCGGCGCGCATCGTCCTCGTCGACGACCGCCCGCTGGACCGCACCGAGCCCCTCGACCTGCCCGACGCCGCCGTCCCCATCGACGTCCTGCGCTCGGGCGGCCGCGGCCCCGCCGCCGCCCGCAACGCGGGCTGGCGGGCTGCGACCACCGAGTGGGTCGCCTTCCTCGACGACGACGTGCGCCTCCCCGCCGGCTGGGCCACCCGGCTGGCCGCGGACCTCGCGGCCGCCGGGCCACAGGCGGGCGCCACGCAGGGCCGGATCACCCCCCCCCTGCCCGAGCACCGCCGGCCCACCGACTGGGAGCGCAACACCGCGGGGCTGGAGACGGCCCTGTGGGCGACGGCGGACATGGCCTACCGCCGCGCCGCCCTCGCCGCGGTCCACGGTTTCGACGAGCGCTTCCCCCGCGCCTACCGGGAGGACGCCGACCTCGCCCTGCGCGTGACGCAGGCCGGCTGGGAGCTGGTCCGCGGCGAGCGCGAGATCCTCCACCCGGTCCGTCCCGCGGACGACGCCGTGAGCCTGCGCATGCAGGCGGGCTCGGCCTCCGACTCGCTCATGCGGGCGCTGCACGGCCCCACCTGGCGGGAGATCGGCGGGACCGGGCGGGGCCGCTTCCGGTGGCACGTCGCCACCGTGGCCGCCGGGAGCGCCGCCGCGCTCCTCGCGGCTGCCGGTCGTCGTCGCGCCGCCACCGTGGCCGCCACGACGTGGGCGGGACTCACCATCGACTTCGCCGCGCGCCGCATCGCGCCCGGGCCCCGCCCGGGCGAGGAGGGCTGGGCCGCGGAGTGGCGCCGGATGGCGTGGACGAGCGTGGCCATCCCGTGGTCGGCGGTGTGGCACCGGCTGCACGGGGCGGCCCGCTTCCGCGACGTGCCCGCGTGGCCGCCGCCGGTGCGCGCCGCCCTGCTCGACCGCGACGGCACGATCGTCGAGGACGTCCCGTACAACGGGGACCCGGCCAAGGTCCGGACCGTGGCCGGCGCCGCGGAGTCGCTGCGTCGGCTGCGCGCGGGCGGTCTGCTCATCGGGATGGTGACCAACCAGTCGGGCGTCGCCCGCGGCCTCATCGCGGCCGAGGACGTCGGCCGGGTCAACGAGCGCGTCCAGGACCTCCTCGGCTCCTTCGACGTCGTCGAGCACTGCCCGCACGGCCCCGAGGACGGCTGCACCTGCCGCAAGCCCGGCCCGGGGATGGTGCTGCGCGCCGCGCGTGCGCTGGGCGTCGAGCCGCACGAGTGCGTCGTCGTCGGGGACATCGGCGCCGACGTCGGTGCCGCCCGGGCCGCGGGCGCTCGCGCCGTCCTCGTCCCTACGCCGGTGACCCGCGAGGAGGAGGTCGAGCAGGCCGAGCACGTCGCCGCGGACCTCTCCTCCGCCGTCGACCTCGTCCTCGCGATGGCGGGTGAGGACCAGTGACGACCCTCGCCGTGCGCCTCGACAACGACGGCGACGTCCTCCTCACCGGGCCCGCCGTCCGCGCCCTCGCCGCCCGCGACGACGTCGACCTCCTCGCCTCGCCCACCGGTGCCGCGGCCGCGCGGCTGCTGCCGGGGGTGCGGGACGTGCTCGTCGTCGCGGCCCCGTGGTCCGGCTACCGACCGCCGGCGGTCGACCCCGCAGCGATCGAGGAGCTCGTCGCGACCCTCGCGGGGCGCCGCTACGACCGGGCGGTCATCTTCACCTCCTTCCACCAGAGCCCGCTGCCGATGGCGCTGCTGGCGAAGATGGCGGGAATCGGGCACGTCGCCGCGACGAGCGTCGACTACCCCGGCTCGCTGCTCGACGTCCGCCACCAGCGTCCCGAGGGGCTGCACGAGGTCGAAGCAGCCCTCGAC
>NZ_CBCOOR010000013.1:0-132839 GCF_965111665.1 Georgenia sp. Marseille-Q6866 | reverse complement strand
CTCGGCGCGTGGTGGTGGGGTCAGTCGGCCGACTCCGCCGACTGACCCCACCACCACGCGCCGAGAGCCGGCCCCGACGACGGGGCCGGCTCTCGCCGTCGTGCGCGTCCTCCCGCCTGGCCCCCACCTCGACACGCATATGCGCGCACGTTGCGGCGCAAGGGGTGACGGAGCCGTGGTTCTTCCGCATATGCGGAAGAACCACGGTGGCGTGTCAGCGGGTGGTGTCGACGAGGCGGTAGCCCATGCCGCGCACGGTGACGATGCGCTCGGCGCCGAGCTTCTTGCGCAGGTAGCGGACGTAGACGTCCACGACGTTGGAGCCGGGGTCGAAGTCGTAGCCCCACACCCGGTCGAGCAGCTGCTCGCGGCTGAGGACCTGGCCCGGGTGGGACAGGAAGGTCTCGGCGAGGGAGAACTCGCGGGCGGACAGCTCCACCTCCCGGCCGGCGACCGTCGCGTGCCGGGTGCGCAGGTCCAGGGACAGGTCACCGAAGGCGAGGACGTTCGTCGACTGGCCGCCCTGCTCGGGCGCACGCAGGCGCAGCCGGATCCGGGCGAGGAGCTCCTCGAAGCGGAAGGGCTTGGGCATGTAGTCGTCGGCCCCGCCCTCGAGCCCGGCGACGGTGTCATCCACCGAGGTGCGGGCGGTGAGGATGATGACCGGCAGGGCCGAGCCGGCCTCCCGCAGCCGGCGCAGGACGGTGAACCCGTCCATGTCGGGCAGGCCGATGTCGAGGACGAGGAGCTGGACGTCCCCGGCCAGCGCGAGGACGAGCGCCTCCTGGCCGGTCGTCACCGCCGTCGAGGCGTAGCCCGCGGCGCGCAGGCCCTTGGTGATGAAGGAGGAGATGCCGGGCTCGTCCTCGGCGATCAGGATCTGGGACATCTAGCGGGCTCCGTCCTGGCCGGCGCCCTCTGCGCCGAGCTCGTCGGGGTCGACGACGATCTCGTCGTCGGGGATGGGGGCGGGCTGGACGCCGGGCGCCGGCAGGAGCAGCGTGAAGCGCGACCCCCTGCCCGGCGCGGAGGTGACGTCGACGCGCCCCCCGTGCCCGGCGGCGATCGCCGCGACGATCGACAGGCCGAGGCCGGAGCCCCCGGCCGGGCGTCGCTGCGGCCCGGTCACCTGGGCGAAGCGCTCGAAGATCCGGCCCTGCTGCTCGGGTGGGATGCCGATGCCCTCGTCCTCCACCCACAGGGCCAGGCGGTCGTCCTCGAGGCGGGAGCCGAGGCGGACGGTGCTGCCGTCGTCGGAGAACTTCACCGCGTTGGCCGCGAGCTGGAGGAGTGCCTGCGTCACGCGCTCGGGGTCGACGTCGACGACGGCCTCGGCGCGGTTCGTCACCCGCCAGCGCCGGTTGCCCAGCTGCCGGGCCTGGTCGAGGACGTTGTCGAGGAGCGTGCCGACGTCCGTCGGCTCGGTCCGCACGAAGTCCGGCGCCTCGGACCGGGCGAGGAGGACGAGGTCGTCGGCGAGCCGGTGCATCCGGTCGAGCTCACGCAGCGCGAGCGCGCGCGTCTCGGTCGCGTCCTGCTCGTCGGTCGGGTCCATGAGCTCGAGGTGGCCCCGCACGATGGTGATCGGCGTGCGCAGCTCGTGCCCGGCGTCGTCGAGGAGCTGGCGCTGGGAGCCGAAGGCCGTCTCCAGCCGCCCGAGCATGTCGTTGAAGGTCCGGGCGAGCTCGGACAGGTCGTCGGTGCCGTCCACGGGGATGCGGCGGGAGAGGTCGGTGACGCTGATCTGCTCGGCCGTCTCCCGCAGTGTCCGCAGCGGCCGCAGCAGGCGGCCCGAGAGGACCCAGGCGACGACGGCGAGCACGAGGAGCGAGCCGGCCGCGACGATGCCGTAGGTGCGGAAGGTCGCCCCGATCTCCGCCTGCTCCGCGTCGCGGTCGAAGGCGAGGATCATCGCGCCCGGCGCGGAGTCCCCGACCTGGACGGGTACGGCGGCGTAGCGGTACTCCCGCTGGGAGGTCCGCAGCGTGTCGATGACGACGCGCTCGAGCTGCCAGGCGTCGGAGACGGCGTGGACGAGCTCGGGGTCCAGCGCGAGTGGGACGCCGATGTCCTGCGTCTGGTAGCGGACGTTGTCCCGGATGAAGGCGATCATGCCCTCGTTCGTCGCCGGCACCTCGCGGCTCATCATCGTGTACAGCAGGCGGTCGGAGTCCTGGAAGGCTGTCCCGGTGTCCGGGTCGACGCCGGTCTCGGCCAGCGTGCGCAGCTCGGTGATCGTCCGGTTGAGGGCGTCGTCGATGTCCCGGTCCACGCGGATGCGCTGCAGCCCCCACGCCGTCCCGCCCGCCGCGACGAGGGCGAGCGCGCTCAGCACGAGCACGGTCGCGAGGATGCGGGTGCGGACCGTGAGGGGACGACGACGGCGGGTGCTCACCCGGTCAGTATCGGGGCCGGGCATGAGACAGGGATGAGAAAAGGCCCGGGCTCCCGCCCGGGCCTCTCTCGTCGCGTGCTCGCGTCAGGCGAGGAGCTCCTGGATGCGCCGGATGCCCTCGACCATGTCCTCGGTGCCCAGCGCGTAGCTCAGGCGCAGGTAGCCGCTGGGGCCGAAGGCCTCACCGGGCACGACGGCCACCTCGGCCTCCTCGAGGATGAGAGCGGCCAGCTCGGCGGAGGTCTGCGGCGTGCGGCCGCGGATCGTGCGCCCGAGGACGCCCTCGACGTTCGGGTAGGCGTAGAACGCGCCCCGCGGGGTGGGGACCTCGACGCCGTCGATCTCCCGGAGCATGCTCACCATCGTGCGGCGGCGCTCGTCGAAGGCCTCGCGCATCGTCGCGACGGCGCTGAGGTCGCCGGACACCGCGGCGAGGGCGGCGCGCTGGGACACGTTGGCGACGTTCGAGGTGAGGTGGGACTGGAGGTTCGTCGCCGCCTTGATGACGTCGCTCGGGCCGACCATCCAGCCCACGCGCCAGCCGGTCATCGCGTAGGTCTTGGCGACGCCGTTGAGGACGATCGTCGTGTCGGCGAGCTCGGGGACGGCGCGCAGCACGGGGGTGAACACGGCGTCGTCGTAGACGAGGTGCTCGTAGATCTCGTCGGTGATGACCCACACGCCGTGCTCGTGGGCCCAGCGGCCGATCGCGGCGGTCTGCTCGGGGGAGTAGACAGCGCCGGTGGGGTTGGACGGCGAGCAGAAGAGCAGCGCCTTGGTCCGGGGCGTGCGGGCCGCCTCGAGCTGCTCGACCGTGACGAGGTAGTCCTGGTCGGAGCCGGCGACGACCTCGACGGTGCGCCCGCCGGCCAGCGCGATGGCCTCGGGGTAGGTGGTCCAGTACGGGGCGGGCAGGAGGACCTCGTCGCCCGGGTCGATGATCGCGGCAAAGGCCTGGTAGACCGCCTGCTTGCCCCCGTTGGTCACGAGGACCTGGTCCGGGGAGATCTCGTAGCCGGAGTCGCGCAGCGTCTTGGCCGCGATCGCCTCGCGCAGGACGGGCAGGCCCTTGGCGGGGGAGTAGCGGTGGTTGACCGGGTCCTGCGCCGCGGCGACGGCCGCGTCGACGATGTACTGGGGTGTGGGGAAGTCCGGCTCGCCGGCGCCGAAGCCGATGACCGGCCGGCCGGCGGCCTTGAGCGCCTTCGCCTTCGCGTCGACCGCCAGGGTGGCGCTCTCGGCGATCGCCGCCAGCCGGGCGGAGACGCGCGTGGGGGACGGGGTGCTCGGGGTGCTCGTGTGCTCGCTCACCCGGCTATGGTGGCACGGCCCGCGCGCGCCGTCCCCGGGCCGCCCGTCCCACGGACGGAGGGCCGCGACGAGCGTCACGGGCAGGCGTATTCGACCAAGCGGCCCCGGACGCGTACACTCGATCCCTGGTGGCTCTCGACCACCGGCTCGACCGCGCGCTGCGACGGTCGGTCGGAGGCGGAAGTCGCGAAGGGCAGTGGCGCAATTGGTAGCGCACCGGTCTCCAAAACCGGCGGTTGTGGGTTCGAGTCCCTCCTGCCCTGCAGCAGTGGCGTCGGAACGGCGCCCTCGGCCACGACACCCTGACCAGTGAGGAAGACCGCCTGTGAGTGAGTCCGCGAGCACGACCTCGGGCAAGCCCGAGCGTGCCGGCCGCGCCGGGGACGGGACGACCAAGAAGCGTGGTCTCTTCGCCCGGATCGCGCTGTTCGTCCGACAGGTGATCGCCGAGCTGAAGAAGGTCGTCAAGCCGACCCGCAACGAGCTGTTCACCTTCTTCGTCGTCGTCATCGTCTTCGTGCTGGCGATCATGGCCTACGTGGGCCTTGTCGACCTGGGCTTCGGGCGGCTGGCGCTGTGGGTGTTCGGCGGCTGATCCCGCCCCCCGCAGCATCGAACTACGACGCAAGAAAGTTGGTACCCCGTGACTGAGGAGACCGTGGAGCACACGGCCCCGGACGAGGCTCCTGACGACACCCCGAGCGACCTGCCGGGTGCGGAGGCCGAGAGCACCGCAGCCGTCGAGGAGAGCGAGGCCGCAGGCGAGGACTCGACCCCCGCCGAGCAGTCGGCCGTCGTCGAGGACTCCCCCGAGGACGACGCCGAGGAGGCCGAGGAGGTCTCCCCCGAGGAGGAGTTCCGCCGCGAGCTGCGGCTGCTGCCGGGCTACTGGTACGTCGTGCACTCCTACGCGGGCTACGAGAAGCGCGTCAAGGCGAACCTCGAGAACCGCATCCAGAGCCTCAACATGGAGGACTACATCTTCCAGGTCGAGGTCCCGATGGAGGACGTCGTCGAGATCAAGAACTCCCAGCGCAAGCTCGTCACCCGGGTCCGTATCCCGGGCTACGTGCTCGTGCGCATGGACCTGACCGACGAGTCGTGGGGCGCGGTGCGCCACACGCCCGGTGTCACCGGCTTCGTCGGCCACACGCACCAGCCGGTGCCGCTGACCGAGGACGAGGTCTTCTCGATGCTCGCCCCGACCCTCGCCCCCAAGGAGTCGGCCAAGGCCGCGGGCGGCGGGAGTGCCCCGAGCACCCCGATCGAGGTCGAGTTCTCCGTCGGCGAGTCCGTCACCGTCACCGACGGGCCCTTCGAGACCCTCCCGGCCACGATCTCCGAGATCAGCCCGGAGCAGCAGAAGCTCAAGGTGCTCGTGTCGATCTTCGGCCGGGAGACCCCGGTCGAGCTGTCGTTCTCGCAGGTCGCCAAGATCTGAGCGGACGGCTCCCCGGCGCACGCTTCCTGCTGCGCCGGACCCGCAAGGCGGCGTCGGCGGTCACCGACGCCCAGGAACATAAGGACGCACCATGCCTCCCAAGAAGAAGGTTGCAGGCCTGATCAAGCTCCAGATCCAGGCCGGCGCCGCGACCCCCGCGCCGCCCATCGGCCCCGCGCTGGGCCAGCACGGCGTGAACATCATGGAGTTCTGCAAGGCGTACAACGCGGCGACCGAGTCGCAGCGCGGCAACGTCATCCCCGTGGAGATCACGGTGTACGAGGACCGCTCGTTCACCTTCATCACCAAGACCCCGCCGGCCGCCGAGCTCATCAAGAAGGCCGCCGGCGTCGCCAAGGGCTCCGGCACCCCGCACACCGCGAAGGTCGGCTCCCTCACGATGGCGCAGGTCCGCGAGATCGCCGAGGGCAAGATGGTCGACCTCAACGCCAACGACGTCGACGCCGCCGCGAAGATCATCGCCGGCACCGCCCGTTCCATGGGCATCACCGTCTCGGACTGAGGCACCAGGACGCCTCCCGCGTCCGTCGTTCCAGGCGCCTCGGCGCCCCGTGGCAGGGTCCGGCGCGGACCCGCAGACCACGACTGCTCACACTAGGAGAAGCAGCATGACCACGCGCAGCAAGAACTACCGCAAGGCGGCCGAGAAGATCGACCGCTCCCAGGTCTACGCCCCCCTCGAGGCCGTCCGCCTCGCCAAGGAGAGCGCGACCACCACGTTCGACCAGACCGTCGAGGTCGTCTTCCGTCTCGGCGTCGACCCCCGCAAGGCGGACCAGATGGTGCGCGGCACCGTCAGCCTGCCCCACGGGACCGGCAAGTCGGCCCGTGTCCTCGTCTTCGCCGTCGGCGAGCGCGCGGCGCAGGCCGAGGCCGCCGGCGCCGACGAGGTCGGTGGCGACGAGCTCATCGAGAAGGTCGCCGCGGGCTACACGAACTTCGACGCCGCCGTCGCGACGCCGGACCTCATGGGCAAGGTCGGCCGCCTCGGCCGCGTGCTCGGCCCCCGTGGCCTCATGCCCAACCCGAAGACCGGCACGGTGACCATGGACGTCGCCAAGGCGGTCACGGAGATCAAGGGCGGGCGGATCGAGTTCCGCGTCGACAAGAACTCCAACCTCCACTTCATCGTCGGCAAGGTCTCCTTCTCCGAGGAGCAGCTGGTGGAGAACTACGCCGCCGCCCTCGACGAGGTGCTGCGGCTCAAGCCGTCCTCCTCCAAGGGCCGGTACATCTCCAAGGCCACCATGGCCACGACGATGGGCCCGGGCATCCCGCTCGACGCCACCCTCACGCGCAACCTCACCTCGGACACCCCGTCCTGATCTGAGACCACGTCAGCAGCGCCCCGGCCCGCAAGGACCGGGGCGCTGCTGCGTCTGGGTGTGGGGTGGGGCACACCAGGGCCGACGGGCTTGGACCTGAGCCCGCTGCCGGGGTACTGTTGCCTCTGCCCAAGACCGCCGGTCCCCCGTCAGCCATGACGGGTCGAAGTCCGCAGCAGCGGAGCCAGCGCAGGTGATCATGTGACGCCGTCTCGCGACGCGCCCCGTGCACACCCTGCGCGGGGCTTTTTTGTTGCTCGACTCCATCCTCCGGCGGCACGACCGAGAAGGAGGGCCATGGCGAGGCCTGACAAGGTGGCGGCAGTCACCGAGCTCACGCAGCAGCTGCGTGAGGCAAACGCCGTCGTGCTCACCGAGTACCGCGGGCTCAGCGTCGGCCAGCTCAAGGAGCTGCGCCGCTCGCTCGGCACCAATGCCAGCTACGCCGTCGTGAAGAACACGCTGACCGCCATCGCGGCCAAGGAGGCGGGGCTCGACGGACTCGAGGACCAGCTCACCGGCCCGACGGCGATCGCATTCGTGACCGGGGAGCCCTCCGAGGCTGCCAAGGGTCTGCGTGACTTCGCCAAGAGCAACCCCCAGCTCGTCATCAAGGGCGGCGTGCTCGAGGGCCGGGCGCTGTCGGCGCAGGACGTCGACACGCTCGCGAGCCTCGAGAGCCGTGAGGTGCTGCTGGGCAAGGCGGCTGGCGCGTTCAAGGCAGCGCTCTACCAGGCTGCATACCTGTTCACCGCGCCGGCCACCCAGGCCGCGCGCACCATCGAGGCCCTGCGCGAGAAGCAGGCCGCCGACGCCGCCTGAGGCGTCGGTACCCCCACCCCACCCTGCTCCACGCAGTAGACAGCACAGGGCAGAACAACCAGGAAGGACGCCACCATGGCGAAGCTCACCACCGACGAGCTCATCGAGGCTTTCAAGGAGCTCACCCTCATCGAGCTCTCCGAGTTCGTGAAGCAGTTCGAGGAGACCTTCGAGGTCACCGCCGCTGCTCCGGTCGCCGTTGCCGCGGCCGCCCCGGCCGGCGGCGGCGACGCCGGCGCGGCCGAGGAGGAGAAGACCGAGTTCGATGTCGTCCTCGACGCGATCGGCGACAAGAAGATCCAGGTCATCAAGGAGGTCCGCGCGCTCACGAGCCTCGGCCTCAAGGAGGCCAAGGACCTCGTGGACTCGGCCCCCAAGGCCGTCCTCGAGGGCGTCGACAAGGACACCGCGGACAAGGCCAAGGAGGCCCTCGAGGGCGCCGGGGCCACCGTCTCCGTCAAGTGACCTCATAGCACCACCCGGCCTCACGGCCCGTCACGGCCCGGCACCCCTCGGGGTGCCGGGCCGTCGGCGTTCCCCGGAATCTCCGGCGCGCCACGACTTCTCCCACCCGAGGTGATGGCGTATGGTGAGCGGCGTCGGCCAGACCAGGGCCCACAGCGCGACGGTGCGCTGGACATAGCCCTGCGCACGTGTGTATGCTGTCGCTTTGCGCTGACTTCTGCCTGCCTGTCTGCCGCCCCGAACCCTGCCGCGTGCTGGGTCGACGCGACGAGGAGACAGTCCCGACAGCGCAGTGTGCACACAATTCGCAGGGAAGGACCCCCTTTGGCTGCCTCGCGCACCTCTTCTGTTCCCACCGCTGAAGACATCGCCACACGGCTCGCCTCGCGCCGTGTCTCGTTCGCCAAGATCCAGGAGCCGCTCCAGGCGCCCGATCTTCTCGGGCTGCAGACCGAGAGCTTCGACTGGCTCCTCGGCAACCCGGCGTGGCGCGACCGCGTCGCCGCTGCCATCGAGCAGGGCGACAAGAACGTTCCCCGCACCTCGGGGCTGGAGGAGATCTTCGCGGAGATCTCCCCGATCGAGGACTTCGGCCAGTCGATGTCCCTCTCCTTCAACGACCACCGCTTCGAGCCGGCGAAGTACACGCCGGAGGAGTGCAAGGAGAAGGACTTCACCTACGCCGCTCCGCTGTTCGTCACGGCGGAGTTCACCAACTACGAGACCGGCGAGATCAAGTCGCAGACGGTCTTCATGGGTGACTTCCCGCTCATGACCGAGCGCGGCACGTTCATCATCAACGGCACCGAGCGTGTCGTCGTCTCCCAGCTCGTCCGCTCCCCGGGCGTGTACTTCGAGCGCAGCGCCGACAAGACGTCCGACAAGGACATCTTCACGACGAAGATCATCCCCTCGCGCGGCGCCTGGCTCGAGTTCGAGATCGACAAGCGCGACGCCGTCGGGATCCGCATCGACCGCAAGCGCAAGCAGTCGATCACCGTCTTCCTGCGTGCGCTCGGCATGACCGAGAGCGAGATCCGCGAGGAGTTCGCCGACTACCCGGTCCTGCTGGAGACCCTCGAGAAGGACAACGTCAGCACCCAGGACGAGGCCCTGCTCGACATCTACCGCAAGGTCCGCCCCGGCGAGCCGCCGACGGTCGAGGCCGGTCGCAACCTCCTCGACAACTACTACTTCAACTCCAAGCGCTACGACCTCGCCAAGGTCGGCCGCTACAAGGTGAACAAGAAGCTCGGCACGAGCGGTGACCTCACCGAGTCCGTGCTGCGCGTCGAGGACATCAAGGCCGCGGTCCGCTACCTCCTCGCCCTCCACAAGGGCGAGACGGAGTACACCGTCGAGCGCGACGGCGAGCAGGTCACGGTGCGCGTCGAGACCGACGACATCGACCACTTCGGCAACCGCCGCATCCGGTCCGTCGGCGAGCTCATCCAGAACCAGATCCGCACGGGTCTGTCCCGGATGGAGCGCGTCGTGCGCGAGCGCATGACCACGCAGGACGTCGAGGCGATCACGCCGCAGACCCTCATCAACATCCGGCCCGTCGTCGCCTCCATCAAGGAGTTCTTCGGCACGTCGCAGCTGTCGCAGTTCATGGACCAGAACAACCCGCTGGCCGGGCTGACGCACAAGCGTCGTCTCAACGCCCTCGGCCCGGGTGGTCTGTCCCGTGACCGCGCGGCGATGGAGGTCCGTGACGTCCACCCCTCGCACTACGGCCGCATGTGCCCGATCGAGACCCCTGAGGGCCCGAACATCGGCCTCATCGGCTCGCTCGCGACCTTCGCGCGCATCAACCCCTTCGGCTTCGTCGAGACCCCCTACCGTCGCGTCGTCGACGGCCGGGTGACCGACGACGTCGACTACCTCACCGCCGACGACGAGGACCGCTACGTCATCGCGCAGGCGAACGCCAAGCTCGACGACGACGGCAACTTCCGCGAGGAGCAGGTGCTCGTCCGGGCCAGCGGCGGCAGTGGCGAGATGGCCACCGTCCCGCAGTCGGAGATCGACTACATGGACGTCTCCGCCCGCCAGATGGTCTCCGTCGCGACCGCGATGATCCCCTTCCTCGAGCACGACGACGCGAACCGTGCGCTCATGGGCGCCAACATGCAGCGTCAGGCGGTCCCGCTGGTCCGCAGCGAGGCCCCGCTCGTGGGCACCGGCATGGAGCGCCGCGCGGCGGTCGACGCCGGCGACGTCATCACGGCGAGCAAGCCCGGTGTCGTCACCGAGGTCTCCGCGGACTCGATCCACGTGGCCGCCGACGACGGCACGAACCAGGTCTACCGCGTCGCGAAGTTCCGTCGCTCCAACCAGGGCACCTCCTACAACCAGCGCGTGCTGGTCGACGAGGGCGACCGCGTCGAGGTCGGCTCCGCGCTGGCCGACGGCCCGGCGACCGACGACGGCGAGCTGGCCCTGGGCCGCAACCTCCTCGTCGCGTTCATGTCGTGGGAGGGCCACAACTACGAGGACGCGATCATCCTCTCCCAGCGCCTCGTGGCCGAGGACGTCCTGTCCTCGATCCACATCGAGGAGCACGAGGTCGACGCCCGCGACACGAAGCTGGGCGCCGAGGAGATCACCCGGGACATCCCGAACGTCTCCGAGGACGTCCTCGCCGACCTCGACGAGCGCGGCATCATCCGTATCGGTGCCGAGGTCAGCGCCGGCGACATCCTCGTCGGCAAGGTCACGCCCAAGGGTGAGACCGAGCTGACGAGCGAGGAGCGCCTGCTCCGCGCGATCTTCGGCGAGAAGGCCCGCGAGGTGCGCGACACCTCTCTCAAGGTGCCCCACGGTGAGTCCGGGACCGTCATCGGTATCCAGGAGTTCAACGCGGACGAGGACGACGAGCTGCCCGCCGGCGTCAACCAGATGGTGCGCGTCTACATCGCCCAGCGCCGCAAGATCACCGACGGCGACAAGCTCGCCGGGCGCCACGGCAACAAGGGTGTCATCTCCAAGATCCTCCCGGTCGAGGACATGCCCTTCCTCGAGGACGGCACGCCCGTCGACATCATCCTCAACCCGCTCGGTGTGCCCGGCCGCATGAACGTCGGCCAGGTGCTCGAGACCCACCTCGGGTGGGTCGCCAAGCAGGGCTGGGACGCCACCGACGCGCCGCAGGGCGAGGGCACGTGGACCGAGAACCTGCCCGAGGGTGCGCTGCGCGGAGAGGCCGGGACCCCGGTCGCGACGCCCGTCTTCGACGGCATCCACGAGCACGAGCTCACCGGTCTCCTCGGCCACACCACGCCCAACCGTGACGGCGAGCGGATGGTCGGCACCGACGGCAAGGCCCGTCTGTTCGACGGCCGCTCCGGGGAGCCCTTCCCCGAGCCCGTCGCCGTCGGCTACATGTACATCCTCAAGCTCCACCACCTCGTGGACGACAAGATCCACGCCCGCTCCACCGGCCCGTACTCGATGATCACGCAGCAGCCGCTGGGTGGTAAGGCACAGTTCGGTGGCCAGCGCTTCGGTGAGATGGAGGTGTGGGCCCTGGAGGCCTACGGCGCCGCCTACGCGCTGCAGGAGCTCCTGACGATCAAGTCCGACGACATCCCCGGACGCGTCAAGGTGTACGAGGCCATCGTCAAGGGCGAGAACATCCCCGAGCCCGGCATCCCCGAGTCCTTCAAGGTGCTCATGAAGGAGATGCAGTCCCTGTGCCTGAACGTCGAGGCCCTGGACGCGGAGGGCAACGCCATCGAGCTGCGTGACGCCGACGAGGAGGTCTACCGGGCCGCCGACGAGCTCGGGATCGACCTGTCGCGTCGTCCCGACGCCAGCAGCGTCGACGACATCTAAGAGGCCGCGGCTGCCGTGACCTCCCGGTCACGGCAGCCCCGCCGGCCCCGTTTGGATTCCACACGGTGACACACCGAAGGAAGTAGGAAACCTTGCTCGACGTCAATGTCTTCGACCAGCTCCACATCGGCCTGGCCACGGCATCGGAGATCCGTGGTTGGTCCCACGGAGAGGTCAAGAAGCCCGAGACGATCAACTACCGCACGCTCAAGCCGGAGAAGGACGGCCTGTTCTGCGAGCGGATCTTCGGTCCCACCCGGGACTGGGAGTGCAACTGCGGCAAGTACAAGCGCGTGCGCTACAAGGGCATCATCTGTGAGCGCTGCGGTGTCGAGGTCACGCGCTCCAAGGTGCGCCGTGAGCGGATGGGCCACATCGAGCTCGCCGCCCCCGTCACCCACATCTGGTACTTCAAGGGCGTCCCCTCGCGCCTCGGGTACCTCCTCAACCTCGCCCCGAAGGACCTCGAGAAGGTCATCTACTTCGCGGCGTACATGATCACCGAGGTCGACCAGGACGGTCGCCACGAGGACCTGTCCAGCCTCCAGAACGAGATGGACCTCGAGAAGCAGGACGTCGAGCGCAAGCGCGACACCGACATCGAGGCCCGTGCCAAGCGCCTGGAGGAGGACCTCGCCGAGCTCGAGCAGGCCGGGGCCAAGGCCGACGCCCGCGAGAAGCTGCGCAAGTCCGCCGAGCGCGAGATGGCGCAGCTGCGCAAGCGCGCCGACCAGGACCTCGACCGTCTCGACACGATCTGGGACCGGTTCAAGAACCTCAAGGTCGGTGACCTCGAGGGCGACGAGCTGCTCTACCGCGAGCTCCAGGCCCGCTACGGCATCTACTTCAAGGGCTACATGGGGGCCGAGGCCATCCAGAAGCGCCTGGAGACCTTCGACCTGGCCGCCGAGGCGGAGTCGCTGCGCGAGACCATCTCCACGGGGACCGGTCAGCGCAAGACCCGCGCCCTCAAGCGCCTCAAGGTCGTCAACGCGTTCCTCACCACGGAGAACTCGCCGCTGGGCATGGTCCTGGACGCCGTCCCGGTCATCCCGCCGGACCTGCGCCCGATGGTCCAGCTGGACGGTGGCCGCTTCGCGACCTCCGACCTCAACGACCTCTACCGCCGCGTCATCAACCGGAACAACCGCCTCAAGCGGCTGCTCGACCTCGGCGCGCCGGAGATCATTGTCAACAACGAGAAGCGGATGCTCCAGGAGGCCGTGGACTCGCTGTTCGACAACGGCCGCCGTGGCCGTCCGGTCACCGGACCCGGCAACCGCGCGCTCAAGTCGATCTCCGACATGCTCAAGGGCAAGCAGGGACGTTTCCGTCAGAACCTGCTCGGCAAGCGCGTCGACTACTCCGGCCGTTCGGTCATCGTCGTCGGCCCGCAGCTGCAGCTGCACCAGTGCGGCCTGCCCAAGCAGATGGCGCTCGAGCTCTTCAAGCCCTTCGTCATGAAGCGGCTCGTGGACCTCAACCACGCGCAGAACATCAAGGCCGCCAAGCGGATGGTCGAGCGCGCCCGCACCCAGGTGTGGGACGTGCTCGAGGAGGTCATCACCGAGCACCCCGTGCTGCTCAACCGTGCCCCCACGCTGCACCGCCTCGGCATCCAGGCCTTCGAGCCGCAGCTCGTCGAGGGCAAGGCCATCCAGCTCCACCCGCTCGTGTGCGGCGCCTTCAACGCCGACTTCGACGGCGACCAGATGGCCGTGCACCTGCCGCTGAGCACCGAGGCGCAGGCCGAGGCCCGCATCCTCATGCTCTCGAGCAACAACATCCTCAAGCCCTCGGACGGCCGTCCGGTGACCATGCCCACGCAGGACATGATCATCGGCCTGTTCCACCTCACCGGTGACAAGGCCGGCGGCGTGGGGGAGGGCCGGGTCTTCGGCTCGCCCTCCGAGGCGCGGATGGCCTTCGACGCCGGCGAGCTCGACCTCGGCGCGACCGTGCGGATCCGCTTCACCGACCTCGTCCCGCCGCTCGGCTGGACGGCACCGGAGGGCTGGGAGGAGGGTGACTCGATCATCCTCGAGACCTCCCTGGGCCGTGCGCTGTTCAACGAGGCGCTGCCGATCGACTACCCGTTCGTCAACGGCGTCGTCGGCAAGAAGGAGCTCTCGGGGATCGTCAACGACCTCGCCGAGCGCTACCCGAAGGTCGAGGTGGCCGCGAGCCTGGACGCCCTCAAGGAGGCCGGTTTCTACTGGGCCACCCGCTCGGGCGTCACGATCGCGATCTCCGACGTCGTCGCCCCGGACACCAAGGCGCACATCCTCGAGTCCTACGAGGAGAAGGCGCAGAAGGTCCAGCGCGAGTACGACCTCGGCCGCCGCAGCGAGGAGGAGCGTCGCTCCGAGCTCATCGACATCTGGACCCAGGCGACCAACGAGGTCGACCAGGCGATGCGGGTGAACTTCCCGGCGGACAACAACATTTTCCGCATGGTGACCTCCGGTGCCCGTGGTAACTGGCACCAGGTGCGTCAGATCGCCGGTATGCGTGGTCTGGTCGCCGACCCCAAGGGCCAGATCATCCCGCGTCCGATCAAGTCGAACTACCGCGAGGGCCTGTCGGTCCTCGAGTACTTCACCGCGACGCACGGCGCCCGTAAGGGTCTGGCGGACACCGCGCTGCGGACCGCCGACTCCGGCTACCTCACCCGTCGTCTCGTCGACGTCTCCCAGGACGTCATCGTCCGCGAGGACGACTGCGGGACCTCGCTGGGGCTGACGCTGCCGATCGCGGAGACGGACTCCTCCGGGGGCCTGCTGCTGCTCGACACCGTCGAGACCAGCGTCTACGCCCGCACGCTCGCGCAGGACGCCACGACCGACGACGGCACCGTCGTCGCCGAGGCCGGCGCGGACGTCGGTGACGTCCTCATCGCGCGGCTCGTCGCCGCCGGGGTCACGCAGGTCAAGGTCCGCTCGGTCCTCACCTGCCAGTCCCGCGTGGGGACCTGCGCCAAGTGCTACGGCCGCTCGCTGGCCACCGGCAAGCTCGTCGACATCGGCGAGGCCGTCGGCATCATCGCGGCGCAGTCCATCGGTGAGCCCGGCACGCAGCTGACGATGCGCACCTTCCACACCGGTGGTGCGGCCTCGGCCGAGGACATCACCCAGGGTCTGCCCCGTATCCAGGAGCTCTTCGAGGCCCGCACCCCCAAGGGTGAGGCGCCGATCAGCGAGGCCGCCGGCCGCGTGAAGATCGACGACTCGGAGCGCACCCGCAAGATCGTCGTCGTCCGCGACGACGGCGGTGAGGACCTGGCCTACCCGGTCTCCAAGCGCGTGCGCCTGCTGGTCGAGGACGGCGAGCACGTCGCCGTCGGCCGCCAGCTCGTCGCCGGCGCCGTGGACCCGAAGAAGGTCCTGCGGATCCTCGGCCCGCGTGCGGTCCAGAAGCACCTCGTCGACCAGGTCCAGGAGGTCTACCGCTCCCAGGGCGTGGACATCCACGACAAGCACGTCGAGGTCATCGTCCGGCAGATGCTCAAGCGCGTCACCGTGCTCGACTCGGGCGAGTCCCGGCTCCTGCCGGGCGAGCTCGCCGAGCGTGGCCGCTTCGAGGACGAGAACCGTCGCACGGTCTCCGAGGGTGGGACGCCGGCCTCCGGCCGTCCCGAGCTCATGGGCATCACCAAGGCGTCGCTGGCCACGGACTCGTGGCTGTCGGCGGCCTCCTTCCAGGAGACCACCAAGGTGCTGACCGAGGCCGCGATGAGCGGTCGTCGCGACCCGCTGCTCGGCCTCAAGGAGAACGTCATCCTCGGAAAGCTCATCCCCGCCGGTACGGGCCTGCCCCGCTACCGCAACGTGGACGTCGAGCCGACCGAGGAGGCGAAGGCGAAGGCCTTCTCCCAGCTGGGTTACAGCGAGCTGGACTTCGTCCAGGGCGGCTCGGACCCGATCATGCTCGAGGAGCTGGACTTCGGTCCGGACTCCTTCGGCGTGGACTTCCGCGGCGTGTGACCAGTCCGTGGGGCGGCCGCAGTGCGGCCGCCCCACGGAACGCGTGACGGACGTCAAGCCGCCACGCTTTGACGCAAGAAACTGCGGCAGAGTACGCTACTGGGCGGTGCCCGCGACATCGGGTCCCTCGTGCGTGCTTGTGATCCGCAGGCCCGGCGACACTCCCGAGTGCGGGGGGCAGGGGCCAGCAGACGACCGCCACGCGGTCAGGCCGGCAGCCCACCCGGTGCGCCGGGCGAACATCAAGCAGAGAAACACATCCGAGACGGAGACGTAGTGCCCACGATTCAGCAGCTGGTCCGCAAGGGCCGCAGCGTCAAGACCTCGACGTCGAAGACGCCCGCCCTCAAGGGCAGCCCCCAGCGGCGCGGGGTGTGCACCCGCGTGTACACGACGACCCCGAAGAAGCCGAACTCGGCGCTCCGCAAGGTCGCGCGCGTGCGCCTGTCCAGCGGGATCGAGGTCACGGCCTACATCCCCGGCGTCGGTCACAACCTCCAGGAGCACTCCATCGTGCTCGTCCGCGGTGGTCGCGTGAAGGACCTCCCCGGCGTCCGCTACAAGATCGTGCGCGGCGCGCTCGACACCCAGGGTGTCCGTGGTCGCCAGCAGGCTCGCAGCCGTTACGGCGCGAAGAAGGAGAAGAAGTAATGCCGCGCAAGGGTCCCGCACCTCAGCGGACGCTCGTCGTCGACCCGGTCTACGGCTCGCCGACCGTCACCCAGCTCGTCAACCGCATCCTGCGGGACGGCAAGAAGTCCACCGCCGAGAAGATCGTCTACGACGCCCTCGAGGGTGTTCGCGAGAAGACCGACGGTGACCCCACCGCGATCCTCAAGCGCGCGCTGGAGAACGTCCGCCCCTCCCTCGAGGTCCGTTCCCGCCGCGTCGGTGGCGCCACCTACCAGGTGCCCGTCGAGGTCCGCCCCTCCCGGCAGACCACGCTCGCCCTGCGCTGGCTCGTCGACTACGCCCGCGCCCGTCGCGAGAAGACGATGACCGAGCGCCTCATGAACGAGATCCTCGACGCCTCCAACGGCCTCGGTGCCGCGGTCAAGCGCCGCGAGGACACCCACAAGATGGCCGAGTCCAACCGGGCCTTCGCGCACTACCGCTGGTAGTTCGTCGCCCTGCCGTCCTGCACGAAATCGACTGAAGAGAGTCTCCTGTGGCACTTGACGTGCTGACCGATCTGACCAAGGTCCGCAACATCGGCATCATGGCGCACATCGACGCCGGCAAGACGACGACCACCGAGCGGATCCTGTTCTACACCGGCATCAACTACAAGATCGGGGAGACGCACGACGGCGCCTCCACGATGGACTGGATGGAGCAGGAGCAGGAGCGCGGCATCACGATCACGTCGGCTGCCACCACCTGCTACTGGCACGACAACCAGATCAACATCATCGACACCCCCGGGCACGTCGACTTCACCGTCGAGGTGGAGCGCTCGCTGCGCGTCCTCGACGGCGCCGTCGCCGTCTTCGATGGCAAGGAGGGTGTCGAGCCGCAGTCGGAGACCGTGTGGCGGCAGGCGGACAAGTACAACGTCCCGCGCATCTGCTTCGTCAACAAGATGGACAAGCTCGGTGCGGACTTCTACTTCACCGTGCAGACCATCAAGGACCGCCTCAAGGCCAAGCCGCTCGTCATGCAGGTGCCGATCGGGGCGGAGTCGGACTTCATCGGTGTCGTCGACGTCGTCTACAACCGCGCGCTCACCTGGCGTGGCGAGGTCCAGATCGGTGAGGACTACACGATCGAGGAGGTCCCCGCGGACCTCGTCGAGAAGGTGGCCCAGTACCGCGCCGAGCTGGTCGAGGCCGTGGCCGAGGCTGACGAGGAGCTGCTCGAGAAGTACCTCGGCGGCGAGGAGCTGACCCCCGAGGAGATCAAGAAGGGCGTCCGCGCCCTCACGGTCACGGGCGACGCCTTCCCCGTCTTCTGCGGCACCGCGTTCAAGAACAAGGGCGTGCAGCCCATCCTCGACGCCGTCATCGACTACCTCCCCTCCCCGCTCGACGTGCCGCCCATGGTTGGCCACGCCGTCGGTGACGAGGAGAAGGAGCTGACCCGTCTGCCCAGCGAGGACGAGCCGTTCTCGGCACTGGCCTTCAAGGTCGCCGTGCACCCGTTCTTCGGCAAGCTCACCTACGTGCGCGTGTACTCCGGTACCGCCACGCAGGGCGCCCAGGTCCTCAACTCGACCAAGGGCAAGAAGGAGCGCGTCGGCAAGCTCTTCCAGATGCACTCCAACAAGGAGAACCCGGTCGAGGAGGCCCACGCGGGCCACATCTACGCGTTCATCGGCCTCAAGGACACCACCACCGGTGACACCCTGTGCGCCCAGGACGCCCCGATCGTCCTCGAGTCGATGAGCTTCCCCGAGCCCGTCATCCACGTGGCGGTCGAGCCGAAGACCAAGAGTGACCAGGAGAAGCTGGGCACCGCGATCCAGAAGCTCGCCGAGGAGGACCCGACCTTCACCGTCCGCCTGGACGACGAGACCGGCCAGACCGTCATCGGCGGCATGGGTGAGCTCCACCTCGACGTCCTCGTCGACCGCATGCGTCGCGAGTTCAAGGTCGAGGCGAACGTCGGCAAGCCGCAGGTCGCCTACCGCGAGACCATCCGCCGCAAGGCCGAGAAGGTCGACTACACGCACAAGAAGCAGACCGGTGGCTCCGGCCAGTTCGCGAAGGTGCAGGTCACCTTCGAGCCCCTCGACACCGCCGAGGGCGAGCTCTACGAGTTCGAGAACAAGGTCACCGGTGGCCGCATCCCGCGCGAGTACATCCCGAGCGTGGACGCGGGCATCCAGGACTCCATGCAGAACGGTGTCCTCGCCGGCTACCCCATGGTGGGTGTCAAGGCGATCCTGCTCGACGGTGGATACCACGAGGTCGACTCCTCGGAGATGGCCTTCAAGATCGCCGGCTCGATGGTGTTCAAGGAGGGTGTCCGCAAGGCGGACCCCGTGCTCCTCGAGCCCGTCATGGACGTCGAGGTGCGTACGCCCGAGGAGTACATGGGCGACGTCATCGGCGACCTCAACTCTCGTCGTGGAATGATCCAGTCCATGACGGACGCGACTGGCATCAAGGTCGTTCGCGCACTGGTGCCGCTGTCGGAGATGTTCGGCTACGTCGGTGACCTGCGGTCCAAGACCCAGGGTCGCGCGGTGTACTCGATGCAGTTCGACAGCTACGCCGAGGTTCCTCGGAACGTTGCCGAGGAGATCATCAAGAAGACCCGGGGCGAGTAAGTCCCACTGGTCGACCAGCAGTACCCCCTTTTCACAAACCGACCCGTAGGGCTTGCTCCCCGACAGGCGCACACGCACCTGACGCTGAGCAGACAACTACCCGAGTCCCAGGAGGACACAAGTGGCGAAGGCCAAGTTCGAGCGGACCAAGCCGCACGTCAACATCGGCACCATCGGTCACGTCGACCACGGTAAGACGACGCTGACCGCGGCCATCTCCAAGGTGCTGGCGGACAAGTACCCCGACCTGAACGCGTTCACGCCGTTCGACCAGGTCGACAACGCTCCCGAGGAGCGTCAGCGCGGTATCACGATCAACGTCTCGCACGTCGAGTACCAGACCGAGGCGCGCCACTACGCCCACGTCGACGCTCCCGGTCACGCGGACTACATCAAGAACATGATCACGGGTGCCGCGCAGATGGACGGCGCGATCCTCGTGGTCGCGGCGACCGACGGCCCGATGGCCCAGACGCGTGAGCACGTCCTGCTCGCCCGCCAGGTCGGCGTGCCCTACGTCCTCGTCGCGCTGAACAAGTCCGACATGGTCGACGACGAGGAGATCCTCGAGCTCGTCGAGGTCGAGGTCCGCGACCTGCTCTCGAGCCAGGAGTTCCCGGGCGACGACGCGCCGGTCGTGCGCGTCTCCGCGCTCAAGGCCCTCGAGGGTGACCCGAAGTGGGTCGCCTCCGTCGAGGAGCTCATGACCGCTGTCGACGAGAACGTTCCGACCCCGGAGCGCGACATCGACAAGCCCTTCCTCATGCCGATCGAGGACGTCTTCACGATCACCGGTCGTGGCACCGTCGTCACCGGTCGTGTCGAGCGCGGCGCGCTCAAGGTCAACGACGAGGTCGAGATCGTCGGTATCAAGGAGAAGTCCATCAAGACGACCGTCACCGGCGTCGAGATGTTCCGCAAGCTCCTCGACACCGCCGAGGCTGGTGAGAACGTCGGCCTGCTCCTCCGTGGCACCAAGCGCGAGGAGGTCGAGCGTGGCCAGGTCGTCGTCAAGCCGGGTTCGATCACCCCGCACACGAAGTTCGAGGCCCAGGTCTACATCCTGAGCAAGGACGAGGGTGGGCGTCACAACCCCTTCTACTCGAACTACCGCCCGCAGTTCTACTTCCGCACCACGGACGTCACCGGCGTCATCCAGCTGCCCGAGGGCACCGAGATGGTCATGCCCGGCGACAACACCGAGATGACGGTCGACCTCATCCAGCCGATCGCGATGGAGGAGGGCCTCGGCTTCGCCATCCGTGAGGGTGGCCGCACCGTGGGCTCCGGCCGCGTCGTCAAGATCCTGCAGTGATCTGGCGCTGGGCCTAGACCCAGCACCCAGCACGACCCGAGGGCCCGGCGAGCACGCTCGCCGGGCCCTTCGGCGTCCCCGCGCCTGCCCACCCTCCCGCGCCGACAGCTGGATCCCGCCCCGCGGCAGCACGCCACCCGTCCACGCTGCGCGCCGAGGCGGGACCGGGCCCCGCGCCGCTCCGCACCGCACGCAGCACCCCACCCATGCGCGCCTCGCGGCGGCGGACCGGGCCCCGCGCCGTGCCGCGCCCCACGTCGCACCCCACCCCTCCGCGCCTCGCGCCGCGGCGGCCGGGCCCCTGCGTCGCTGCGCACTCGACGTCCTCGCGCCGGCAGCCGGACCTGCGGCATCGGCGTTGGTGCACGGGCGGGATCCAGCTGTCGGCGGGCAGGGGGACGCATCCGGCTGCCAGCCGTGGGTGGAGGAATCCGGCTGTCGGCGGGCAGGGGGACGCATCCGGCTGCCAGCCGTGGGTGGAGGAATCCGGCTGTCGGCGGGCGGGGGACGCATCCGGCTGCCAGCCGTGGGCGGAGGAATTCGGCTGTCGGCGGTGAGGGGGCGCGATCCGACTGTCGGCGGCGGGGGCGGAGGGTGCGGCGGCCGGCGGGAGGGCGGAGGGACCCGGCTGCCGGTCGGGGAGGGGGCCAGCAGACGCGGTGCGGGAGGTCACGCGACCGGCCTCGTCAAGGAGGCGCGCGGGCTGGTAGGGTAGATCGGGTCGGGTGAGAGCCCGGCATGCGTGCTCGCGGTGACCGCACCACGAGCGCCGACAAGCTTGTCGGAGGGCCTACGGCTCGCCGATGACCAAGAACACACCGGACAATGCCGGGACGATTCGCCATGAGGTGGGTCG
This sequence comes from Georgenia sp. Marseille-Q6866, assembly GCF_965111665.1. Lineage (NCBI taxonomy): Bacteria > Bacillati > Actinomycetota > Actinomycetes > Allobogoriellales > Allobogoriellaceae > Georgenia > Georgenia sp. Marseille-Q6866. Next base: position 111,794 of record NZ_CBCOOR010000013.1, on the reverse strand, counting down.
GTCTGGCAGACTGTTCCGGTTGCCTGGGGGCGTGCCCCCGGGTGTCAGGCTGAGTCGGGCCCCGAGCCCTGGCTCCACAAGCAAGCACAAGGGCCCCGCATCGACGATGCGCCGTGCTCAGGTGTGTTCGCACAGCGCGACACGCCCGAGCGCGGGGGACGGTAACAGAGCGGTACGAGAGAGGTTAGACGACGCCATGGCGGGACAGAAGATCCGCATCAGGCTCAAGTCCTACGACCACGAAGTCATCGACAGCTCGGCGCGCAAGATCGTCGACACGGTGACTCGCGCTGGTGCGACGGTCGTGGGTCCGGTGCCGCTGCCGACGGAGAAGAACGTCTTCGTCGTCATTCGTTCACCGCACAAGTACAAGGACAGCCGCGAGCAGTTCGAGATGCGCACCCACAAGCGCCTCATCGACATCATCGACCCGACGCCGAAGGCCGTTGACTCGCTCATGCGGCTCGACCTGCCCGCTGACGTCAACATCGAGATCAAGCTCTGAGGTTCGCCACAATGACTACCTTCACCAAGCAGGCTGCGAGCAGGCCCGTCACGGCCCTGCTCGGCACCAAGCTCGGCATGACCCAGGTCTGGGACCAGGACGGACAGCTCGTCCCGGTGACCGTCGTGCAGGTGGGCACCAACGTGGTGACCCAGCTGCGGACCCCCGAGACTGACGGGTACAGCGCCGTACAGCTCGCCTTCGGCGAGATCGACCCGCGCAAGGTCACCCAGCCCCTCAAGGGCCACTTCGAGAAGGCCGGCACGACGCCGCGCCGCTTCGTCACCGAGGTCCGCACCTCCGAGTCCGACAGCTACACCGTCGGCCAGGAGCTGCGCGCTGACGCGTTCGAGGCCGGCACCGTCGTCGACGTCATCGGCACGACGAAGGGCAAGGGCACCGCGGGCGTCATGAAGCGTCACGGCTTCTCCGGCGTCGGCGCCTCCCACGGTGCGCACCGCAACCACCGCAAGCCCGGCTCGATCGGCGGGGCCTCGACGCCCGGCCGCGTGTTCCGTGGCCAGCGGATGGCCGGTCGCATGGGCCACAAGCGCCAGACCACCCAGAACCTCACGATCCACGCCGTCGACGTCGAGAGGGGCCTGCTGCTCGTTGCCGGCCCGATCCCCGGCCCGAAGCGCGGCGTCGTCGTCGTCCGTACCGCTGTGAAGGGGGCGTGACCATGGCTGACACCCAGACTGTCGACGTCCTGGACGCCACGGGCAAGAAGTCCGGCTCCGCCGAGCTGCCCGCCGCGATCTTCGACGTCCCCACGAACGTGCCGCTCATCCACCAGGTCGTCGTCGCCCAGCTCGCCGCCGCGCGCCAGGGCACCGCGAAGACCAAGACGCGGGCCGAGGTCCGCGGTGGTGGCAAGAAGCCGTACCGCCAGAAGGGCACCGGCCGCGCCCGTCAGGGCTCGATCCGTGCGCCTCAGTACGCCGGCGGTGGCGTCGTCCACGGGCCCGTCCCGCGCGACTACACCCAGCGCACCCCCAAGAAGATGAAGGCCGCCGCCCTCCGTGGCGCCCTCTCGGACCGCGCTCGCGCCGGCCGTCTCCACGTCGTCAGCGAGCTCGTCTCGAGCGACGTGCCCAAGACGTCCGCCGCACTCGCCGCGCTGCGCAACGTCGTGGCCGAGCGGAGCGCCCTGGTCGTGCTGGCCCGCGGTGACGAGCTCACGCTCAAGTCGCTGCGCAACGTCCCCAGCACCCACCTCATCTGGGTCGACCAGCTCAACACCTACGACGTCCTCGTCAACGACGACGTCGTGTTCACGGCCGCCGCCCTCGAGGAGTTCCTCGGGACCGCCGCGCCGCGCGAGGAGGATGGCAAGTGAGCATCGAGCACAACAAGAACCCCCGGGACGTCATCATCGCCCCGGTGGTCTCCGAGAAGAGCTACAGCCTCATCGACGAGGGGAAGTACACCTTCCTCGTCGACCCGCGCTCGAACAAGACCGAGATCAAGAACGCCGTCGAGGCGATCTTCCAGGTCAAGGTCAGCTCGGTGAACACGGCGAACCGTCAGGGCAAGACCCGGCGGACCCGCACCGGCCTCGGCAAGCGTAAGGACACCAAGCGCGCGATCGTCACGCTGCGCGAGGGCACCATCGACATCTTCGGTGAAGTTGCCGGCTGACGCCGCGCGCTGGAGAGATTGAGGATCGACACCCATGGCAATCCGTAAGTACAAGCCGACGACGCCGGGCCGTCGTGGCTCGAGCGTGGCCGACTTCGTCGAGATCACCCGGTCGCAGCCCGAGAAGTCGCTGGTCCGTCCGCTCAGCAAGAGCGGTGGCCGTAACAGCACCGGTCGCATCACCACCCGTCACAAGGGTGGTGGCCACAAGCGTGCCTACCGCGTCATCGACTTCCGCCGTCACGACAAGGACGGCGTGCCGGCGAAGGTCGCGCACATCGAGTACGACCCCAACCGCACGGCGCGCATCGCGCTCCTGCACTACGCCGACGGCGAGAAGCGCTACATCATCGCGCCGAACAAGATCTCGGTCGGCACCGTCATCGAGAACGGCCCCGGCGCGGACATCAAGCCGGGCAACAACCTGCCGCTGCGCAACATCCCCGTCGGTACGGTCATCCACGCCATCGAGCTCAAGCCCGGTGGCGGCGCGAAGATCGCCCGCTCGGCCGGTGCGTCGGTCCAGCTCGTCGCCCGTGAGGGCACGATGGCCCAGCTGCGGATGCCTTCCGGTGAGATCCGCAACGTCGACTCGCGCTGCCGCGCCACCATCGGTGAGGTCGGCAACGCCGAGCAGTCGAACATCAACTGGGGCAAGGCCGGCCGCATGCGGTGGAAGGGCAAGCGCCCGACCGTCCGTGGTGTCGCGATGAACCCCGTCGACCACCCCCACGGTGGTGGTGAGGGTAAGACCTCCGGTGGTCGCCACCCGGTCAGCCCCTGGGGTCAGCCCGAGGGCCGGACCCGCCGTCCGAACAAGCCGAGCGACCAGCTCATCGTGCGCCGCCGGCGCACCGGCAAGAAGCGCTGAGAGTAGGAGAGCGACGAGATGCCTCGCAGCCTCAAGAAGGGTCCCTTCGTCGACGGCCACCTGCTCAAGAAGGTGGACACGGCCAACGAGACGGGCTCCAAGAACGTCATCAAGACCTGGTCCCGCCGGTCGGTCATCACGCCCGACTTCCTGGGCCACACCTTCGCGGTGCACGACGGCCGCAAGCACGTCCCGGTCTTCATCACCGAGTCGATGGTCGGCCACAAGCTGGGGGAGTTCGCCCCGACCCGCACCTATCGCGGGCACGACAAGGACGACCGCAAGGCCCGACGCCGCTGAGGCGTCTGGTGACCCAGCAACCCGCACATCCGACAAGTAAGGCAGGAATGATGGAAGCCAAGGCGCAGGCGCGATACGTGCGCGTCACGCCCCTCAAGGCTCGGCGCGTCGTGGACACCATCCGCGGTCAGCGCGCCTCCGAGGCCGTGACCGTGCTGCGGTTCGCCCCTCAGGCGGCAGCCGAGACGGTGCGTAAGGTCGTGGAGAGCGCGATCGCCAATGCTCGCGTCAAGGCCGACCAGGCCGGTGAGGCGTTCGACGAGAACGCTCTCGTCATCAGCGCGGCATTCGTGGACGAGGGACCGACGCTCAAGCGCTTCCGGCCCCGGGCCAAGGGCAGCGCGAGCCGGATCCTCAAGCGCACGAGCCACATCACCGTGGTCGTGGGCGACGACAGCAAGGTCGGCGCGAGCTCATCCGCCGCTGGAACGAAGGGGAGGACCCGATAGTGGGTCAGAAGGTCAACCCGACCGGGTTCCGGCTCGGCATCACCACTGACCACCGTTCGCGGTGGTTCGCAGACAGCACCAAGCCCGGGCAGCGGTACCGCGACTACGTCCGCGAGGACGTCGCCATCCGCAAGCTCATGGCCTCTGGTCTCGAGCGCGCCGGCATCTCCAAGGTCGACATCGAGCGCACCCGTGACCGGGTCCGCGTCGACCTCCACACCGCGCGTCCGGGCATCGTCATCGGCCGCCGCGGCGCCGAGGCCGACCGCCTCCGCGGGGAGCTCGAGAAGCTCACGGGCAAGCAGGTGCAGCTGAACATCCTCGAGGTCAAGAACCCCGAGATCGACGCTCAGCTCGTCGCCCAGGGCATCGCCGAGCAGCTCGCCAGCCGCGTGTCCTTCCGTCGTGCGATGCGCAAGGGCATGCAGTCCGCCCAGCGCGCCGGCGCCAAGGGCATCCGGGTGCAGTGCTCCGGCCGTCTCGGCGGCGCCGAGATGTCGCGCTCGGAGTTCTACCGCGAGGGCCGCGTGCCGCTGCACACCCTGCGCGCGAACATCGACTACGGCTTCTTCGAGGCCCGCACCACCTTCGGGCGCATCGGCGTCAAGGTGTGGATCTACAAGGGCGACCAGACCGAGCGCGAGTTCGCTCGTGAGCAGGCCGACGCCACCCCGCGTGGCCGTGGCCGCGCCGGCGAGCGTGGCGGCGCCGACCGTCCCCGTGGCCGCCGGCCCGAGGGTGCCCGTGGTCCTCGCCAGGCCGAGCAGACCGAGGGCGCGCCTGCCGAGCAGGCCGCAGCCCCCGCCGAGTCAGGAACGGAGGCCTGAGCGAGATGCTCATCCCCCGGCGGACCAAGTTCCGCAAGCAGCACCACCCCAAGCGCTCCGGCGTGGCCAAGGGTGGCACCGAGATCGCCTTCGGTGAGTTCGCGATCCAGGCTCTCGAGCCCGCGTACGTCACCAACCGGCAGATCGAGGCCGCCCGTATCGCCATGACGCGGCACATCAAGCGTGGTGGAAAGGTGTGGATCAACATCTACCCCGACCGCCCGCTGACCAAGAAGCCGGCTGAGACCCGCATGGGTTCCGGCAAGGGCTCGCCCGAGTGGTGGGTCGCCAACGTCAAGCCCGGCCGCGTGCTCTTCGAGCTGGCCGGTGTCCCCGAGGAGCTGGCACGCGAGGCCCTGTCCCGCGCGCAGCACAAGCTCCCCATGAAGACTCGTTTCGTGAGCCGTGAGGGTGGTGAAGGCTGATGGCTATCGGTTCCAAGGGCCTGACTCCGTTCGACCTGGACGGGATGACCGACGAGACCCTGGCTGAAGAGCTCGCGAAGGCCAAGGAGGAGCTGTTCAAGCTGCGCTTCTCCTCGGCCACCGGGCAGCTCGAGGACCACGGTCGGCTCAAGGCCGTGCGTCGCGACATCGCCCGCATCTACACCATCGTGCACGAGCGCGAGCTCGGCATCCGCACCGCGCCCAGCAGCGAGAAGTGATCGAGGCCATGAGCGAGAACACCGAAGAGACCACCACGCAGGAGCGTAACGACCGCAAGGTGCGCCGTGGCTACGTGGTGTCCGACAAGATGGACAAGACCGTCGTCGTCGAGGTGGAGGACCGCGTCAAGCACCCGCTGTACGGCAAGGTCATCCGCCGCACGAGCAAGGTCAAGGCGCACGACGAGGCCAACTCGGCCGGCGTCGGCGACCTCGTCCGCATCATGGAGACGCGGCCGCTGAGCGCGACCAAGCGCTGGCGACTTCTCGACATCGTCGAGAAGGCCAAGTAGCCCACCAGCCCCCCATCCGTTCGGCAAGGCTCGGCCCTGGCTGAGAACCGGCTCGACGACAGGAGTACATCGAATGATCCAGCAGGAGTCGCGACTGAAGGTCGCCGACAACACCGGTGCCAAGGAGATCTTGTGCATCCGTGTGCTCGGAGGCTCCGGCCGGCGCTACGCCGGTATCGGTGACGTCATCGTCGCCACCGTCAAGGACGCCATCCCCGGCGGCAACGTCAAGAAGGGCGACGTCGTCAAGGCTGTCGTCGTGCGCGCTGCCAAGCAGCGTCGTCGCCCCGACGGTTCCTACATCCGCTTCGACGAGAACGCCGCCGTCATCCTCAAGGCTGACGGCGAGCCGCGCGGAACCCGCATCTTCGGCCCCGTGGGCCGCGAGCTGCGCGACAAGAAGTTCATGCGCATCGTCTCCCTGGCTCCGGAGGTGATCTGAGATGGCTCGGATCAAGAAGGGCGACCTCGTGGTCGTCATTGCAGGCCGCGACAAGGGCAAGCAGGGCCGTGTCCTCGAGGTCGACGTCGAGCGTGACCGCGTCGTCGTCGAGGGTGTGCAGCGCATGAAGCGCCACACCAAGGTCGGCCAGTCCGGCCGCGGCGCCAAGACCGGTGGCATCGAGACCATCGAGGCGGCTATCCACGCCAGCAACGTCATGGTCGTCGACCCGGAGACCAAGAAGGGCACCCGGGTCGGGATCCGCACCGAGACGGTCGAGCGCGACGGCGTGGAGCGCACGCAGCGTGTCCGCGTCGCCAAGCGCTCCGGTAAGGACATCTGACATGAGCGAGACCACCACCGCAACGAGCCCGCGCCTCAAGCTGCGCTACCGCGAGGAGATCCTCGCCGCGCTGCGTGAGGAGTTCCAGCACCCGAACGTCAACCAGGTCGCCGGTCTGACCAAGATCGTCGTCAACATGGGCGTGGGGGACGCAGCACGCGACTCCAAGCTCATCGAGGGCGCGATCCGCGACCTGGCTCTCATCACCGGCCAGAAGCCGCAGGTGACGAAGGCCCGCAAGTCGATCGCCCAGTTCAAGCTGCGTGAGGGTCAGCCCATCGGCGCCCACGTCACGCTGCGCGGCGACCGCATGTGGGAGTTCCTCGACCGCCTGCTGTCGATCGCCCTGCCCCGTATCCGCGACTTCCGTGGGCTCTCGCCCAAGCAGTTCGACGGGAACGGGAACTACACCTTCGGTCTCAACGAGCAGTCGATGTTCCACGAGATCGACCAGGACAAGATCGACCGCGTGCGCGGCATGGACATCACGGTCGTCACCACCGCTAAGACCGACGACGAGGGACGCTCGCTGCTCAAGCACCTCGGCTTCCCGTTCAAGGAGAACTGACGTGGCGAAGACCGCCCTGATCCAGAAGGCGAACCGCAAGCCCAAGTTCGCGGTGCGCGCCTACACCCGGTGCCAGCGGTGCGGCCGTCCGCACTCGGTCTACCGCAAGTTCGGCCTGTGCCGGATCTGCCTGCGGGAGATGGCCCTTGCCGGCCAGCTCCCCGGCATCACGAAGAGCAGCTGGTAAACGACTACGTCGTAGGTCCCGTAGGAAACCCCGACGAGGAAGGGCCGAGGCCCGATGACAATGACAGACCCCATCGCAGACATGCTCACGCGTCTGCGTAACGCCAACTCGGCGTACCACGAGTCGGTGACCATGCCGTACTCGAAGCTCAAGCAGAACATCGCCGAGATCCTCAAGACCGAGGGTTACATCGCCGGCTGGGACGTCGAGGACGCCCCGGTGGGCAAGAACCTCACGCTCCAGCTGAAGTTCGGCCCCCAGCGCGAGCGCTCGCTCGCCGGTGTGCGCCGCGTGTCCAAGCCCGGACTGCGCGTGTACGCCAAGTCCACCAACCTGCCCCGAGTCCTCGGCGGCCTGGGCGTGGCGATCCTGTCCACCTCCTCCGGTCTGCTCACCGACCGCGAGGCACAGACCAAGGGCGTTGGCGGGGAAGTCCTCGCCTACGTCTGGTAGCCGGGAAGGAGTAGAGACATGTCCCGTATCGGAAAGGTCCCCGTCCCGGTCCCCGCAGGTGTCGACGTCACCATCGAGGGCTCGGTCGTGACCGTCAAGGGGCCCAAGGGCACCCTCACCCACACCGTTCCCGCCCCCATCGCCGTCGTTCGCGACGACGCGGGTGCGATCCTCGTGACCCGGCCGAACGACGAGCGCGAGTCGCGTTCGCTGCACGGCCTCACCCGCACGCTCATCGCCAACCTCGTCACCGGCGTCACCCAGGGCTACGAGCGCAAGCTCGAGATCGTCGGCACGGGTTACCGCGCCGTCGCCAAGGGTTCCGCCGTCGAGCTGGCGCTCGGCTTCTCCCACCCGGTCGTCATCGAGCCGCCGGAGGGTGTGACGGTCACCGTCGACGCCCCCACCAAGCTCACGGTCTCCGGGATCGACAAGCAGCAGGTCGGCGAGCTGGCCGCCAACATCCGCAAGATCCGCAAGCCCGAGCCCTACAAGGGCAAGGGCGTGCGCTACGCCGGCGAGCAGGTCCGCCGCAAGGCCGGAAAGGCAGGTAAGTGATGGCACTGTCCGTCAAGGGCAAGGGCAAGAACGCCGCTCGCGGGCGCCGTCACCTCCGTGTCCGCAAGAAGGTCTCCGGCACGGCCGAGCGTCCCCGCCTGGTCGTCACCCGCTCCTCGCGCCACATGGTCGCGCAGCTGGTCGACGACACGAGCGGCACCACCATCGCGTCCGCCTCGACCCTCGAGGCCGACCTTCGGGCGTCGGACGACGAGAAGGTCGCCAAGGCGCGTCGCGTCGGCGAGCTCGTCGCCGAGCGTGCCAAGGCTGCCGGTGTCGAGACCGCGGTGTTCGACCGCGGCGGCAACCGGTACCACGGCCGCGTGGCCGCCGTCGCCGACGGCGCCCGTGAGGGCGGGCTCGCCCTGTGACCAGCGTGAACGTACGAGAGCAAAGGAACATCTGATGGCTGCACCGCAGCGAAGCAGGACCGGTTCCGGTACCGGCGCCGGCCCCGCCGCCGGCGGCGAGCGTTCCGGCGGTCGCCGGGGCGAGGGCCGTCGCGGCGCCGCCGAGCCGAGGAACGAGTTCATCGAGCGCGTCGTCACGATCAACCGCGTCTCCAAGGTCGTCAAGGGTGGTCGTCGCTTCAGCTTCACCGCTCTCGTCGTCGTCGGGGACGGCAACGGGACGGTCGGCGTCGGCTACGGCAAGGCCAAGGAGGTGCCGGCCGCGATCGCGAAGGGTGTCGAGGAGGCGAAGAAGAACTTCTTCCGCGTCCCGATGATCCAGAAGACGATCCCGCACGCCGTCACCGGCGAGGCCGCGGCAGGCGTGGTCTTCCTGCGCCCCGCCGCCCCGGGTACCGGCGTCATCGCCGGTGGTCCGGTCCGCGCCGTCCTCGACTGCGCCGGGATCCACGACGTGCTGAGCAAGTCGCTCGGCTCGGAGAACGCGATCAACATCGTGCACGCCACCGCCCAGGCGCTGCGCAACCTCGAGCAGCCCGAGTCCGTCGCGGCCCGCCGTGGTCTGCCGCTCGAGCGTGTCGCCCCCGCCGTCATGCTGCGCAACCGCGCGGCTGGCGAGGCTGCGGCTCGCGAGGAGAAGCAGGCTGAGGCTGCCGGGAAGGTCGGTGCGTGATGGCACAGCTCAAGGTCACGCAGACGAAGTCCGCGATCGGCGGCAAGGAGAACCAGCGCCAGACCCTGCGCACGCTCGGTCTGGGCCGGATCGGCCGGAGCGTCGTGCGTGAGGACCGTCCCGAGGTCCGCGGCATGATCACGACGGTGGCCCACCTGGTCTCCGTCGAGGAGGTCAAGTAACCATGGCAGAGTCCAAGCAGACTCCCGAGCAGGCACGCACCCTCAAGGTGCACCACCTGCGTCCCGCCCCCGGTGCCAAGAGCGCCAAGATCCGCGTCGGACGCGGTGAGGGTGGCAAGCGCGGCAAGACCGCGGGTCGCGGCACCAAGGGCACCAAGGCCCGCTACCAGGTGCCGGCCGGCTTCGAGGGCGGGCAGATGCCGCTGCACATGCGGCTGCCCAAGCTCCGCGGCTTCAAGAACCCCTTCCGCGTCGAGTACCAGGTCGTCAACCTCGACCGTCTGTCCGCTCTCTTCCCCGAGGGTGGCTCCGTGACGGTCGACGACCTCGTCGCCAAGGGCGCCGTGCGCTCCGGCCAGCTGGTCAAGGTGCTGGGCAGCGGTGAGATCACCGTCAAGCTCGACATCGTGGCCAACGCGTGGTCGGTCTCGGCGCAGGAGAAGATCGAGGCAGCAGGCGGGTCCCTGACCCAGGCCTGAGTCGCCGACGAACGGGCGGTCCGGACGCCGGGCCGCCCGTTCGTGCTCTCCCGGGACGTGGCACAGGCCACGTCTCGGAACAGGTACAGTACGTTGCGGTCCAGACCGCCGACGCGGGCTATGTCGCCCGCCGTCGTCACCATTGCAGGAGGAAGATTGCTCAGCGCATTCGCCCAGGCGTTCCGTACGCCGGACCTGCGGCGCAAGCTGCTCTTCACGCTGGGGATCATGGCGATCTTCCGCCTCGGGTCCGTCATCCCCACCCCGGGGGTCTCCTACCCGAACGTGCAGCAGTGTCTCGAGGCCGTCGGCAGCACCAACGACCTCCTCGGCCTCGTCAACCTCTTCTCCGGCGGCGCCCTGCTGCAGCTGTCGATCTTCGCGCTGGGCATCATGCCCTACATCACCGCGAGCATCATCACCCAGCTGCTGCGCGTGGTCATCCCGCGCTTCGAGGCGCTGCAGAAGGAGGGCCAGCAGGGGCAGGCCAAGCTCACGCAGTACACCCGCTACCTGACGATCTTCCTCGCCGTCCTCCAGTCGACGACGATGATCACGATGGCCCGCAGCGGCAACCTCATCCCCGGCTGCTCCGTCCCCCTCATCCCCAACGACTCGGTCATGACGATCGTCATCATGATCATCGTCATGACGGCGGGCACGGGCCTCATCATGTGGCTGGGCGAGCTCATCACCGAGCGCGGTGTCGGCAACGGCATGTCGCTGCTCATCTTCACCTCGATCGCGGCCGGCTTCCCGTCGGCGCTGTGGTCGGTCGGCGGCGCCGCCAACGGCGTCGCGAACGTGACGATCGTGATCGCGCTGCTCCTCGTCATCACCCTGCTCGTCGTCTTCGTCGAGCAGTCCCAGCGTCGGGTGCCCGTCCAGTACGCCAAGCGCATGGTGGGCCGGCGCATGTACGGCGGGTCGAGCACCTACATCCCGATCAAGATCAACATGGCCGGTGTCATCCCGGTCATCTTCGCCTCCTCGCTCCTCGCGCTGCCGGGCCTGTTCTCCCAGTTCGGCGACCAGACCGAGGGCTGGGTGCAGTGGGTGAGCCTCAACCTCCTGTCGCCCACGGCGCCGCTCTACATGGCGATCTACTTCGTCCTCGTCCTGTTCTTCGCGTTCTTCTACACGTCGATCACCTTCAACCCCGACGACGTCGCGGACAACATGAAGCGCTACGGCGGCTTCATCCCCGGCATCCGCGCGGGGCGCCCGACGGCGGAGTACCTCCAGTACGTCATCACCCGGATCACGACGGCGGGCGCGCTGTACCTCGCGCTCATCGCGATCTTCCCGGTCATCGTGTTCGCGGCGCTCAACCTGCCCGACACCGTCGGCTTCGCGCTGGGCGGCACCTCGATCCTCATCGTCGTGGGCGTCGGTCTGCAGACCGTCAAGGAGATCGACTCCCAGCTCCAGCAGCGTCACTACGAAGGGTTCCTCCGATGAGCCGCCGTCTTGTCCTCCTCGGCCCGCCCGGAGCGGGCAAGGGTACCCAGGCCACCCGCCTGAGCTCCACGCTCGGCATCCCGGCGATCTCCACCGGCGACATCTTCCGCAGCAACGTCGCCGGACGCACCGAGCTCGGCCAGCGCGCGCAGCGGTACATGGACGCCGGGGAGTACGTGCCCGACGAGATCACCAACGACATGGTCCGGGACCGCCTGGCCCAGGAGGACGCCGCCGACGGCTTCCTGCTCGACGGCTACCCCCGCACCCTGGACCAGGTCCGCGAGCTCGACGCGATGCTCGAGGCGAGCGGGACGGCCCTGGACGCCGTCGTCGAGCTCACCGCGGACGACGAGGTCGTCGTGCAGCGCCTGCTCGGCCGCGCGGCCGAGCAGAACCGCGCCGACGACACCGACGTGGTCATCCGTCGCCGCCTCGAGGTCTACCACGACCAGACCGCGCCCCTGGCCGACCACTACGCCGAGCGCGGGCTGCTCGTGCGGGTCGACGGGATCGGCGCCGTCGAGGAGGTCACCGAGCGCCTGCTCACCGCGCTGAACGCGGGCTGATGCGCGAGCGCATCGAGTACAAGACCCCGGAGCAGATCCGGGTCATGCGCCGCGCCGGTCTCGTCGTCGCCGAGATCCACGCGGCGCTGCGGGAGGCCGCCGCACCCGGGCGGACCACCGCCGAGCTCGACGACGTCGCCCGGCAGGTCCTCGACCGGGCCGGCGCGCGGTCGAACTTCCTCGGCTACCACGGCTACCCGGCGCACGTGTGCATCTCCGTCAACGACGAGGTCGTCCACGGCATCCCGGGGGAGCGCGTCCTCGCCGACGGCGACGTCGTCTCCTTCGACTGCGGGGCCGTCGTCGACGGCTGGCACGGTGACGCCGCCTTCACCGTCGTCCTCGGTGAGGGTGACCCGCGCGACCACGCGCTGAGCGAGGCCACCCGCACCGCGATGTGGGACGCCATCGCGGCGCTGGCGGGCGGCGGCCGGCTCGACGTCGTCGGTGAGGCCGTCGAGGACGCCGTCGCCGCGCACGTGGCCGCCGGCAACGAGGCCCTCGGCATCATCGAGGACTACGTGGGCCACGGCATCGGCACCGCCATGCACCAGCCGCCCGACGTCCTCAACTACCGCGCGTCCAGGCGCGGGCCGAAGCTGCGCCCGGGGATGTGCCTGGCGATCGAGCCGATGCTCACCCGCGGCACCATCGAGACCCGTGTCCTGGCCGACGACTGGACCGTCGTCACCGCCGACGGGGCCCGGGCGGCCCACTGGGAGCACTCGGTGGCACTTTTGGAGGAGGGCGTCTGTGTGCTGACTGCGTCCGACGGAGGAGTGACTGAACTCGAAAGTAGGAACGTGCGCGTCGTTTCTCTGGCATGATATTGGAATGCACAGCTTGGGGCGGCGAGTTTACGGACCAGTTCCGCGCGCGACTCGCGCCGCGCACGTCGCCCCGCGGTTGCTGGCGGCACTCGGTTCCCGGGCACCGCTGACCGTGCTGCGCGGTCCGCGCGGCTACGGCAAGACCACCGCGCTGGTCGACTGGCTCAGCGCCGCCGACGACGACGTCCCCACCATCTACGTCCCCCTCGACGCGGGCTCGCGGCTCGCCCCCGGCTTCTGGGCCACCCTGGACAGCGCGCTGGAGGACGCCGGGCTGGGCCCCGCCACCGATGAGTCCGAGCCGGACCACGCCGACCCGCACCGCGCCGCCGTGGTCAGGGCGCTCGTCCGCCACGAGGAGCCGCTGCGACTCATCGTCGACAACTACCACGAGGCGGGCCACCTCGACGGGCGCGCCGAGGTCGACGAGGCTCTCCTCGACGTGGTGCGGTCGAGCCCGGGGTTCGAGCTCGTCGTCGCCACGCGCTCCTTGCGTACCCTGGAGACCGCGGGTGCGCTGTCGGTCGACCTCACCGTCGTCCGCCCGGGTGACCTTGCTATGCAGAGTGAAGACGTCGTCGCGCTCGCCGAGAAGCACGGCATCACGATGACGCTGGACCATGCCAGCGACCTCGCCATCGAGCTGGGCGGCTGGCCGTCCGCCATTCGGACCTGCATCTCGGCTGCCATCGTCGGCGGTCGTCGGGCAGTGGTGGACGCGGGGACGGTGGACGGGTTCATCGAAGCGCTGCTCGACGACGTCCGTTCCACGGCGCTGCGGGAGTTTCTCATGCGCACCGCCGTCCCCGACGAGTTCTCCGCCGCCGCCGCCCGGGCGATGGTTCCCGAGGGCACCGCCATCCGCGAGCTGCGCAACCTCCGTCTCGGTGGGCTGCTCCGCGAGCGCGAGACGGTTGACGGCCTGCGCTACTCCTACCCGCCCGCCATTCGTGACGCTCTCCGCCGCGTGGGCAGCGAGCTCCGCCCGGAGCTCGAGCGAGAGGTGCACGTCGCCCTCATGGTGCTTGCGGCCCAGGAGGTGGGACCGATCGGCGTCATCCGCCACGCCGTCCAAGCCCAGGAGTGGGACACGGCGCTGAAGATCATCGAGGAGGAGTGGTCCTCACTCCTCACCCAGCATCCCCACATGCTCATCGACCTCGCCAGCACCTTCCCCCGGGAGATCGCCGACGGAGACCCGCGGTTGCAGGTCGTGCGCCGGCACCTCCCGCGGATTGCCCCGACAAAGGCCAGCGAGTGGGTACCCAGTAGCGCCCACTTCGCCGACGCAGCCGTGATGCAGCGCTGGAAGGAGATGCGGGGGACCACCGATGAGATTCATGTCCTCATCCAGTCTGGCGTCGCCTCCGTCTTTGCCGGCGAGCAGGAGGCAGCCGCGTACGCCTTCGAGCGGGTCCGGGACTACGGGCTGCAGCACGACGACCGGAACGCCCGCCTACTCGGCATCGCCGGGATGCTCACCGCTAAGACGTTCCACGGTGAGGCCGACCTCGCGCTCCAGCTGCTCGACGACGTCGAGCTCGCCGACGTCATCGCCGGGGGCGAGGACGACGAGGTCAGCAGGCTCGTGCGGACCGTTGCACGTATCATGCGTACGATCGCCGCCGTCGACGCGATGCAACCCGAGGCCCACGAGTACGTGGCGGCCATCCTCGAGCCGGGCCGCCGCGACGAGCTGTGGGCACTGGCTATCTACGCCCGTGGGCTGTACGCCTCCGTCTACGGGTCCTCGGAGAACCAGGCGCGATCGGTGGGGCAGCTGCGGGCCGCACTGCGCCACCTCGAGCCGGGGAGCATCGCCGAGTCGACGGTCGGCACCCAGCTCGTCGAGCTGCTCATCGCGGGCGGGATGAGCGACGTCGGCGAACAGGTTCTCGACCGCCTCGCCGACAGCCTTGTCTCCAGCTCCACCCGGGCCTACCTGCTCCACGCTCAGGGCCGTGAGCAGGAGGCCATCGACATCGCCACCCGCGATCTCGGGGACCGCCGCCTGACGGCTCGCAGTCGGCTCATCAACGAGCTCGTCATCGCCGCAGCACTCTACCGCCTCGGCCAGGGCACGGCGGCGCACCGCCGGTTCACCCGCAGTGTACGGCTCGCCTACGAGTCCGGACAGCGCCGCCCCTTCGCCCTGATGAGCGCCGACGTCTTCACGGCGCTTGCCGGCAACGACCCCGAGCTGCTCGCGCTGCGCCCGCTGGCTTCCACCTCCCAGGCGCCGCAGTCCTCTCACGTCGCGCGGGTGGCGCCGGCTGCGCTGTGGGCAGCCTCTGCGCCGAGCGAGCTCAGCGCCCGGGAGCTGCAGGTCCTGGCCGCGCTCCAGGACAGTGCCGGTCCCGCAGGAGTGGCGGCAGCGCTGGGCATGTCCGTCAACACTGCCAAGACGCACCTGCGGCACGTCTACCGCAAGCTCGGGGCCTCGAGCCGTGATGAGGCCCTTCTGCTCAGCCGCGGCCTCGTGCCCGACCTGCGGTAGCAGCGATGGCGGAGCGAGGAAGCTACCGGAGCAAGCTGCCCCGGGTCCCGAGCATCTTCTGCCCGACACCCGCCACGGAGCAGGTCGTCCGGCACCTCCCGGCGCTGGTCGTCCTCCAGGCACCCCGAGGCTTCGGCAAGACGAGCACCGTCGCGTACTGGCTGCGCAGCGGGGCTCTCAACGACAGGTCCGCGGGGTGGTTGACCATCCCCCCGGGGACGACCGCGCAGGAGCTGTGGGTGGCGCTGCACGACTCTCTCGTGATGACCGGGGTCTGCGACCCGGTGGAGGCGCCGGACCGGGCGTCGCTGGACCGCGCGCTGAGCAGGCTCACCCGCCGGGTGGTCCTCGTCCTCGACGGCCTCCACAACGTCGAGGCCACCGACGTCGACGCCGAGCTCGTCGACCTCGCCCAGGCCCACGACCTGCTCCACCTCGTCGTCACCGCGCGCGTGGCGCGACCGATCACCGGGCTCGGCCCCGCCGTCGTCGACACCGCCGTGCTCGGCATCCCCGAGTTGCTGCTGACCGTGAACGAGACGACCCTTCTCGCGTCAGGGCTCGGGCTGGAGCTGGCACCGCGCGAGGTCGCGGAGCTCGTCACGGACTACGCGGGCTGGCCGGCGCTCGTCCGTGCCGCGCTCATCCACACGCGTCGCGCCGGGGACGGGCGGCTCGTCACCGACGCCGCGGCAGCCGCCGGCTACCTCGGCCTCATCCTCGCCGACCCCGAGAACGGCAGCTGGTTCGACGTTGCCACGGCGCTCGCCGTCCCCGACTCCCTAGATCCCGACGATCTGCCCTCGATCCTCGACCGTCCCGAGCAGCACGAGGCCGCGGACACGCTCCTCGCGAACTCCTTCGCCGTGCTGCGGGGCAGCGGCGCCCCGGCCTACCCCGCGGGCATCCGTCGGGCTCTGCTCGAGAACCTCATGACCGAGGACCCGCGCCGCTACCGCGAGCTCAACGAACGGATGAGCCGGCGCCGCCGGGAGCAGGGCAGACCGGCCGAGGCCCTTCACCACGCCCTACGCGCGGGGGTGTGGCCACTCGTCCTCGCGGTCCTGGAGGAGAACTGGGCACAGCTGCTCCGCCGGCACACCGACGCCGTCAACGCCGCGGTGCGTGCCCTGCCCCAGGAGCTGGTCGACTCCAGCCCCAAGCTCATCGTCACGCGTGACTACATCCTCGAGGCGGACACCACTCGCCAAGCCGAGAACGCCCTGCGCACCGGTCTGCTCGTGCCCGGCGGCACCTTACCGATGCGGTCGCTGACAACGACCCAGCGCCTCGCCCTGCGCTTCGACGGCACCACGACCTACGGCGCTGCGGAGGTCTTGCTGGGCCGACTCGACAGCACCCTCGGGGGAGCCGACATCCCTCGGCGTGATCCTGTCATCCAGGGGGCCCTGCCCGAGCTGCTCACCCAGTGGGGGCTGTCGATGCTTTACGACAACGACGGCGTGGGTGCCGCCTACGGCTTCTCCGCCGCATGCCAGGAGGCTCTGACAGCCGGCGACGTCCCGGCCGCACGAGAAGCCGCGAGCGCCACGGCGCTGGCCTTGGCACTGCTAGGGCACGTCGGCCCCGCCGAGGAGTGGCGCGCCTACGCGGAGCAGCTGACCGCAGTTCCGTCCGCCCTCGAGGTCGTCGCTGCGCCCCTGACCCGCTCGGTCATCGCCGGGCTCCAGCTCGAGCGCGTCACCTGGCCGGAGGTGCCCCGGACCGGAGTCGAGCCCGGACTCGTCCCGCTTGTCGAGCTGAGTCGCGTGGCAGGTGCCTTCCTTGAGGTGCTCACCGGCCGGCACGACCGCGTCCGGGTGGAGCTGCGGCGGCACGCCGCGGACCACGTCGGTGACCAGGAGGAGGTCGTGCGCGCCTCGCTCGGTGCCCTCGGGGTGGACCTCGCGCTCGCGGAGGGAGACATCGATGGCGCCGGGGCCATGCTTGCCGCCGCGGACCACGGCGGTGCGTGGACGCGCGCGGCGCGGGCGCGCCACGCGTTCTACGTCGGCTCCTACACCGAGGCGCTGCGTCTCACCGGGGACGCGTCCTCCGTCGCCGGTGCGCGCCCGCGGGCCGGGCTCGAGCTGCTGCTCATCCACGCGTGCGCCGCGTGGCGGCTGGGGCAGCACGAGAGGGCGGTCGACCATCTGGCCACCGCGGTCGGGATCGCCGCCGATTCCCGGGTGCTCATGCCGTTTCTCACGGTGCCACGATCCGATCTCGAGGCGATCGCGCCTCCTGAGACGTGGTCCCGGCGACTCCTCGACGAACCACCGCTCGCGGGGATGGACACCGTCTTCCCCGAGCCGCTGCGCGCGGGGCAGCTCAGTGCCGCCGAGCTGCGCGTGCTGCGCGAGCTGGAGCACGGCGCCTCCCTCGCCCGCATCGGCCGCAGCCTGTACCTCTCGGAGTCGACGGTCAAGACGCACGTGCGGCGCATCTACCGCAAGCTCGGTGTCTCCGACCGCGCCCACGCGCTCCGGCGGGCCCGGGAGCTGCTGCTGCTCGAGTGATCAGTAGGCTCCGTCCCCACTGACGACCGCGTGAGCCGTCCGCAACAGGATGTGGGCGTCCATCCCCATGGTCCAGTTGTCGGTGTAGCGGAGGTCGAGGCCGACGGACCGCTCGGCGCTGAGATTGGAACGCCCGCTGACCTGCCACAGACCGGTGAGGCCCGGCTTCACCGCGAGCCGGTGCACGACGTCGCCCTCGTACGCCGCGACCTCGTGCGGAAGGGCGGGGCGGGGACCGACGAGTGACATGTTGCCCCGCACGACGTTCCACAGCTGCGGCAGCTCGTCGATGGACAGACGACGCAGGGTCCGACCCACGCGTGTCACCCGCGGGTCGTCGTGCATCTTGAAGAGCATCCCGTTGCCGTCGTTGCGCTTGTGCAGCTCGGCGAGGCGGGCCTCGGCGTCGATGTACATCGACCGCAGCTTGTAGATCTCGAAAGGCTGGGAGTTAAGCCCGACGCGCGTCTGGGAGAAGAACGCGGGCCCGCGCGACGTCAGCCGTACGGCCATACCCGCGCACGCGATGACAGGCAGCGCGAGGATGAGCAGCGCGCTGCCCACGGTGCGGTCGACGAGCGACTTGGCCAGCCGCTGGCCCCGCGACTCGGTGAGGGAAACGGCGAGCAGCGGCGTACCGGCCATCGTCTCGATACGGAGGCGATGCGGCATGACGTCGACGAGCGGGGGTAGGACCAGCAGCTCGACCCCGAGGTCGCGCAGGGTCCACCCGAGCCGGCGCAGCTCCGCGGCGTCCATCGCGTCGGCAGACACGACCACGGTCTCGACGTCGAGGTCCATGACGGTCTGCGGGACGGCGTCGTAGGTCCCGACGATCGGGCCACGCCCATCAGCGCGGGACTGGTCGGGTGTGCAGATGCCCACCACCCTCAGACCGTCGACCTGTGCGTCGTCCAGTGAGTCCAAGACCGGCTGGAGGCCGGGCAGGGGACCGATGAGCAGCGTCCGGCGTGCCAGCCGGCCGTCGGCTCTCAGATGCCGGGCGATCTTCCGCTGCACGAGCCTGGTGAGCAGCGCCAGCGCGATGGTGGCGAGGAGCACCTGGAGGACCAGCGCATGAGGAAGGTCGACGATGCCGAGCCCCTGGATCGTCAGCGACGCCACGCCGAGAATACCGGCCACGCGCACGATGCTGCGCAGCTCCTGGGTGCCGATGGCGGCGTTCTCACGGCGGTACCCACGGTTGAGGGCGGTCACGACGACGAGGACGACGGCGGCCAGTAGCCCGAGAGCAAGGGCGTCTGCCGCGCCGTAGTGACCGTGTGACATCGCGGAGGTGACAACCATCGCCACGACGAAGTCCGTGGTGGACATGACGCCGACGTAGCGGATGCTGGCACGTCGCCACGTGGTCTCGCGACGAGGAAGCCACTGAAGACGGGTGCTGCGCGCCAGGGTGCGCGCCTCGGTTCGGAGGGTCATCCCAGCCACCGGGGCGGGTGAACAGATCGACGGGAGGACGTGCCGACGGCTCGACGACCGAGCCGACTGTCGTGAAAAGGCAAACGCACGCCAACTCCAAGTCGCGTGTCGGTGAAGCTGATGTGCTCCACGGGAGGGGGCGCCGCTACCGCATGTGGAGGGCGGGAGGGCTCCGTGTCTGGTTCTGAATCTCGCACGCCTCATAGGCCCGAATGGCTGTGCGATCAGGTGACCGCAGGATGAGCGCTCTTTGACCAAGACGGGTGAGCGAGGTGAGCGCGATGCGAGGTTGGTGAGGGAGCCAGGGTGAGGGGTGACGCGCTGCGACGGGCATCAGCTCTCCACGGAGGACGGCATCCGCTGCGGATCACCGCCCTACGCTGCGGTGTGAGGTGAGGACATCTGCTTGCCCTTCGTGAGAGCAGCTCGACGTGTCTCGCGACGGCACACTGCAGGTCTCTGTCAGCTGGACCTTCGCACGAGCCGGGCGGAGGGACCGGTGCGCCGTCCGCCTGAGCGGTGCCTTTCCAGGTACGCGTCATGAGGCTCTGGGCCGAGGCCCGGCCCCGTCGACGGGCGGGGTGACAGTGGCGGGCGGGGTGTCAAGGGACAGTGGGGCTTCCCTGTGAGCGGACAGGTGGGGCCCTACCCCCGGATCGTGGACACGGGGTGTGATTACGCAGCAGGTTGCAGCGTAGCGGTGGCGGCGGCGGTCTCGTAGGCGATCGGCGTGTTGTAGCGGCACCATGTGTGGCGGCGCTTGGTGTTGTAGCGGGTGAGCCACTTGAAGACCTGCCGGCGGCAGGTCAGTTCCTCGGGCCAGGTCTTGGCGTCTTGGAGGACCTCGCGCTTCAGGGCGGCGTTGAACGACTCCGCCAGTGCGTTGTCGGCCGAGGAGCCGACGGCGCCCATCGATTGAGTGACGCCGAGCTTGCTGCAGAGCGCGGCGTAGTCCTTCGAGCAGTAGACCGACCCGTGGTCGCTGTGGAAGATTGCCCCAGCGAGCGATCCTCTGGTCGCGGCGGCGGCCTTGAGTGCGTCTTCGACGAGCTCGGTGCGCATGTGATCGGCGATGGCCCAGCCGACGAGGCGACGGGAGTAGCAGTCGATCACGGTCGCGAGGTAGAGATTCCCACCGCCGGCTGCCTCGGACAGCGGCAGGTAGGTGATGTCGCCGACGTAGCGCCGGTTCGGCGCGGTGGCGGTGAAGTCCCGCTTGAGCAGGTCAAGCACCTTCTGATCGGCCGGTTCGGGGATCGTGGTGCGGACCTTGCGCCGCTTGACGTAGCCGGCGATTCCCGCGCTGCGCATGACCCGAGCCACCCGCTTGTGGTTGACCCGCTCAGCCTCGGGCACACCGTCGTTGAGTTCGGCTGTGATCCGCGGGGCTCCGACGGTGTTGTCGGCGGCGTGGACCTTGCGGATCCGAGCCTCGAGCTCGGCGTCCGCGGCAGCCCGCTGCGCTCTGGCTGGTGCGCCTGCCTGCCAGGCGTAGAACGATGAACGCCTCACCTCGAGGAGCTCGCACAGTCGCTTCAGGGGGTAGGTGGCGGAGTGGTCGGCGACGAACTGGAAGCGACTCACCAGCGCGTCTCCCCGGCGAAATACTTGGCCGCCTTCTGCAGGATCTCCCGCTCGGTGGTCAGCTTCGTCGCCTGGGCCCTCAGCGCCGCGTTCTCGGCCTCGAGCCGAGCCACCCGCTGCTCGAGCGACTCGTCCTCGCTAGGCCCGGGTGGCGCTGCCTTGGACTGCAAGGGGCTGGAGGTCAGCGTCCCGTCGGCAGCGGTCTTCTTGCCCGTCCCGTACGCCTGGAGCCAGTGCCGCAGCGTGCCGCGCACGATGCCCAAGTCCTCAGCGATGCCCCGGACCGTGGCCCCTGGCGTGGTCTCGTACAAGTCGACGGCCTGACGACGGAACTCCTCGGAGTAGTTCTTCCTGGCCATGGTTCTCGAATCATCTCGCTTCCCCAGCACCACGTGCTGGATTCAGCGTGTCCAAGAACCGGGGTCAGGCCTCACTCTCATCCTCCATGGATTGAGAGCCTCCACCAGACCCGGGGCGATTCACCGGGTGGCATGACTGATGCGGCAGCACCCGAGCGATGCACCGCTTAGGTGCACCCAAACGTGCTGGACCGTTGGTCTCCTGCCTGGCTACGGGCGGGCGCACGACCGAGGTCTGGGCGACATCCGCGCCGACCTCACGTCGACTCCTGCGGTGCCACCGAGGCGGTGGTCTCCACGCTTGCGCGGTCAGCCGTAGTGGCCCGAGAGAGCAAGTCTGACAACCCCGTCGCCAGTTGCGCGGAGCTGAACTTCACGCGCACACGAGCACGGCCTGCAGTGCCCAGGCTTCGACGCAGCTCCGGGTCGGTCGCCAGGCGGTCGAGAGCGCCGGCTAACGCCTCGACGTCGTTCGGCGCAACCAGCAGGCCGGACACGCCGTGCTCGATGACCTCAGGGATCCCACCGACTCGTGGCGCAACGACGGGGAGGCCGGAAGCCATCGCCTCCATGAGGACGATCGGGGTGCCCTCGTGACTACTGCTCATCGCCAGGACATCGAGGCCGGCGAGGAACCCGGGAAGCTCGTCCTGCGGGATCGACCCCGTCCACGTGACGTCGACACCCAACTTCTCGGCCATCGCGCGGGACTCTGCGACACACGGGCCTGAACCTGCGACACGGAGTGCACGCGGCATGTGCTGCATTCGGGCGAAAGCCTCGACGAGCAGCGGAACTTGCTTCTCCGGTGCGACCCGCCCCACGAACCCGACCGTGAACGGCTCGTCGGGACGCCGGTCGGGCCTGAGCTGATCGAAACGCTCAGGGTCGATCCCCACAGGGACGACCTCGACGTCGCCTCTGCGAGTGACCGCGGCCACGCGCTCGGCGCTGGCGGGGTCGACCGCGCGC
This sequence comes from Georgenia sp. Marseille-Q6866, assembly GCF_965111665.1. NCBI lineage: Bacteria > Bacillati > Actinomycetota > Actinomycetes > Allobogoriellales > Allobogoriellaceae > Georgenia > Georgenia sp. Marseille-Q6866. The sequence continues at coordinate 89,715 of NZ_CBCOOR010000013.1, read as the reverse complement.
ACGAACGCTGCGCGCACGACCTTGTCACGAAGCAGCCCCCATCGGTCGGCGTTCTCGTCCGGGAAGGTGTCTGTCTCCACGTCTGACGTGGCACCGTGCATGGACAGGCCGTGGATGCTCAGACTGAAGCTGACGGGGCGGCCTACGGTGTCGCGGTCTGCGAGGTGGGAAGCGAGTCGAGCGACCTCGGCCGCGTTGTTGGCGAAGTGGACGTGCACGTGGTCCAGGTCGTTTCGCCGGAGCTCTCCCAGCAGCAGCACGGCTTGTGCCAGGTATGCCAAACCGATGGGCCGGGCGCCCTTCCCCGCAGGTCGGATCGATTCCCGAGCGGTAACGAGAAGCGCCCACGGGTGTGCCGCCGCACGTCCGAGGTGCTGCAGCATCCGGGACCTCGGCAGGCGGCGGATCGTCGTCGTCTCAGTGGCGTCCGCATGAACCAGGTCGCCCTGGCGCAGCGAGAACGGGTGAACGTCCCACCCCAGCTCCCGGAGCTGGTATATCTCCCGGTCGATGAAGGTGTGCGAGAGAGTGGGGTGCTGACTCACGAGTACGGCTATCTGCTTCTGCGCAGCACCTTGCCATCGGGCCGCCGTCCTCTGCTCGAACCGCCGGGTGGCACTCTTCTTTCCCAGGACCAAGGCTTCGCGCTGGAAGCGCCGAACCTGAGTGCCGTAGCTCGCCGAGCCGTGTCGCGGCACCTTGGTCAGCGCTGCCTCGGCGTAGCCGTAGAGCGTGTGGAGGCTGCCCAGAACAGCGGGCTCATCACGGACTCTCAGCAGTGTACTGGCGAGCATGAAGAGTGGATCAGTACCCAAGATCCACTGCCCGCGCCCGCGCCTCCTCCGACCACGGAGCACACTGCGATCACTGGCACCCTCGGGTCGCAGCGTCATCACCCGCAGCTCAGGGTCCGCAAAGGCACGCGACCTCCAGCCCCGAGACCGTGCCTCGTGCGAGTCGATCCCGTCCCACGCCAGCGTCTCGGCCAGTCCTCCGATGTCCTCGAGCGTCTCCCGCCGGTACAGCTTCGCCTGACCGATGCTCATTTCCTCCGCGCCGCGTTCGTACGACTCGGACCCGTGCTCGTCGCGGACCCACGCCTGACCGCTTGCGATCCCGAGACGAGGATCCCGGTCCATCCGGTCCAACAGCATCGAGTAGTACAGAGGGTCGAGCTCAAGATCCGCATCCAGCTTCGAGATGAAGTCGATGCCGTCCAGGTCGACAGTGGCAAGGCCTGCCTTGAATGCCTGGACTACTCCGGCGCCCAGGATCCGCTGAGACCGAGGAGGCATGGTGTGAACACGGATCCACGCGTGCTCGCGAGCGGCAGCGTCGGCGATGAGCGGAGTTCGGTCGGTGGAACCGTCATCGACGATGACCCAGGTCGTGGGCCGCTCGCGCTGCGCCGTCATGCTTGCGATCGTGCTCGGTAAGTACTTCTCCTCATCGCGCACGGGAGTGACGACGACGTAGCGGCGGCTCACAGCAACCCATCTTTCTCGATATCAGAAGCGAGCCTGCGGTAGCGAAGGACTCGAGCGGGATTTCCACCGACCACAGCATATTGGGGGACGTCTTTGGTGACGACGCTCCCCGCAGCGACAACGGCACCGGTCCCAACGGTGACCCCGGGGAGTATGACGACATGCCCCCCCAGCCACACATCGTCCTCGACGGTGATGGGCTGAGCCGGAGTCATGCCCTGCTCTGACATCGGCTTCGTCAAGTCTGCGGTGTTGTGCCCCCAGCTGACGAGCAGGCACCTCGGGCCCATCATGACGTTCGCTCCCAGGGAGACGGGGCCCATGACGACGCTGTCGAGGCCAAGACCGGATCCGGTACCGATGCTCAGGCCCTGCCCGGAGCCGAACCAGACGCCTCGTTCGACGTTTACGCCCGCGCCGGCGAAGTCGAAGAGGCGGGACGTCAGGTGACGCCGTACCACTCGACTGAGAGAGCCGAATATCGGCGTGGGCGAGTAAGGAAGCTTGTCGGCGAACCCGTAGTAGAGAGCAAGACGCACGCCCCGCTCAAGAGCGGTGGGGACCCTGGTTGTCACGTCTCAGTCTGGCCTTCCCGCGCAGGGCGGCGCCTGACGCGATCTTCCGGTGTGTTGATGGACGTCCGGATCACACGAGCAGGAGCCCCGGCTACCAAAGTATCGGCAGGAACATCGCCGAGCACGACACTACCGGCGGCCACTGTGGCAGCACGTCCGACCACGACTCCAGGCCCAACGGTACTGTGCGAGGCCAACCAGGCGTTGGCCTCAATCCGAATCGGCGAGCAGACGCTGTTGTGGTACCAGTGATCCTCTGGGTCGTGGCGGAAATGCCTTCCGTCCACGACAGTGACCCCTTCGCCCGTCCCTGCGCGCGGCTCGAAGACCACCTCCTCGGCGCAGTGCACGACGCTGTGCCAGGAAAGAAGGTTGTGTCCCTCCATCAACAATCTTCCCGAGACGTTGAGGACAGAGAATCGCCGGACGACCGAGGTCGGTCCCAGCACGAGTTCCGCCCCTCCTGTGAGCCGCACCAGAGCGCCGCTCTCGAGGCGGACTTGTGGGCCGAGTTCCACCCTCACCTGCTTCGATGACCCGGCGAAAATTTCAAGAATGACGCCGGGTTCGACACGAGCCGTGGGATGGGCCTTGACGACCAGCCGGATCCCTCGGAGTCTCGCTGATGCGACCCAGCGGCTCAGCACTGCCCGGGTCGTGAGATACCGAATGAACTGAACCAGGCTTGTGCTCATTCCGGGCTCCTTGACGATGCACTGATCATTCGAGCTCGGCGGCGTCGTCCAGGACCGGGAGGCCGCGGTGCGTCTCCGTACCCCAGCCAGCTCGGATGCGTCGGCATGGCGAGGAAGAGCCAGAACAGGGTGGCGGGGAGAGCGTAGGTCATGGGCACCAGCATTCCGACGACGAGCCAGCAGACAACGTAGGCGACGGCAACCCGGCGGAGGACGTAGCTGTCGTCAGCCATGGCGGGAGAACGCCGCAGGAACAGGAAGGCGACCAGGAGGCAGCCCAGCCACAGCGCAACGCCGGGTAGGCCCAGCTCCGCGGCGTAGCCCAGAGGAACGTTGTGGACGGCGATACCGGTCGTCGTCACCGGGACGGAGGGCGACTGCCACAACCAGTCGGCGTGGGCAGGCGCAAACTGTGTGAAGCCAACGCCCTCCAACGGCCTCGCCAGCAGCACCCTGAACGCCGCAGAGTTGGCGTTGATACGGTCGAAGGCGGAGCGGCTGTCCGACAGTCTCGAGTCGATGGCATCTCGCAGGTCCGGCTCGACCGCGAGGACGAGTACGAGCAAGGCGACGACGCTTGCCCCCGTCAAGCCGAGCCATTTCAGAGACCGGCGGTCGAGGGCGAGAGCCGCGACGAGTCCAACCACGACACCGATCCACACCGACCGGGTCAAGGTAAAGAACGTACCGAAGAGGCACAGCGCTGCTACGAGCATTGCAGGGATCGCCGTACGGCGCGTCCGCGAGGTGACGCTGAACGCCACGGCAGCCAGTCCGCACCCCATCAGTTGCAGGCCGTTGCTGGCGACCTGGCGTGCTGGGCCCCCCGCCCGTCCGAAGTGCGGGTGGTCAGGATCGTAGATGTACTGAGGCCAGACCAGCTGGTAGGCCCCCAGCCCCTCCAGCAGTGCGATGAGGCCGAGGTAGAGGCCCAGGAGAGTCAGCCCACCGAGGAGGACCCTGCGACGTGCAGGTGTCGAGTAGACCAGAGGCGCCATGAAGTAGATCGCGAAGGGGATGAGACCCACCGCGTCGACCCAGGCAAAGAGCGCGAGGGACGAGGTCAGCGAACCTGACCACGCCATGGAGATCAGGATCCAGCCCAAGAACGTCAGCACGACGAAGTGGATGAGGGTGGGGCGCCAGGTCCGTCCCTCTTTCGCAGCCCTGTAGAGAGCGAGACCGAGGCCGGCCAGCACCAAAGGTCGGTCCAGCGGCACGGGGAAGAAGTAGTTGCTGCTGTGGCCCGCCATGAACTGCAGCAGCATTCCGACGGTGACGAGGTAGACCTCGGGCGGCGGCGCGTCGAGGCGTCGTCCACGACGCGCGATGGCCGTCATTCCTGCGTCGGGCGCCTTGCCCGGAGGGCGAGCAAGCCGAGCGTCGCGAGGCCTCCGGCCAGGGCCCCGGCCAGCGCACCGACGAGAACGGGCCTCGGTACTGTCTCGGTGACGCGTTGTGCCGGCTGGATGAGCGAGAGCTGGGTCGACGGATTGACCTCTGTGGTGAGCGCCTCGCGATATGCGTTGCTCAGTGCGTCGAGCCGCAACTCTGCAAGTCGGACATCGGTCTGAACGCGCACAAGCTCGTCAACGTCGCTCTCGGCCTCCAGGGAATCGGCCTGGACCGTCAGCTCGGCGAGGTCACGCGTCAGCTCGGCGATGTCCTCGGCCAGGCCGTCGGTGCGCGAGCTGATCCCTTCGTTGACCTCTGTGGTCAGCCTCTCGGCTGTCTGCTCCGCCGCCACTCTCGCATCGTCGTCTATCGGCGCCGTGGCGCGAATACGGATGACCGGGGTGTCAGCGATGACCGAGGCCGTGACACTGGCGTTGGCGGCCGGGCCGTATTCGTTCTCCTCGGTCACGTACCGCGCATACGTCTCGGCGAGGGAGACGGTCGCAGTTGAGTAGTAGGGGACCTGCTGGGCGGCGAGATCACGACTCCCGACGACCAGACGTGTCTCGTACGCGACTTCGCGGGGTCCGAGCAGCGCACCGATCCCCGCGCCGACGAGTGTGAGAACGAGGACGAGAACCGCGGCGTACGTGAAAACTTGACGCGTCCCCAGACGTTCGATCGACCGATGATTACTCAGTTCTCTTCCCCTTCACATGACGGACGGCGCCTGCCGCCCGAAGACATACGGTTCCTGCTACTCGGACACACGCCTCAGTCTTCTGTCACTCATCCGCAGGTGCACGGACAACGCGGGATGCGCCCAACGGTGCCTGGCCATCCACGCCCGCAGTCTGATCCGGCGGTCGGACGGCAACATCCGTGCAGCCTGGCGCAGGTGAGCCGCAGCGTCGGGCCAGGAGGAGGTACGGATGAGGTCATTGGCCTCACGCACCAGTACCCGTGGAGCCGGCGAGCTCAGCCGCAGGTCGAGGTAGTCCTTCTCTGCCGCGGTGAGAGTGGAAGAGAAAAGATCGCGAGTCTTCGAAAGGACGTGGAGCTCCGCCGACGCCATGTGATCGTGGGCGGCGCTCAGGCTGGCTTCACCCATCCGATAGATCGCATGCGGCTCGCGCTGCGGGACGATGTGCCAGCCGGAGAAGATCGCTCGTGTCCACAGATCCCGGTCCTCCCCTCGTCGCAGTGCGGGGTCGAACAGGCCGACCTCCTCGTGCAACTGTCGTGGATAGACGGCGAAGATCCCGGTGAAGTTGCCCTGCATGATCCGCTCGCGCTGTCGCCCTGGCGGTGGGAAGTTTGGACGAAGGATGGTCGAGGTCGTGATCCCATGTCGAGTCAGACGACAGGCGTTCCCCGTCACGACGACTCGCTCGTGGCCGACGCGAGCCACGTGGGACTTCCATACCGCGAGGCAGCGTTCAAGGTGGTCCGGCAAGAACTGGTCGTCGGCATCGAGCAAGGCGATGAAGTCACCTCGTGCCTCGCGCAACGCGGTGTTTCGCGCCTGCGACACACCGCCGTTAGCCTGCTGCAGAAGCCGGACCGGTGGGGGGTAAGCGCCGACGACGTCGGATGTCGCGTCCGTACTGCCGTCATCGACGACAAGGATCTCGCGGGGCGCTCGCGACTGGGTCAACGCACTGCTGATCGCCCCGCCGACCAGGTTGGCGGCGTTGAACGCCGGGATGACCACGGAGACACTGGCGATGGCGCGCATCGGTGTCTCCGTCCTTCGAGGGGCTCATGGTGTGGCGACGTGATTCAAACAGTCACTTTTCGGGTGCTCTGTAAAGTGCGGCAGCGGCGTCCGCGATCTGCATCCGCGATCGCAGGCCGGCTGCTCCCCCTCCACCAGTGTAGATCCCCGTCTTCATCAGAACGTGCGGCTGGTCGGGGTGCATGGTTCCACCCGGCGGCCGCCAGCCCTCGACGACATGAGCTCCGTCTGCCCATACGTCCACCGACCCGGCGCCGTGTTCCAGCGCGACCCGAACGTCCCATCTGATCGTCTCACCGTCCCGGAACGGGACGCCGGTATCGGCGTAAGCCTCCCTCGAGCCGCCGGGGTAGCCGTCTCCGCCTCCGACGCGCCATCGACCGTTGCCCACAGTGAGCGCCAACGGTGGTGGTGGCCATGTGCCGGCGCTGTCGGGCCCGATGAGCTGCCACGACACCGCCCAGATGCTCGCTCCGTCAGCTCCCCCGAGGTCAAGCGTTGTGGTGAAGGAGGCCTCGACCAGGTCGCCCGCCCGGAGCTTCACGGGATCGTCGGACGGATGGTCGGCCCGCCCCCACAGCGCCTCGGCGCGGTGGATCCGGCCGGAGTCGTCCCGCACCAGCTCGGCCGTGAGCCCGGCGGACGTCAGGTCGAGCTGCGCCCGAACGACCTCAGTGGAGGCGAGAGCCAAAGCAACGGGAGACGCCTGCTCAGAGGTGGTTTGGCCAAACGCATTTAAGCCGTGAGACGCTGTGGCGTGGGTAGCGGGGGGGAGCTCACCCTCGCCCGGGGCGGCTGCGCTGCACGAGGCGACCAAGAGAGTCATAGCGACCGCAGAACTTCTCCTGAAGCGCATGACTCCATCTTACGGCAAATGTGCGCCGCCCTCGCCTTGGTGGGCTGCCCAATCGCGAGGAGACGAATGAAGAACCCCCAGGGCCGGGGCGACGGTAGCGGGGCGTCTCGTCGTCGGACGCTCGTCGTCGGCAGCAGCTTGCAGGCGACGGCGCAGGTCATGCTGGTGGTCATCAACCTGGCGCTGACCCCGTACGTCATCGGTGGCTTCGGTCCCGAGAGGTTCAGCATCTACTTGCTCGTGAGTTCTGTGAGTGTGCTGATGGCCACGATGGACGGCGGTATCGGTGCAGCGGCTCAGCGATTCTTCACCCTGTATGCCGGCACCGGGGACGTCCACGCTCGTTCCCGGACGCTGGCCAGCCTGATAGGGCTGACCGCGATCGTCACAGCATGCGTGTTTCCTGTGGCCCTCGTGCTTGCCCCCCGGCTGTTGCAATTCTTCCGCGTGGAGGCGCAATATGAGGCAGAAACGGTGTTTCTTCTGCGGTCTCTCATCGCGCTCACCGGGGTTCTCGTCATTCGCAACCTCTTCAACTCCTTGTTGTTCGCGCATCGCCGTTTCATCGTGACGGCTGGCGCTGCCATGGCGTCCCACGTGCTGTTCGCCGCCGGGATGATCGCCTCGGTCGAGCTCGGCTGGGGGCTCTACGGGGTCGCTGTCACGCTCATCTCCGTGCAGGTGCTCGTTTCCGCCGTCAACGTGCCCTTCGCCCTCCGACTGGTGGATCGTCGTCAGTTCGGATGGTTCGGCTGGACGCACCTCCGCGAGTTCATGGGGTATGCCTGGAAGCTCCAGCTGTCCTCCGTCCTCACCCTCGTGTCGGGTCAGAAGGATCAGCTCGTCGCGGGGCGCCTTCTGGGGGCTCAGGCGTCGGGGCCCTTCGGGCAAGGAGCAAACCTCGCAGCGCAGCTCGTGAGACTTCCGATGAATGCGTTCTCCCCGATGCAGTCCGTCGTCGGCCAGGATGTCGGCCGACTCGGCGAGAAGAGCTCGGTGCAGCGAACCGAGCTCCTGCAGCGCATCTGGGTGCGTCTCAGCGTCGTATGGGTGGCGGTCGGAGTTCCTGCGGTCTACGTCGGGGTCCGTGCGTGGCTGCCGGAGTCGTACGCCACCGCCGGGGCGGTCGCGAGCATCCTCATGGTGGGCTTGTTCTTCCATCTCGCCACGACGGTTCTGCGGTTGTGGTGTCTCACGGTGGGGCGGGCCGGTCTGGAGCTGGAGACCTTGGCCGTCGCGTTCGTCGTCAACGTCGCGGTGAGCATCGGCCTCTACCCGGTGCTGGGGATGATCGGGGTCGTGCTTGGCACGACGGTTGGCCATGCTGTTGGTGCCCTGTACATGCAGTGGCGTGCCATGGCCGTCTTGGACCAGCCGTTGCGATCCTTCTGGAAAGACGTCCCGCTCGGGACACTGCTGCTTCTCCTCGGCCTGACGGCGGCCGTCGAGCTCAGTGTGGAAGCCTACTTGCCCCGAGGTTTTCCGGGCATCGTCGCAGCCGGTGTGCTCGCCCTGCCCAGCGCCGTGCTGGCGTTCTTCATGTTGGTGCCACGAGCAGAGCGGCACACGGCTCGAGACCTCGTCCTCCGTCGGCATCGCCGATGAGCGCGCGAGTGCCCGTCACGCTCGTCTCAGCAGGTTCAGGGGTGGGGGCGCCTGCGCGGTTACTCGGTAAGAGGCGGCCTCACGTAGAGCGGCCCATGCTTCCTGCTTGCTGAGGTCTACCGCCAGTACTCGTTGCCGCAGCTGCTGGTTGAGAGACTCCTGGTGCTCGTCGACGTGCTCGCCTCTGGCCGAGGAGCGTGCGAGCACGACGGGCATGACGCCCCGACTGAGGCAGCTCAGCACGGAACCGACCCCAGCGTGGCTGACGACAGCGTCGGCACGGTCGATCTCGCGCACCATCTCCTCGTAGCTCAGCCATGGCTGCACCCGTCCGGGTAGGCCTGGCGGCACCTCCGTGTGGCCTGTCTGCCAGACCACGTCGACGTCGGGTGGTAGTGCGGCGCGGACGGTGTCGATCAACCGGGTGAACGGGAAGCGCTCACCGCCGACCGTCACAAGGACGCGCTTGATGCCGCGGTCGCGTGCTGCGGGCAGCGTTGTGAACCTGTCAAGACTGCTGCCGACGAAGCTCCACTTGTCACCGGGAGACTCCAGACCCTGGTGGTGGAGCCTGGCTCCCGGGGTCTGCGCCAGGATCTTCCCGGTCAGGGACGGCTGGTCCGTCCTGGTGACGCTCTCGATGTAGTGAGTGTCAACACGATGGAGCAGGGCCGCCATGAGGTAGGGCAGGCAGAGCGCAGCGCCGGTCGAGATGACGGCGCTCGGCCGGATGCGACGCATCAACGACACCGCCCGTGGCAACGACGCAAGCGCCCTGCCAGCCTGTCGCGCTCCGACCTTCGGGATGAACACGGTGGGTTGTCCCTCGAGAAGGCTGACCGACTGTGCGGTGCGGGCCGTCAACCAGACTCGGGGCTGGCCGGCAGGAAGGCGCCGGGCGAGCTCGAACAGCTCGTGGAGGTGGCCGCCAGGAGTAGCCACCAGAACGATGGGGGGTGTCCGATTACCAGTCACAGCCTTCAATTTCTCATTTGTCCGGGTCCAGTAGTTCGTGCTCTATCGACGGTGCTGGTGGGCCCTACCCCCGGATCGTGGACACGGGGTGTGATTACGCAGCAGGTTGCAGCGTAGCGGTGGCGGCGGCGGTCTCGTAGGCGATCGGCGTGTTGTAGCGGCACCATGTGTGGCGGCGCTTGGTGTTGTAGCGGGTGAGCCACTTGAAGACCTGCCGGCGGCAGGTCAGTTCCTCGGGCCAGGTCTTGGCGTCTTGGAGGACCTCGCGCTTCAGGGCGGCGTTGAACGACTCCGCCAGTGCGTTGTCGGCCGAGGAGCCGACGGCGCCCATCGATTGAGTGACGCCGAGCTTGCTGCAGAGCGCGGCGTAGTCCTTCGAGCAGTAGACCGACCCGTGGTCGCTGTGGAAGATTGCCCCAGCGAGCGATCCTCTGGTCGCGGCGGCGGCCTTGAGTGCGTCTTCGACGAGCTCGGTGCGCATGTGATCGGCGATGGCCCAGCCGACGAGGCGACGGGAGTAGCAGTCGATCACGGTCGCGAGGTAGAGATTCCCACCGCCGGCTGCCTCGGACAGCGGCAGGTAGGTGATGTCGCCGACGTAGCGCCGGTTCGGCGCGGTGGCGGTGAAGTCCCGCTTGAGCAGGTCAAGCACCTTCTGATCGGCCGGTTCGGGGATCGTGGTGCGGACCTTGCGCCGCTTGACGTAGCCGGCGATTCCCGCGCTGCGCATGACCCGAGCCACCCGCTTGTGGTTGACCCGCTCAGCCTCGGGCACACCGTCGTTGAGTTCGGCTGTGATCCGCGGGGCTCCGACGGTGTTGTCGGCGGCGTGGACCTTGCGGATCCGAGCCTCGAGCTCGGCGTCCGCGGCAGCCCGCTGCGCTCTGGCTGGTGCGCCTGCCTGCCAGGCGTAGAACGATGAACGCCTCACCTCGAGGAGCTCGCACAGTCGCTTCAGGGGGTAGGTGGCGGAGTGGTCGGCGACGAACTGGAAGCGACTCACCAGCGCGTCTCCCCGGCGAAATACTTGGCCGCCTTCTGCAGGATCTCCCGCTCGGTGGTCAGCTTCGTCGCCTGGGCCCTCAGCGCCGCGTTCTCGGCCTCGAGCCGAGCCACCCGCTGCTCGAGCGACTCGTCCTCGCTAGGCCCGGGTGGCGCTGCCTTGGACTGCAAGGGGCTGGAGGTCAGCGTCCCGTCGGCAGCGGTCTTCTTGCCCGTCCCGTACGCCTGGAGCCAGTGCCGCAGCGTGCCGCGCACGATGCCCAAGTCCTCAGCGATGCCCCGGACCGTGGCCCCTGGCGTGGTCTCGTACAAGTCGACGGCCTGACGACGGAACTCCTCGGAGTAGTTCTTCCTGGCCATGGTTCTCGAATCATCTCGCTTCCCCAGCACCACGTGCTGGATTCAGCGTGTCCAAGAACCGGGGTCAGGCCCCGGTGCCGTGGAGGTTCCTACCGGGTGCCCGTGACGCTGCTGATCCGCGCCCTGGCCGACCGAAGTCGTCGGGATGCGCCGTTGGGGAGCGCGGTGAGCGCCAGCAACCGGGCCGCCGCAGCTGTCGGCTGTAGCTCGAGGGACCGACGGAGCAAGCCTCGTGCTCTCTCTTGCTCACCTGCTTGGAGAGTGGCCCTGCCGGCGTCGAGCGCGGCGCGTGTCAGGCGACGTTCCAGAGCGGGCGTGTCTCCGTGGGCGTTGGACGCTATCGCTCGCTCCAACGCTCTCACCGCACCGACGGCTTGCCGTGCGTGCTGAGTGTGGGAGTCGCTCAGGCCGTGCAGGCGGTACCTGACGACCGGCGCGCGCGTGAACCAGGCCGCATTCTCGTGCTGGACAGCGAGGAGGCAGAGATGCAGATCATAGGCTGTCGCCACGTCCTCAGGGAAGGTCGACCAGTCGACGCAGTCCTTGCGGATTGCACCGCCGGCGAGCTGCACCCCTCCCTGGGCGACGAGCCAGGTTGCCGGTCGGATCAAGCCCTCCGGGAACCATGCCCTGCCACTCGTACGATCCAGCTCCCGGCGCACCTCTTCCAGCGGCCGGCCGTCCTCGTCGACCGGCAGGACGCCGCCGAAGCTCAGCGTCACCTCCTGGTGGTGGTCGAAGGGATGGACGAGCCGTTCCAGGGCGTCGGCGACGAGAACGTCGTCGTCGTCAAGCTTCATGACGATGGGGGCACGTGCGTCCTGGAACCCCAGCAGCGCGTTCCTCAGCATGCCGAGATTGGTCGGCCGCGGACAGTAGCGGAAGCGAGGATCGTCGAACCGGGTGGCCACGTCCCTGGTCTCCTCGTCCGCAGCGTTGTCGCAGATGAGTACCTCGAACTCGCCCATCGTCTGACGCGTGAGCGACTCCAGCGCGTCGACGAGGAGATGAGGTCGCCTGTAGGTGGGAATGATGACGCTGATACGCCCCGCCACGGCAGCTTCCTTCCTTCAGCCCCCGCGCGGAGGCTCACGTCGAGCTGGCACTAGTGGCGAACCCCTGGCCAACCGGTCGGGATGCATGTTCTCGATGACGTCCAGGCTAGCGTTCGATCGGCGACAGCGCGGGCGAAGGTGCCTGATGTGGACGGCGAACAGAACGAGAACCACTATGCTGCGTGCAGCGTGCCAGACATCCGAGTGCGAGCGCCCCGCAGGGGAGAGTGGGGACACACAAGCATGAAAGCCGTCATCCTGGCCGGTGGGCTGGGCACACGCCTGAGCGAGGAGACCGCGCTGCGGCCCAAGCCGATGGTCGAGATCGGCGGCTTGCCGATCCTCTGGCACATCATGAAGACCTACGCCGCGCACGGCATCGAGGACTTTATCGTGTGCTGCGGCTACAGGGGAACCGTCATCAAGGACTGGTTCGTCAACTACCGCAACCGCATGTCCGACCTCACCGTCGACCTGAGCCGCGACGAGGTCGTCGTGCACACGCCGCACGCCGAGCCGTGGCGGGTGACGCTCGTGGACACGGGCGCCGACACGATGACAGGCGGCCGGCTGGCCAGGGTGCGGGACCACATCGGGGACGAGACGTTCTGCCTCACCTACGGCGACGGCGTCAGCGACGTGGACATCACCGCCGAGATCGCCTTCCACCAGGAAGCGGGCCTGGCCGCGACGATGCTGGCGGTCCAGCCCCCGGGTCGTTTCGGGGCGCTGGTACTCAGAGAGGGGCAGACGGAGGTGACCCAGTTCCAGGAGAAGCCCGGCGGCGACGGCGCCTGGATCAACGGTGGCTACTTCGTCCTCGAGCCGGAGGTGATCGACACCGTCGCCGGCGACGACACCGTCTGGGAGCAGGAGCCCCTCCGCGAGCTCGCGCATGCGGGACAGCTCAACGCATTCAAGCACGCCGGTTTCTGGCAGCCCATGGACACGCTGCGGGACAAGAACTACCTCGAAGACCTGTGGGCCTCCGGGCGGGCCCCGTGGAAGGTGTGGTGACATGAAGATCCTCGTGACCGGCACGGAGGGGTACCTCGGGTGCCTGCTGGCCCCTGCACTGATGGCGGACGGCCATGAGGTCGTCGGACTCGACACCGGCTACTTCAAGAACGGCTGGCTCTACAACGGGTTGCCCACGACCCCGCGGACCCTCAACAAGGACATGCGCGACCTGACCGTGGCCGACCTGGCTGGGGTCGATGCAGTCGTGGCAATGGCCGAGCTGTCCAACGACCCGACGGGCGACCTGGTGGGCCCGATCACCTTCGACATCAACCACAAGGGATCGGCGCACGTGGCGCGCCTCGCCAAGGAGGCCGGGGTCGGGCGGTTCGTCTACATGAGCAGCTGCTCGGTGTACGGCGTCGCCGACGGCTGGGTCGACGAGTCCTCGCCGATCGACCCGCAGACCGCCTACGCCGAGTGCAAGGCGCTCACCGAGTCGGACCTGCACGAACTAGCCGACGACAGCTTCCACCCCACCTCGCTGCGCAACGCCACGGCGTTCGGCGCCTCCCCTCGGCAGCGCTTCGACATCGTGCTCAACAACCTCAGCGGCCTGGCCTGGGTGGAGAAGAACATCGCGATGACCTCCGACGGGACGCCGTGGCGACCCATGGTCCACGCCCTGGACATCGTCAAGGCGATCCGCACCGTGCTCGGCGCCGACGTCGCAACGGTGCACGACCGCGTCTACAACGTCGGGAGCAACGACAACAACTACACGGTCCGCCAGATTGCCGAGACCGTGGCCCGCGAGTTCGAGGGCTGCGAGCTGTCCTTCGGACCGCCGGGACAGGACAACCGGTCCTACCGGGTCAACTTCGACCGGATCCACGACGAGCTGGGCTTCACGTGCGACTGGGACCTCGCGCGCGGGGCCCGTCAGCTGCACGGCGTGTTCTCGGCGATTGCTCTGGACCGCGAGACGTTCTACGGGCGCGGGCACACCCGCCTCAAGCAGATCCAGCACCTGCTCGACACCGGACAGGTCGACGGGTCGCTCTTCTGGAAGGAGCTGACGGTATGAGGTTCGAGCCCACGGACGTCGCGGGGTGCATGGTCGTCGAGCTCGAGGAGCGCGCGGACGACCGCGGCTTCTTCGCCCGGACCTTTTGCACCGAGGAGTTCGCCGCACAGGGCCTGGACACGCAGGTGGTGCAGGCGAACCTCTCGTACAACCATCGGGCGGGCACCTTGCGCGGGATGCACCGGCAGATCCCGCCGCACGCCGAGGGCAAGCTGGTGCGATGCATTCGCGGGGCCATCGTGGACGTGGCGTTGGACCTGCGCGAGGACAGCCCCACGTTCGGGAAGCACGCCATGGTCGAGCTCACCGCCGACAACCGTCGGGCGCTGTGGGTGCCGCCCTACGTCGCTCACGGCTACCAGACCCTCGTCGACGCCACCGAGGTGCTCTACCAGGTCTCCGGCCCTTACGCCCCGGAGGGTGAGCGGGGGCAGCGCTTCGACGACCCGGCCTTCGGTCTGCGGTGGCCGCTGGAGGTGACGGTCATCTCGGACAAGGACCGGAGCTGGCCGGACTGGGACGGACGGCCACTGTCGTGATCGTCACCGACACCCTGCTGGCCCGGCGCGCCGAGGAGGGCGCCCCGGTGCGCGTGGGCATCGCCGGCTCCGGCTTCATGGCGACCGGACTCATCAACCACATCGCCAACACCGTCCCGGGGATGGAGATCGCCGTCGTCTACGCCCGGCGTCCCGAGCAGGCGGTGGAGTCCCTCGCCTCGGCAGGGCTCAGCGGCGACCGGGTGGTCCGGGTCGACGAGCCTCAGGACGTGGATCGGAAGGTCGCCGACGGCGCGACCGTGGTGACCACCAGCATCGGGGTCCTCACCGAGGCGGCCTGCGTGGACGTGGTGGTCGACTGCACGGGCGCTGTCGAGTTCGGGTGCCACCTGGCGCTGGCGGCGCTCGCGGGCGGCAAGCACCTCGTGCTGATGAACGCTGAGGTCGACGCCACCGTGGGCGCGGCCCTCAACCCGAGGTTCGAGGCGGCCGGCCTGGTCTACACGGGGTGTGACGGCGACCAGCCGGGCGTGCAGATGAACCTGCTCCGGTTCGTCCGCGGGCTGGGCATGCGCCCCCTCGTCGCCGGGAACGTCAAGGGCCTGCAGGACCCCTACCGCACGCCGACCACCCAGGAAGGCTTCGCGCGTCAGTGGGGTCAGGACCCGCACATGGTCACCAGCTTCGCCGACGGCACCAAGGTGTCGGTGGAGCAAGCGCTGGTGGCCAACGCCGCCGGCTTCTCGGTGCACCGGCGAGGACTGCTCCAGCGGGAGCACCGTGGCCATGTCGACGAGCTGACCGAGGCCTACGACGTGGAGGAGCTGCGGCGTCTGGGCGGCGCCGTCGACTACGTCGTCGGGGCGAAGCCCGGTCCGGGCGTCTACGTGCTGGCCGAGCACGACGACCCCAGACAGCGCCACTACCTCAACCTCTACAAGCTCGGGGAGGGGCCGCTCTACAGCTTCTACACCCCGTACCACCTGTGCCACTTCGAGGTTCCCGACACGATCGCGCGGGCGGCGCTGCTCGGGGACGCCACCATCAAGCCGCTGCCGGGCCCGCCCCACGTCGACGTCGTGACGGTCGCCAAGCGTGACCTGAAGGCGGGCGAGACCCTCGATGCCCTCGGTGGCTACACCTACTACGGCGAGTGCGAGAGCTCGCGAGTCGTCCACCGCGACCGGCTGCTGCCGGTTGGGCTGGCCGAGGGCTGCGTCCTGGTCCGGGACGTCGCGAAGGACGAGGTCATCGGGTACGACGACGTCACGGTGCCCGAGGGCCGCCTCGCCGACGAGCTGCGGGCCGAGGTCGACGAGCTCCTCGCCCAAGCCGCGCGATGAGCGGCTCCTCGCCCTACGACGTCGTCGTCGTCGGTGGCGGCATCGTCGGCCTCTCGACGGCGATGACGTTGCTGCAGCGCAGTCCCGGCCTCAGCCTGCTGGTGCTGGAGAAGGAGGACGACGTCGCTCGGCACCAGACAGGGCACAACAGCGGCGTCATCCATGCCGGTGTCTACTACGCGCCCGGGTCGCTCAAGGCGCGGCTGTGCGCCGCCGGTGCCCGGGCCACCCGCGAGTTCTGTGACGAGCACGGCATTGCCTACCGGGACACCGGCAAGCTGATCGTCGCCACCGACGACGCCGAGCTGAGTCGGATGGAGGTCCTGCACGAGCGGGCCACGGCCAACGGGCTGGCCCTGGAGCGTCTGGACGCCGCCGAGCTGCGGCGTCGGGAGCCCCACGTCACCGGTGTCGGCGCACTCTTCTCCCCGAACACCGGGATCGTGGACTACACCGAGGTGTGTCGTGCGATGGCCGCCCAGATCGAACGTCTCGGGGGCGAGCTCCGGCTGGGCGTGCGGGTCACCGACATCACCGAGTCCTCCAGTGAGGTCCGGATCGGCGTGCAGCCGTCCGACGGGTCGGAGGCCACCGACGAGCCGGTCCGTTGCCGGCGTCTCGTGGTGTGCGGGGGGATCCAGGCCGATCGCCTCGCCCGCCTTGCCGGTGTGCAGACCGACGTGCGGATGGTGCCGTTCCGTGGGGAGTACTACCGGCTCCCCGCGTTCCGCGCCGACATCGTCAGCACGCTCATCTACCCGGTGCCGGACCCGTCGCTGCCCTTCCTCGGGGTGCACCTGACCCTGATGATGGACGGTGGGGTGACGGTCGGGCCGAACGCTGTGCTCGGTCTGTCCCGCGAGGGCTACCCGCGGCTGTCCGTCGACCGGCGGGACGCGGCCGACATCCTGGGCTTCTCGGGGTTCTGGAAGTTCGCCCGGCGCCAGGTGCGCAGCGGCGTCGCCGAGCAGTGGAACTCGCTGTACAAGCCGGGCTACCTCTCGCTCGTCCGCAAGTACTGCCCCGACCTCACCGTGGCCGACCTCGGGCCGCAGGAGGCAGGCATCCGGGCGCAGGCCCTGCGCGCCGACGGCTCGATGGTCGAGGACTTCATGGTGCTCAGCACCGACCGGACGGTGCACGTGCTCAACGCGCCGTCGCCCGCGGCGACCTCCGCCCTGCCGATCGGTGCGCTGATCGCCGACCGGGTCACGCAGAAGGCCTGACCCGGGTACGCCCGGCGGATCGACGTGCGCGGCGCGGTGCCAGCCGGCCGGACATCGGCCCGTCCGGATCGAGGGCGGCGCCGTCGACCCCGGCGGTCGCCTTCGCTGCGGTGTCCGAATTGTCCGATTTGGCTCACCCGCCGGACCCCAGGGGGTCAACCGTCGATCACCCGAGAGGCCTCTATGCCCACGCAGGCGCCGGTGGTGGGCTGACAGCGCCCTACCGATCACAAGGAGCACTGTCATGCCTAGTCGAGCCCACCGTTCCCGTTCCCATCCACAGTGGCGCCGCAGGTTGCGCGGCCTTCTCGTCGGCCTCACGAGCCTCGCGCTCGTCGTCAGCGGGACGGCGTCGCTCGCCGCACCGCCGGACGACGCCGAGGTCGCCGCGCTCCTGGAGGAGATGGTCACCGACGAGGCGGCGGTGGAGGCGCCCACGAACGAGCAGGCGGAGGGCGCCGCCGCCGACGACGTGGTCACCGACGGTGAAGTCGCAGTGGAGGGCGAAACCTCCGAGGACGCTGACACTGCGGAGGATGAAGCCGTCGAGGACGGTGACGCCGCGGAGGGCGAGGCACCCGCCGCGGCACCGGGTGGCGAGGAGAGTGCGGAGAATGCGGAGCAGCCGGCTCCCGCAGCGGAGGACCTGGACGTCACTCCGCTGTTCGTCCCGCCGGACGACCCCGGGCCGGACGAGGCGAAGATCATTATCCGGGCAGGCGGTGACCGTACCGGGTTCGGTCCCACGAGCAGCGAGGTGGCCCCCCTGGAGGGCGCCACCTTCGAGTTCTTCGCGACGGACTCGCCCGACAACCTCGCCGGTGGCACACCGACCGGTGAGGAGTGCACCACCGACGCGAACGGTGAGTGCGGCGTCTTCGTCGACCTGAGCCCCGGGACCAACTACTTCTACGCCGTCCAGACGGGTGCTCCGGAGGGCTGGATCATCCCCGAGCAGTGGGCGGCCGGCACCAACTACCGCTTCTCGACGCGGCCCGGCATCGAGAGCTCCGGCACGGTGGCGGAGCGCACACGGCTGCTGCCCATGCAGATCTCCGGCACGGCGCCGGACCCGGTGTGGGCGAGCGTGCGCCCCAACCCGACGGCTCCGCCGCAGTGTGGCCTGGACATGGCGATGGTCACGGACCTGTCGAACTCGGTCACCGACTCCTCAGCGCTGCTGGCGCAGTACAAGGACGCGGCGACGAGCTTCGTCGACGCCCTCACCGGGACGCCGTCGCGCGTGGCGCTGCACACCTTCGCCACGAACGCCCCGGCCGACGGGCCGAGCAACGCCGGCATGTCGCTGACCTCAGTCGCCACGGCGGACAGCGCCTCCGCGCTGACCACCCGGATCGACGGCTTCACCGCCACGCCCGACAACAACGACGGCGGCACCAACTGGGACCGTGGCTTCGCCCAGGTTGCGGAGGCGGGCGAGCAGTACGACGTCGTCCTCTTCCTCACCGACGGAGCGCCCACCTTCCACCGCAACGCCTTCGGGACCGGCAGCACGACCAACATCCGTGAGGTCAACGAGGCGATCCTCTCCGCCAACGCCGTCAAGGCGACCGGGGCGCAGGTCGTGCTCGTCGGCATCGGGCCCGACGCCACGCTTCCGGGTGCCGGCATCCGCATCCCGCTGGTGTCCGGCCCCACGGCGGGCGAGGACTACTTCGTCACGCAGTTCGCCGAGCTCGCCGAGACGCTCGAGGCCATCGCGACGGCCAACTGCGCGGGCACCCTGACGGTCGTCAAGGAGGTCGCGGGCCTCGACGGCACCGTCACCGACGGCGGTGCGGGCTGGACCTTCACCACCGCCACCGCGGGCGTCACGCCCACCTCCGCCACCACGGACGAGACCAGTGCGGTCAACTTCGAGGTCTCCTATCCCGAGGACGTCTTCACCCAGGCGGTGACCGTCACCGAGACTCAGCAGGAGGGCTACGCGCTGAGCCCGGTCGGCGGACTGAACGCCGTCTGCACCGACACCACCACCGGCGCCGGCGTGCCGGTGGTCAACGCCGGGGCGCTCGGCTTCACGGTCGACGTACCGGCCGCGGACGTCGTCAGCTGTACCGTCCGCAATGCCGAGCTGCCCCCGACCTACGACGACCTCACCGTGACGAAGACCGCAGTGCCGGGCTTCGACCGCGACTACGACTGGGACATCGAGAAGCTCGTCCAGGGCTCCGACCGCCAGGAGGTCCCGGCCGGCACCGACGCGACCTTCACCTACGACGTCACGGTCACGCCCAGCGGTCCCCTCGACTCCGGCTTCGAGGTCACGGGCGAGATCACGGTGACGAACCCGAACGACGACGTCGCCTTCACGGGCGTCGACGTCATCGACGTCATCCCCGGCGCGGTGTGCACCGTCCCGGGAGGTACCGACGTCACCATCGCCGCGGGCGACTCGCTCACCCTGAGCTACACCTGCGACCTCGATGGCGCTGACGCGGACACCGCCGGGACGAATACCGCGACCGTCACCTGGGACGCCGCCGAGTACCTCGGTACCAGCGGTACCGCGTCGGCGACGGCCGGGTTCGACTTCGCTGCCGCCGACACCGCCATCTCGGTGACCGACGGGTCGGTCGTCGTCACCGACTCCGAGATCGACCTCACCGACTACGACGACGGCGGCCTGCAGATCGGCAACGTCGTCACGGCGGCCGACGGCGAGACCGTCTTCACCTACGACATCACCTGGCCCAGCGTGCCGGGGCAGTGCGTCGTCTACGACAACACGGCGACGATCACCAACCTCACGGGCCCGGCCTTCGCACCGATGGCCGTCGGCCCCGGCATAGCGCCGCTGGCCGTCAACCAGTCGAGCACCGAGGTCGTCACGGTCTGCGCCGGCCTCGATCTCGAGGTGGAGAAGAACGTCGTCCTGGGCTTCGACCGGACCTACCTCTGGGAGATCGACAAGGACGCCGACGGCACGACGTGGACGGCCGACCCCGACACCGGGACCGCCACGGTCGGCTACACCGTGACCGCGACGCCCACCGGCAGCAGTGACGGCAGCTGGGCGATGCAGGGCACCGTCACGGTGACCAACCCGAACGAGTGGCTCGACATCACCGCCAACGTCACCGATACCGTCGATGTCGGCGGCGGTGCGCTGTGCACCGTGGCCGGCGGCACGGGAGTGGTCGTTGCCGCGGGCGGCACCGTCGACCTCAGTTACACGTGCACCTTCGTCACCCAGCCGGCCTACTCGGGCACCAACACCGCGACCGCCACCTGGGCGGACACGGTGCCCACCCCGAGCAGCTCGGCCACCGGCACCGTCGACATCGAGCCCACCGACTGGAGCGAGACCCCGGTCAACGCGACCATCGACGTCGTCGACGACCAGACCGACCCGGCCAACCCGGTCGGCCTCGGCCCCGCGACGTGGAACGCCGAGGGCACGCCCACGGTCTTCACCTACTCGCTGGTGCACGAGGGAGTTCCCGGCACGTGCGTCGAGCTCACCAACACCGCGTGGATCGACCAGACCCAGCAGTCGGCCGACGAGACCGTCACCGTCTGTGAGCAGGCCCCGCCGACCGTGGCCAAGACGGCCGACGCGTCCGTCGACCGGCAGTACCTCTGGCAGGTCGAGAAGTCCGTGGACCAGACCTCGGTGGTCGTCGACGAGGGAACCGGTGAGGCCGTCTTCGGCTACGTCGTCTCCGCCGTCCCCGCTGGCTTCGGCGACAGCGGCTGGGAGCTCGACGGCACCGTCACGGTGGCCAACCCCAACGACTTTGCCCCGGTCACGGTGTCCGTGACCGACGTGGTCGACGTCGGAGGCGGCGCGGTCTGCGTGGTTGAGGACGGCGAGGACGTCGTCATCCCGGCCTCCGGCACCGTCACGCTCGACTACTCCTGCACCTTCACCGCCGAGCCGGAGGATGAGGGCACCAACACCGCTACGGTGACGTGGACGGACACCGCCGGGGCCGTGCAGGCCACGACGGCTACGGCGGACGTCGAGTTCCTCCTCGACGAGGAGACCGACGCGACCGTCGACGTTGTCGACGACCAGACCGACCCCGCGAACCCGGTCACGCTGGGCACCGCGACGTGGAACGCCGAGGGCACGCCGGTCGTCTTCGAGTACGACCTCACCCACACCGGTGTCCCCGGCGAGTGCGTCGAGTTCACCAACACCGCGTGGGTAGAGGTGACCGGGGACGACCCGGAGGACTCGACCACGGCCGAGCTGTGCGTCTCGACGCTCGAGCACACCAAGACGGCGGTGGGCGCTGACCAGCTGCCCGACGGCAGCTGGCTGGTGCGCTACGAGATCGACGTCGTCAACGACTCGACGTTCACCGAGGTCTACAGCCTGAGTGACACCCTCGAGTACAGCGACGGCATCACTCCGCTCGGCGCGCTGTGGTTCCCGCAGGGCGACCCGACGGGCGGCGGCGCCTGGACCGAGCCGGTCGCGGACAACCCGACGGCGGTGCTGGCCACCGATGTCGAGATCGCCGCAGGCACCACGCACACCTACGTCGTCCTCGTCACCGCCGACGTCGCCGCGGGCGTCATCGGCACCGAGGCCGGCCTGTGCGACGACGAGGAGCTGAGCGAGGGCGGCGGCTTCCTCAACGCCGCCACCCTCGCCGTGCTCGACGACGACGAGACCGTCCGCGCGTGCGCCGAGCCGGCGGCCCCGACGATCGAGAAGACACCCGGTGACCTCGTCGCGAACGACGACGGCACGTGGCGGGCCACGTACTCGATCGTCGTCGTCAACGCCAGCGACGACCAGACCGTCAGCTACGACCTGTCCGACGAGTTCGACTTCATCGAGGGAGTCGACATCCTCGACGCGTCGATCGAGCGCGATGGCACCAGCTACCCCGACTGGGACGGCGTCACCCAGACGGTCGTCGTCACTGGTGTGGCACTGCCCCCGAGCACGACGCACGTCTACGCCGTCACCGTGACGGTCGACCTCTCCGAGGTGACCGACCCTGGTGACACGGGGCTCAGGGAGTGCGGCGTGAACGGTTCGGACGCCGGGCACGGCCTGTTCAACGAGGCGACCATCGTCTCGGGCAACGACGAGTACGACGACGAGGCGTGCATCCCGGTCCCCGACCCCGAGATCACGGTCGACAAGACGGCCGTGTCCGCCGACCAGCTTGCCGACGGCACCTGGACAGTCGTCTACGCGGTGGTGGCCTCCAACGACTCGAGCGTCGGCGGGGTCTACGACCTCACCGACACCCTCGAGTACGGCGAGGGCATCACGCCGCTGACCGCGGGGTGGGCGCTCGAGGGCACGGACGTCGTGGGGGCGTGGGGCGACCTGCCCGACGAGCCCACCGCGACCCTGGCTAACGACCGGCCGCTGGCCGGTGGTGACAGCGACACCTACGTCGTCACCGTCACCGCCGCCGTCGCCACCGGCGTCGTCGGTACCGAGGCCGGGCTGTGCGACGACGAGGAGCTGAGTGAGGGCGGCGGCTTCCTCAACGCCGTCACCCTCACCGCCCACGGCTCCACGGAAGTCGACCGTGCCTGTGACGTGCCGGTCGCCCCGACCGTCGAGAAGACGGCCCGTGACCTGGTGGCGAACGACGACGGCACGTGGGACGTCACGTACACGATCGCCGTGGCCAACCTCGACGAGGACCAGGCCGTCAGCTACGACCTGTCCGACGACCTCACCGGGTTCGCCGAGGGAGTCGACATCCTCGACGCGGCGGTCGAGCGCGACGGCACCACCTACCCCGACTGGGACGGCGTCGAGGAGACGGAGATCGTCACCGGCGTGACGCTGCCCGCGGCCACCACGCACACGTACATCGTCACCGTCACCATCGACCTTAGCGAGGTCGCCGTGGACGAGGACGTGCGCGAGTGCGACGACGACGGCTCGACCGGCGGTCAGGGCCTCTTCAACGAGGTGACCATCGAGTCCGGCGACGACGAGTACGACGACGACGCCTGCGTGCCGATCCCCGAGCCGGAGCTGTCTGTGGACAAGACCGCCGTCTCCGCGGACCAGCTGCCCGACGGCACCTGGCAGGTCGTGTACGAGGTCGTGGCCGCCAACGCCTCGTCGATGGCCGGGGTCTACGACCTCACCGACACCCTCGAGTACGGCGAGGGCATCACGCCGCTCAGCGCGACGTGGACCCTCGAGGGCTCGGACGTCGCAGGGGAGTGGACCGACCTGCCCGACGAGCTCACCGTGACCCTCGCGACCGACCGCACCCTCGCGGCCGGTGGCAGCGACACCTACGTCGTCACCGTCGTCGCCGACGTCGCCGCAGGGGTCGTCGGCACGGAGGCCGGGCAGTGCACCGGTGAGGACGGCACCGACGGGGGCGGGTTCCTCAACGCCGCCACCCTTACCGTCGACGGCGAGGACAGCACCGACCGCGACTGCCTTCCGCCCACCCTCGAGCGGCTCGAGAAGATCTTCGACTCGGCGGTCGAGCTGGACGACGGCACGTGGGAGGTCAGCTACACGCTGGCCGTGGACAACTCCCACAGCCCCGCGCGCAAGTACTACCGGCTCGACGACGCCCCGCGCTTCGCCGAGGGCGTGACGATCCTGGACCAGGAGGCGTGGGACGTCACCGACTCGGAGAACCCTGAGAACCTCGAGTGGGACGGTGAGGGGCCGATCCTCGAGCTCGTGGCCATCGAGGCCGGCGAGGTGCAGCGCTACGAGGTGACCTTCGTCGTCGAGGTCGGTGCCGACATCCCGGACGAGAACCTCGTCTGCGGCCCCGAGGGCCCCGGCCGCGGGTTCTTCAACCGCGCCGTGCTCACCACCGGAAACGACACGATCGTCGCCGAGGATTGCGGCCCGATCGGGGACCCGGCCTGGACGTTGACGAAGAGCTCGGACCCCGTGTCGGGCAGCACGGTCGACCCGGGTGACACGATCACCTACACGCTGACCGCCTCCCCGACCGGTGACGTGGACCCGACGGACCTGACGATCACCGACGACCTGTCCGACGTCCTCGAGCACGCCCGTACCACCGGCGCGATCGAGGCGAGCGTGGGCAGCGTCGACTGGGACGGTGACGACCTCGTGTGGGACGTCCCGCGCCTGAGCGAGACGGCCACCCTCACCTACCGGGTGATCGTCGACGACGACGCCTGGAACGTGCGGCTGCTCAACGTCGTCACCGGTGACGGGACCCCGCCGCCCCTCTGCATCGAGTGCACGACGACGCACATCACCCCGCCGCGCACGCCGGGGCTGCCGCCCACCGGTGCGGCGGTCGTCGGCGCCTCGCTGCTGGCGGTGCTCGTGTCCCTGGGTGGGCTGAGCCTTGCCACCTCCAGGCGCCGGAAGGAGGCATGAGCCGCTCCTCGGTTCCCGGCCGATGACCCAGCCGGAACCCCCGCGCACCGCGCCCCATCGGCACCGCCCGGCCGGTGGGGACGCGGGCGGCCCCTACGGCCAGCGACCCTCCGCACGGCGTTTGTGATCGGCGCCGAGCTCGAGGCCCGCACCGGCCCGGTGGCCGGCGAACGGGGCCGTCCCCTGGACGGCCCCGTTCGCGCGTCCCGACCCCGCACGTGCGGGGTCGGCGACGTCCGTTGGGGTCCGGCGCGCGGAGGTCTCCGCGGACGGCTGGCTGACCGGACAGGGTGAGAGGGGGTGAGCCGTCCCAAAGAAGGGGTCACCTCTCCGACTTTCGCAGGAGTCCGCGGGATCTGCGGCGCCCATCGACGTCCGTGGTCGCCCTCCCGCCGACTGGTGCCCGAGGGGCTAGCCCGAAGCCGGCGGCCACGTCCCCTCCCGGTCAGCCGCTGACGCGTCGGGATTCGTGGTCCGGGGGTGGTGTGCTCTCCCTGTGCATCGATCACGGGCGGAGCGCCACACCATGAGGTGCCAAGCCTCAACCGGCTGGGCGGGGCGGACCTTCCACAGGGACGTCACCGGGCAGGGCCTGCAGGGCCTCTCCCAGGCCGAGCTCGAGGAGCTTCACGTCACGCTCACGCAGCTGCGTGCCAATAGCCGCCCCTGAGCGGCCCCGAACGGTGGGGGCACGCACCGCCCGGCGTGCCCCCACCTCCCTCCATCCACACCCGAGACGCCCTGAGGAAGGAGCACCGTGGACACGACCGTCGCAGTCCCGACGCCGACAACCGGCGCCGCACCCGCGGCCTCCTTCCGGCGCCGCGCTGAGCGGGACGACTGCCGTCCGCTGCGTGCCGGCCGCCGCCGGACCGCAACCGCCGGGCAGTCGCTCGGCCACTAGACCACCCCGGCCGGTCTTGCCCGACCGGTCGGGGTGAAGGGTGAGGCAGGGTCGCGCGAATCCCCGGTGCTTGTGATCGGTCTCGGGGGCGAGCCGCGCGACCCGCCTCCCCAGCCGGGCGGGGCCGTCCTCGGACGGCCCCGTCCGTGCCCCACCTGTGAGGGAGGTCATGCACGCGGCACCAGGCGTCATGTCGTATGATGGAGCGCTGGACGAGCGTGCCTGCCACTTCCCTGCCTGGAACCTGGGGGACGGGCGTGTTCCACGGTACGCCCCGCCGGCGTCGTAGTACGACGGTGGCCATGCAGGAGAGAAGAGTTAGCGGAGGATATGGCGAAGAAGGACGGCGTCATCGAGATCGAGGGCAGCGTTGTCGAAGCGCTGCCCAACGCGATGTTCCGGGTGGAGCTGAGCAACGGCCACAAGGTGCTCGCACACATCTCGGGCAAGATGCGTCAGAACTACATCCGGATCCTCCCCGAGGACCGGGTCGTCGTTGAGCTGAGCCCGTACGACCTCACCCGGGGTCGCATCGTCTACCGCTACAAGTAACCACTCGACAATCGCCGTCGCGGTGCCCCGTGCACCGGCGCGGCGGCGGAGGAATGCCATGAAGGTCAAGCCCAGCGTCAAGAAGATCTGCGACAACTGCAAGGTCATCCGTCGTCACGGCCGCGTGATGGTGATCTGCACCAACCTTCGTCACAAGCAGCGTCAGGGCTGATCTGACGACGGCGGCAACCCTGCCGCCAAACGCATCACTAGCTCCCACGGAGCAACCCCCGGCTCGGAGGCCGGGGCCCGTCCGGCTCGGACGGGAAGGTGGTGCGGAAGACCTCCGAGCAGCACAAGGAGCACAAGTTGGCACGACTCGTCGGCGTCGACCTCCCCCGCGAAAAGCGGCTCGAGATCGCGCTCACCTACATCTACGGCGTCGGGCGCACCCGCGCCAAGCAGGCGCTCGAGGCGACGGGCGTCAGCCCTGACCTTCGCGTCAAGGACATGACCGACAGCGACCTGGTCGCTCTCCGTGACTACATCGAGGGCAGCTTCAAGGTCGAAGGAGACCTGCGCCGTGAGGTCCAGGCCGACATCCGCCGCAAGGTGGAGATCGGCTCGTACCAGGGCCTGCGTCACCGTCGTGGGCTGCCGGTCCGCGGCCAGCGCACGAAGACCAACGCGCGTACCCGCAAGGGTCCCAAGCGCACCGTGGCCGGCAAGAAGAAGGCCCGCTAAGTAGTCCGGTCGCACGTCCCGGCGCTCACCGCGCCGACTGCCACCGGTCCGACGACCAGGAGAGAAGCACCGCATGCCCCCCAAGACCCGCTCGGCGTCCACGGCCCGCAAGCCGCGCCGGAATCAGCGCAAGAACGTCACGCACGGCCACGCGTACATCAAGAGCACGTTCAACAACACGATCGTCACGCTCACCGACCCCAGCGGCGCCGTTATCGCCTGGGCCTCCTCGGGCCAGGTCGGCTTCAAGGGCTCGCGCAAGTCGACGCCCTTCGCCGCCCAGATGGCTGCGGAGGCCGCGGCTCGCCGCGCCCAGGAGCACGGCATGAAGAAGGTCGACGTCTTCGTCAAGGGTCCCGGCTCCGGCCGTGAGACCGCGATCCGCTCCCTCACGGCCGCCGGCCTCGAGGTGGGCTCGATCCAGGACGTCACCCCCCAGGCCCACAACGGCTGCCGCCCCCCCAAGCGCCGCCGCGTCTGAGTCCCACGCTGCACGCCGCCCCCACGGGGCGGCGTGCAGCATGAGACCCCGTCTCACCCTCCCGCCGGTCGGACCGATGCCCGGCGGGTGCCCTGCACGGCGTCATATAGCGGATGCCTGCTGAAAGGAACACATCGTGCTCATCGCACAGCGCCCCACCCTGACCGAAGAGGTCGTCAGCCCTCAGCGCTCCCGGTTCGCCATCGAGCCGCTCGAGCCCGGCTTCGGCTACACCCTCGGCAACTCCCTGCGTCGCACCCTGCTCTCCTCGATCCCCGGCGCTGCCGTCACGAGCATCCGGATCGACGGTGTCCTCCACGAGTTCACGACCGTCCCGGGCGTGAAGGAGGACGTCACCGAGATCATCCTCAACGTCAAGAGCATCGTCGTCTCCTCGGAGCACGACGAGCCCGTCGTGATGTACCTGCGCAAGCAGGGCCCGGGCGTCGTCACCGCCGGTGACATCACCCCGCCGGCCGGCGTCGAGGTCCACAACCCGGACCTGCACCTGGCGACCATCAACGCCAAGGGCAAGCTCGAGGTCGAGCTGACCGTCGAGCGTGGCCGCGGCTACGTCTCGGCGAGCCAGAACAAGAGCTTCGACTCGGAGATCGGCCGCGTGCCGGTCGACTCGATCTACTCCCCGGTCCTCAAGGTGACCTACAAGGTCGAGGCCACGCGTGTCGAGCAGCGGACCGACTTCGACCGCCTCATCGTCGACGTCGAGACGAAGAACGCGATCACCCCGCGGGACGCGCTCGCCTCCGCCGGTAAGACGCTCGTCGAGCTCTTCGGCCTGGCCCGTGAACTCAACGTCGAGGCCGAGGGCATCGAGATCGGCCCCTCGCCGACCGACGCCGCCCTCGCCGCGGACCTTGCCCTGCCGATCGAGGAGCTCGGGCTGCAGTCGCGCTCGTACAACTGCCTCAAGCGCGAGGGCATCCACTCCGTGGGCGAGCTCGTCGCCCGCAGCGAGGCCGACCTGCTCGACATCCGTAACTTCGGTTCGAAGTCGATCGGCGAGATCCGCGAGAAGCTGGCCGCTCTGGGCCTCGGTCTCAAGGACAGCCCGGTCGACTTCGACATCTCGCAGGTCGACGACGAGTCGGACTACGAGGGCGACGTCGAGTTCAGCGACGACGCGCGCGACTGACGCCACCAACGATTCACAACAGGAGAGATCATGCCCACTCCCGCTAAGGGCCCCCGTCTTGGTGGCAGCCCGGCTCACGAGCGCCACATGCTTGCGAACCTCGCCACTGCGCTGCTCGAGCACCGCGCCATCACGACGACGGAGCACCGCGCCAAGCGCCTGCGCCCGGTCGTCGAGCGCCTCATCACGCACGCCAAGCGTGGCGACCTGCACGCCCGCCGCCGCGTGCTGGCCACCATCCGCGACAAGAGCGTCGTCCACGATCTCTTCACGGAGATCGCGCCGGCCATGGCCGAGCGTCAGGGTGGCTACACCCGGATCACCAAGACCGCTCCCCGCAAGGGCGACAACGCCCCCATGGCGGTCATCGAGCTCGTCATGGAGCCGGTGAGCCCCAAGCAGGCCACCGTCCGTGAGGCCGAGAAGGCCGTCGAGCGCGCCGCGAAGGAGGCCACGACGCCCGCCGTCGAGGCCCCCGAGACCACCGTCTCCGACGAGGCCGCCGACGCCGTCGAGGACGCCAAGGCTGAGGAGACGCAGGAGGCCCAGCAGGCCGCCGCGGAGTCCTCCGCCCAGGCTGCGACCGACGCCGCCACCGACGCGCAGGCCGACGAGTCCCCCACGGGGCACGCCAATCCGCGCGGCTGACTGACGACCGGCGCCCTGCCGGTCCACCTGCTCGGGGAACCCACGAGGTCACCCCGACGAGTCGCGAGGCCCCTCACCCTCACCCGGGTGTGGGGCCTCGCGTGCACCCACGACGGCAGGGTGCGACGGGAGTAGAGCCCGGGCAGACGTCTGGTGGCACGGTTGTGCCATGGAACAACCCACGGTCGTCCTCGTCCAAGGCATCCGCGCCTCGCGCACGATGTGGCGCCCCCAGCTCGCCGCGCTCGAGGAGGCCGGGGTACCGGCACTCGCCCCGAACCTGCCCGGCCACGGCGAGCGCGCGGGGGAGACCTTCACGCTCGACGGCGCCGTGGAGGCGGTAGAGGAGGCGGCTCGCTCGGTCGGCAGTCCCGTCGTCGTCGTGGGCCTGTCCCTCGGCGGCTACCTCACCCTGCACTGGGCGGCACGGACCGAGCAGCGGGTGGCAGGCGTGCTGGCGGCGGGGTGCTCCACGCAGCCGCGCGGCCCCGGCCTGGCCGCCTACCGGCGGGTCGCCGCGCTCATCGCGCGCCTGCCCGACGGCGGCCGGTGGCTCAACGACACCCTCGCCCGGGTGGCCCTGCCGCCCGCGGCGCTCGCGGACCTCCACGACGGCGGCATGGAGCTCGGGGTGATGGACGCGGCGCTCGCCGCCGTCGGCGGCCTCGACCCGATCGCCGACCTGCGCGCCATCGACGCGCCCGTGCGGCTCGTCAACGGCCGCTGGGACCACTTCCGCACCCAGGAGCGGCGCTTCCTCGCCGCCTGTCGCGACGGGCGCCTGGAGATCGTTCCCGGGGCCACCCACCTCGTCTCGCTCGTGCGCCCCGAGGAGTTCAGCCAGATCATGCTCGACCTCGTCGAGGAGGTCGCACCCGGGTCGGTCAGGACCGCCCGCTCGGCGTGATCCCGCCCAGCTCCCAGGCCCGCACCCCGCCGACGATCCCTGCGCTGTTGGGGACGATGACGACGTCGTCGCCCAGCCGGTCCAGGGTCGGACCGGTGATGCGGCGCGAGTTGCCGCCACCGAGGTAGAGCCGGTCCCACAGGACCACCGGGCGCAGGGAGTCGACGACCTGCCGCACCCGCCGCGACCACATCGCGTCGCCCAGCCGCAGCCGCTCGTGCTCCCCGATGTACTCGTCGTAGGTGAGGCCCCACCGGGCCTGTGCCCGCGAGAGCTCGAGGTGCGGAGCCAGCCGGCCGCCGTCGAACAGGGCGTTGCCCAGGCCCGTGCCGAGGGTGACGACGAGCTCGAGCCCGGCCCCGGCGACGACGCCCGCACCGTGCACCTCCGCGTCGTTGAGGAGCAGCACCGGCATGCCGAGCTCGGCACTCAGGGCCTCCTGGAGGTCGAGGTTCTCCCACGCCTCGACGAGGTCGGGCAGCACCTTGGTCCTGGGACCGGCGCGCGTGACGTAGTGCGGGGTCGTGACGACGACGCCGTGCCGGATCATCCCGGGGATCCCGACGGTGGCGCGCTCGGCGGGCGGCAGCTGGTCGGCCAGGGACCGGATCGTGTCGACGAGCCGCTGCGGGGGCAACGGGTAGGGCGTAGCGGCCCTGACCGGCTGGGCGTGCATCGTGCCGGCCGCGTCGAGCACCGAGGCCTTGATCCCGCCGCCCCCGCAGTCGACGGCGAGCGTGGTCGGGCCGCGGCGCGCGGTGCTCAGGGGGTCCACCCGGGGGACGGTACTAGCCTGCGAGGCGTGAGCGCTGCCCCCGAGGACGAGACGGTCCGCCTACGGCTGGACCTCCGCTACGACGGCACGGACTTCGCCGGGTGGGCCACCCAGCCCGGTCTGCGGACCGTCCAGGGGACCGTGGAGGAGGCACTGACCACCGTCCTGCGCCTGCCGGCGCCCGCGCGGCTGACGGTCGCCGGGCGCACCGACGCCGGGGTGCACGCGCGCGGCCAGGTCGCCCACCTCGACGTGCCCGCCGCCGCGTGGCGGGCGGTGCCCGGGCGCAGCGAGCGTCCGCCCGAGGAGGCCCTCGTCTCCCGCCTCGCCGGCGTCCTCGGCCGGGACGCGCGCCCCCGCGGGGCGGGTGACGTCGTCGTCCACGGTGTGCGGGTCGCGCCGCCCGGCTTCGACGCCCGCTTCTCCGCCGTGTGGCGGCGCTACGTCTACCGGGTGGCCGACACCCCGGCGGCCCGCGACCCGCTGCGGCGCCGTGACGTCCTGTGGCACGGGCGCCCGCTCGACGTCGACGCCATGGACGTCGCCGCCCAGTGGCTGCGCGGGGAGCACGACTTCGCCGCGTACTGCAAGCCTCGCGAGGGGGCCACGACGATCCGCACCCTCGAGGAGCTGCGCTGGGAGCGGCGGGCCGACGGGCTGGTCGTCGCGACGGTCCGCGCGGACGCCTTCTGCCACTCCATGGTGCGCGCGCTCGTCGGCGCGAGCCTCGCCGTGGGGGAGGGACGCCGGCCCGTGGACTGGCCCGCGGCGGTCCTCGCTGCCGGGCGCCGGGACCCCGGGGTCACCGTCGTCGCGGCCCACGGGCTCACCCTCGAGGAGGTCGGCTACCCCGCCGACGAGGAGCTCGCCACCCGGGCCGCGCAGGCACGCAACGTCCGCACCCTCCCCGCCCGGTAGCCGCTCCTCTCCCCGTGCGGCACGCGGAGGGCGGTGGCAGCCTGGAGGGCATGACCGAGCCAGGAGACACCCCAGCAACCAGCCCCGACCCGTCGCTGCCCGGCGAGGGAGACACGGACAAGCTGCCTCAGGAGGACACCCTCGAGCAGCGTGGCGTCGACGACGTCATGGACGAGGGTTACGTCCCGCTGGACCGTGACCCGCTGCGCGGCAAGAACCTCACCCAGGCCGAGCAGATCGAGGGCGACACGATCGCCGAGCGGCTCGACCAGGAGGAGCCCGAGGTGTGGGAGGAGCCGCAGCAGCCGGAGGC
Organism: Georgenia sp. Marseille-Q6866; assembly: GCF_965111665.1. Classification (NCBI taxonomy): domain Bacteria; kingdom Bacillati; phylum Actinomycetota; class Actinomycetes; order Allobogoriellales; family Allobogoriellaceae; genus Georgenia; species Georgenia sp. Marseille-Q6866. Next base: position 58,185 of record NZ_CBCOOR010000013.1, on the reverse strand, counting down.
GCACCGCGAGCCCGACCGCGCCGGCCGCATCGAGTCCGTGTCCGAGGAGGCCGTCGGGCCGCTCGGTGAGCGGGAGCAGGACGTGATGGCCCAGGACGTCGGCGTCGCCGGCGGCGCGGCCACGGCCGAGGAGGCCGCCATGCGCATCCGCGAGGAGGACGACCCCATCGGACTCACCGGTGAGGGCGGCACGCCCGGCTGACCCGCGTGGCACGTCTCACTCAGGCCGTCGTCCGCCGCCTTTGACCCAGCGCGGCGGACGGCGGTACTCTTGGATGTCGTTGTGCATCCCTTTGCGCTCCCCGGTGCTCCCACTCGCCGGCGCAGCGGCGCGGATGCGCTCAGCGAGCACCACCAGACCATGGACGGCCCTTGCGCCAACGCGCACGACGCCGCCCGACGACAGAGAAACGAAGGCTACGCCCGTGCGCACGTACACACCGAAGCCCGGCGACGTCGAGAAGAACTGGTACGTCATCGACGCTACCGACGTCGTCCTCGGCCGACTGGCGACCCACGTCGCCACCCTGCTCCGTGGGAAGCACAAGCCGAGCTTCGCACCGCACGTCGACAACGGTGACTTCGTCATCGTCATCAACGCGGAGAAGGTCGCCCTCACCGGCAGCAAGCTCGACGACAAGATGGCCTACCGTCACTCGGGTTACCCGGGTGGCCTCAAGGCCACGAGCTACGCCCAGCTCCTCGAGCGCTTCCCGGAGCGCGCGATCGAGAAGGCTGTCCGCGGCATGGTTCCCAAGACGACCCTCGGTCGCGAGCAGCTGAAGAAGCTCAAGGTCTACGCAGGCCCGGAGCACCCCCACGCCGCGCAGCAGCCGCAGGCCTTCGAGATCACCCAGGTTGCCCAGTAGTCCGCAAGGACTCGGCAGCCTCTCACCAGGACACGAGGAGAACTGTGGCTGAGACCACTCCCGAGATCGAGCTGGACGACGAGAACGTCCCCAGCAGCTACACCACCGAGACCGACGCACCCGCCGCGGGTGCCGGTCAGAGCCTCACCGCCCCCGGGCAGGCGCTCGGCCGCCGCAAGGAAGCGGTTGCGCGCGTCCGACTCGTCCCCGGGTCGGGCCAGTGGACCATCAACGGTCGCTCGCTCGAGGACTACTTCCCCAACAAGCTCCACCAGCAGCTGGTGAGCTCGCCGTTCTCGCTGCTCGACATCGAGGGCCGCTTCGACGTCGTCGCGCGGATCCACGGCGGCGGCATCTCCGGCCAGGCCGGTGCGCTGCGCCTCGGCGTGGCCCGCGCCCTCAACCTGATCGACGAGGACTCCAACCGCCCGGCACTCAAGAAGGCCGGGTTCCTCACCCGCGACGCCCGCGCGGTCGAGCGCAAGAAGGCCGGCCTCAAGAAGGCCCGTAAGGCCCCGCAGTACTCCAAGCGCTGATCCAGCGCTGGAAGGAACGGCCCCGTCGTCAGGCGGGGCCGTTCCGCGTTCCCCTCCACTGGTCGGCATATGCGCGAATTCTGCGGTCGCTCGCGGCTGAGGGCGGCAGAAAGCCCGCATATGCGGACAGGGGGGAGGGGGTGCTGGGGACTGGCCTGGCACCATGGGACTGGCACCACTGACCTATACATGTGAGGAACACAGCTATGCCCCGAATGTTCGGAACCGACGGCGTGCGCGGGCTCGCCAACCGCGACATCTCCGCGGAGCTCGCCCTCGGCCTCGGAGCGGCAGCGGCACGGGTCCTCACCGCCACCGCCGGCGCTGAGGGACGCCGCCCCCGCGCCGTCATCGGCCGCGACACCCGCATCTCCGGGGACTTCCTCTCCGCGGCCCTGGCCGCCGGGCTCACGAGCGCGGGCGTCGACGTCGTCGAGGTCGGCGTGCTCCCCACCCCGGGCGTGGCCCACCTGACGGCGACGACGGACGTCGACCTCGGCGTCGTCATCTCCGCCTCGCACAACCCCATGCCCGACAACGGCATCAAGTTCTTCGCCCACGGCGGCTTCAAGCTCGAGGACGCCATCGAGGACGCGATCGAGGAGAGCCTGGGCGCCGCGTGGGACCGCCCGACCGGTGACGGCGTGGGCCGCATCGAGGAGGACGCGCGCGCCGCGGACCGCACGTACATCGACCACCTCGTCGCCGCGACCGGCCGGCCGCTCGAGGGCCTGCGGATCGCCATCGACTGCGCCAACGGCGCGGCCAGCGACATCGCCCCGCTCGCGCTGCGGGAGGCGGGCGCCGACGTCGTCGTCATCAACGCCTCGCCCGACGGCCGCAACATCAACGACGACTGCGGCTCCACCCACCCCGAGCAGCTGCAGGCCGTCACCGTCGCCTCCGGCGCTGCCTTCGGTGTCGCCTTCGACGGCGACGCCGACCGCTGCATCGCTGTCGACCACGAGGGCACGATCGTCGACGGCGACCAGATCATGGGCATCCTCGCCACCGCGTTCAAGGAGCAGGGCCGGCTCGCCGAGGACACCCTCGTCGTCACGGTGATGAGCAACCTCGGGCTCATCCTCGCCATGCGCGAGGCCGGGATCCGGACGGTCCAGACGGCGGTCGGTGACCGCTACGTCCTCGAGGCGATGCGCGCGGGCGGCTTCAGCCTCGGCGGCGAGCAGTCCGGCCACATCATCGCCAGCGACCACGCGACCACCGGCGACGGCCTCCTCACCGCGCTCCTCCTCGCCGCGCGCGTGGTCGAGACCGGGCGCTCGCTCGCCGAGCTCGGCTCGATCGTCACCCGCCTCCCGCAGACCCTCATCAACGTCCCCGACGTCGACAAGGTCCGCGCCGGCACCGACGAGGGGCTGCGCGACGCCGTCGCCGCCGCCGAGCAGCGCCTGGGCGACACCGGCCGCGTCCTGCTCCGCCCGTCGGGCACCGAGGCGCTCGTGCGGGTCATGGTCGAGGCTGCCACCCAGGAGGAGGCCGACGCCGTCGCGGGGGAGCTCGCCGACGTCGTCCGCGCGCGTCTCGCGCTCGGCTGACCCAGGGTCTCCTCAGGGTGATCCCCGGTGACACCGGGGTGCCCGGCAAGGTCTAATGGTCCGGTGACACGAACCGGTGCCCGATGACGGCGGCCATGGCGGCGATCGAGGCCTGGGTGCTCGGCATGGCCGACTCCCCGTGGCTGCTCGTCGCGGTCCTCGTCCTGGCGACCATCGACGGGTTCTTCCCGCCGGTGCCCAGCGAGTCGATCGTCATCGGCGTCGCGGTGCTCGCGATGACGGGCGACGGCCCCAGCCTGTGGCTGCTCGTCCTCGTCGCGGCGGTGGGCGCCTTCACCGGGGACCTCATCGCCTACACGATCGGCACCAAGGTGCCCATCGACCGGCTGCGCATCTTCCAGGGCAAGCGCGGGAAGGCCAGCCTCGCCTGGGCCCGGCGCGCCCTGGCCCAGCGGGGCACCGTGCTCATCCTTTCTGCGCGCTTCGTCCCGATCGGGCGGGTAGCGGTCAACATGACGGCCGGTGCGGTCCACTTCCCCCGCCCGCGGTTCATCCTCATCGCCGCGATCGCCGCCCTCGTGTGGGGCGGGTACTCCACGCTCCTGGGGATCGGCGCCGGCGTGTTCCTCCACGACCACCCGCTCGTGGCGATCGCCGTCGGCGTCGCCGGCGGGGTGGTCATCGGGTTCGTCGTCGACGCGGCCCTGCAGTGGGTGCACCGCCGCTTCGGCAGCAAGCTGCCCGAGAGCCTGGAGGTCCTTGCCCCGGACTACGTGGCCGCGCCGGACCCCGCCGAGCCGCGCCGCGACGAGCGCACGAGCACGCCCGGCTAGATCTTGCGCAGCCGCATCCGGTGCATGCGGTGGTCACCGGACTTCGTGAGCACGAGGGAGGCGCGCCCACGCGTGGGCAGGATGTTCTCCTCGAGGTTCGGCTCGTTGATCGAGCCCCAGATCCGGGTGGCCGTCTCGACGGCCTCCTCGTCGCTCAGCGCCGCGTAGCGGTGGAAGTACGAGCGGGGGTCGGCGAAGGCCGTCTCCCGCAGCGACAGGAAGCGGTTGACGTACCAGCGGCGCACGTCGCTCGTCCGGGCGTCGACGTAGATCGAGAAGTCGAAGAAGTCGCTCACCGCGAGGCTGGGTGCGCCGTCCGACGTCGTGCGGGCGGGCTGCAGGACGTTGAGGCCCTCGACGATGAGGACGTCGGGGCGGTGCACCGTGATCTCCCGGCCCGGGACGATGTCGTAGGTGAGGTGGTCGTAGACCGGGGCGGTGACCTCGGGGACGCCGGACTTCACCGCGCTGAGGAAGCGGAGCAGCGCGCGCTGGTCGTAGGACTCGGGGAAGCCCTTGCGGGACATGAGGCCCCGGCGCTCGAGCTCGGCGTTGGGGTGGAGGAAGCCGTCCGTCGTCACGAGGTCCACCCGCGGCATCCCCGACCAGCGGCGCAGCATCTCCCGCAGCAGCCGCGACGTCGTCGACTTCCCGACGGCGACCGAGCCGGCCACCCCGATGACGAAGGGCGTGCGGCCCATCCGCTCCCCGAGGAAGGTCGAGGTCACCGAGCCGAGGCGCCGGGAGGACGCGACGTACAGCGACAGCAGGCGGGACAGCGGCCGGTAGACGGTGTCGACCTCGGTGAGGTCCACGGGGTCGCCCAGACCCCGGAGGCGGTCGATGTCCGCGGAGGTGAGCGGCTGGGGGGTCGCGGCCGACAGCCGGCTCCACGCCGCGCGGTCGAACTCGAGGAAGGGAGAGGTGGCCGGCTGCGTCGCCGACGTCGCTGCCTGCGGGGACGTCACGGCACCAGTCTGGCGCACGGCGGCGGGTGGTGCGCACCGCCGTCGGCCCGCCGCGTCCACCCCCTCCGCCGAGAGCCGACTTATTCCCACAGCACTCTTGCCGACCGCGACCGCGACCGCGACCGCGCCGGAGCAGACGGCAAGCGCACGTCAGCCCGTCAGTCGCGGGACCGCGGCAAGGACCTGGAACGGGTCACTGGTCGCCACAGTGACCGGCCGCCCGGTGACCGGCACCCAGGCGCTCGTTCCTTCCACGCGGAAGTGGGCGTCCCACTCGGTGTGCAGGGTGATCCGAGCCTCGCCCACTGTGCTGTAGGTGTGGGCGACGGTGTGGTCCGGCCAGGGCGCACCCGGGTCGCGGCCCACGAAGGGGACGCTGCCGTCACCGAAGTCCCAGGTGTGCTGCACCGGCACGACGCGGAGCTCGACGTCGAGGCCGAGCGGCTGCGTGGTCAGCACGTGCTCGGCGGCATCGGTGAACACGATCGTCTCGGCGTTGACGAGGACCCACGGTTGGTCTGGTTGCACCTCGAGGCTGCCGGAGTCCACAAGGAGTGACTCGACGTCCTCCCGTGTCACGACCAGTGGTTCCACGGCCGGGTCGTCGGCTCCTTCCCCCGCCGGCACCCACACGAGCCCGCCCGTCTCGCCCTCGCTCGCGGACCCGTCGGGGCACGCCGACCCTCGCTGTGCGACACCGTCGAGGACGCGGACGCGCGGGATGCATGCCGACGCGCTCGAACCGCCTCGGCCGCTCCCGGAGGAGGTGGTTGGGGAGGAGGCGCCTGACGAGCGGCCGCGCGCAGGACCCTCTGACTCTCGGTCGCTGGCAAAGAAGTCGACAACGTGGGTGGCGTTGCCGCGGAGCTCGGCCCACAGCGCATCCTGGTCAGACCCAGCTCGTTCGGATGGCACGAGAGTGAGGAGGAGAAGCGAAGCAGTCACGACGCCGTTCATCTCTCCTCACTCTCAGCGAGCGCCTCCCGGATCTGCCAGTCACCCGCCTGTCGGATGACCGCAAAGCGGAAGGAGCCGGCGCCACCCGGAGAACTCAGCTCGAGCTCGCCGTCCCGCGAGTAGAGGCTCGACGGACCCTCAGTGCCCGTGAACTCGACGCGGAAGTGGGGAAACTCCTCGTCCGGTGGGTGTGCGACGACGTCGTCGACAACAAACTCCCCGACAACGGCGAATCCTCCATCACCGTGCATCTCAGCCACATCCTCCGATGTGTTCGTACAGAACTCACACTCCGGGTGTGACATCTCCCGCCAGACCTCCAGGTCTCCGGTGGAGTACACGTAGGGGTAGAGCGCGAGGAAGTACTCGGCCGCCGCCGTCGCCCCCTCGATGCCGTCCCGCTCCATAGCGGTCGGACGTGCCGGCTCAGGCCATGGTGTGGGCACTGCTCCGGAGTTCGGTGTCTCCTGCGTGGCCGTGGCCGTGGCCGTGGCCGTGGCCGTGGGGTCGTCGCTGGGCATGGGTTCGGGGTCGGCGCTGCAAGCCGACATCGTCAGCAGGCTGATGAGAGCGGCAACCCTCGGACCCCGTGTCCTCCTCCGAGAGCGTCGGGCTGCAGCGTCGTGCGACGCGGTCGTCACGCGTCTGCGCGCCACGTCACCGCCGCTGCCCGCAAGGAGCCGCATGGTCCAGCCGTCGACCTGGTTCATGACCGTCCCCCATCGCACGTGATGGACAACCTAGAGCCCAGTCGCTCGAATGTCAGTCCCTCATGAAGATCTGTGGACGGCCCCCGCGTGCAGAATGCGGGTCGGTGGCCGTTACGCTGGAACCCATGTGCGGAATCGTGGGAGCAGTGTCCGTCTCGACCGCGGGCACCCCGCCTGTCGACGTCGTCCTCGACGGGCTCGCCCGTCTCGAGTACCGGGGCTACGACTCCGCGGGCATCGCCGTCGTCGCCGACGGCGCCCTCGCGGTGCGGAAGAAGGCCGGCAAGCTCCAGGGGCTGCTCGACGAGCTCGAGCGCGAGCCGCTGCCCGGGACGCAGGCCGCGATCGGGCACACCCGCTGGGCCACCCACGGCGCGCCGACCGACGAGAACGCCCACCCGCACCTGTCCGGCGACGGGCGCCTGGCGCTCATCCACAACGGCATCATCGAGAACTTCGCCAAGCTGAGGAACGAGCTCCTCGCCGACGGCGCCGTCTTCGCCTCGCAGACCGACACCGAGGTCGTCGCCCACCTCCTCGGTCGCCTCTACGACGGCGACCTCACCGCCGCGATGCTCGAGGTCACCAAGCGGCTCGAGGGCGCCTTCACCCTCCTCGCCGTCCACGCCGACCAGCCGGGCACGATCGTCGCCGCCCGCCGCAACTCCCCGCTCGTCATCGGGCTGGGCGACGGCGCGAACTACCTGGGCTCCGACGTCGCCGCCTTCGTTTCGCAGACGAAGTCCGCGCTCGAGGTCGACCAGGACCAGGTCGTCACCATCACCGGGGACTCCGTGAGGGTCGTCGACGCCGGCGGGCAGCCGGTCGAGCCGCGCGCCTTCACCGTCGAGTGGGACGCCGCGGCGGCCGTCAAGGGCGGCTTCGACTCCTTCATGGACAAGGAGATCCACGACCAGCCGCAGGCCGTGGCCGACACGCTGCTCGGCCGCACCGACGAGCTCGGGCGCCTCAAGCTCGACGAGCTGCGCATCGACGAGACGATCCTGCGGAGCATCGACAAGATCATCGTCGTCGCGTGCGGCACGGCCGCCTACGCCGGCCACGTGGCGAAGTACGCCGTCGAGCACTGGTGCCGCATCCCCGTCGAGGTCGAGCTCGCCCACGAGTTCCGCTACCGCGACCCCGTCGTCAACGAGAAGACCCTCGTCGTGGCCATCTCCCAGTCGGGGGAGACGATGGACACGATCATGGCGGTGCGCCACGCCCGCGAGCAGGGCTCCAAGGTGCTCGCCGTCGTCAACACCTACGGCTCGACCATCGCCCGCGAGTCCGACGCCGTCCTCTACACGCACGCCGGGCCGGAGGTCGCCGTCGCCTCGACGAAGGCCTTCATCGCGCAGATCACCGCGACCTACCTGCTCGGCCTGTACCTCGCCCAGCTGCGCGGCAACAAGTACATCGACGAGGTCGCCGACTACCTCACCGAGCTCGGCCGCATCCCCGCGAAGATCGAGGAGGTGCTCGCCCGCCAGGAGGAGGTGCGTGAGGTCGCCCGCTCGATGAAGGACGCGACGTCGGTGCTCTTCCTCGGTCGCCACGTCGGCTTCCCGGTGGCGCTCGAGGGCGCGCTCAAGCTCAAGGAGCTCGCCTACATCCACGCCGAGGGCTTCGCGGCCGGCGAGCTCAAGCACGGCCCGATCGCGCTCATCGAGGAGGGCCAGCCGGTCTTCGTCGTCGTGCCCACCCCGCGCCGTCCCACCCTGCACGCCAAGGTCATCTCCAACATCCAGGAGATCCGCGCCCGTGGCGCGCGCACCTCGTCATCGCCGAGGACGGCGACGACGACGTCACCTTCGCCGACGTCGTCTTCCGCTACCCGCCCACGCCCACGCTCATGACGCCGCTCGTCTCCGTCGTCCCGCTGCAGATCTTCGCGGGCGAGCTGGCCCGCGCCAAGGGCTACGACGTCGACCAGCCGCGCAACCTCGCGAAGTCCGTCACCGTCGAGTGAGCATCGTCGGGGTGGGCATCGACGTCGTCGACGTCGAGCGCTTCATGCGGACGCTCGAGCGCACCCCGCGGCTGCGGGAGAAGCTCTTCACTCCCGAGGAGCGTGGGCTGCCGCCCGCCTCGCTCGCGGCGCGCTTCGCGGCCAAGGAGGCGATCGCCAAGGCGCTCGGCGCGCCGGGCGGGATGTCGTGGCAGGACTGCACGGTCGAGCGGGTGGTCGGTGGGGCGCCCGTCGTCCACGTGCGCGGCTCGGTCCTCGCGCGGGCCGAGGAGCTGGGGATCCGGACCTGGCACCTGTCGATCTCGCACGACGCCGGGATCGCTTCCGCCATGGTCCTCGCCGAGCGCTGAGCCGCCGCCCCGTCTCTCCGCCGACAGCTGAGTTGTTCCTGGTAGTGGGGGCTCACTCCGTCCGCGGTGGTTGCCGCGGGTAACAACTCAGCTGTCGGCGGTGGGAGGGGGGCCTGGCTCGGCGGCGGGGTCCGGGGGCACGCGACACAATGAGGGCATGATCCGTGCGCACGAGGCCGAGGCGGTCCGGGCGGCCGAGGCTCCGCTGCTCGCCTCCACCGCGCCCGACGAGCTGATGACGCAGGCCGCCTTCGCCGTCGCCACCGAGGTGCTGCGCGAGCTGCGCCGGCTCGGGGCGCGCCGCAGCGGGAGCACGGTCCTCCTCCTCGTGGGCGGCGGCAACAACGGCGGGGACGCCCTGTACGCCGGCGGCTACCTCGCCCGGCGGGGGCTGCAGGTCGTCGCCGCGCTGTGCACGGTCCGGCCGCACGAGCGTGCTCTTGACGCGGCCCGCAGCGCCGGCGTGCGCGTCCGCCACGTCCTCGACGACGGCGGCCGCCCCCGCGACGCAGAGCTCGCCGTCCTCGCCGACCGCGCCGGCGTGTGGGTCGACGGGCTCACCGGCATCGGCGCCCGCGGCGGCCTGCGGGAGCCCCTCGCCGGCATCGTCACCGCGCTCGCGGACCAGCGTGCGCTCATGCCGGACGAGCCCACCGTCGTCGCCGTCGACGTCCCCTCGGGCATCGGCGTCGACGACGGCGCCGTCCCCGGCCCGGTGCTGCGCGCCGACGTCACCGTGACGATGGGCGCCGCCAAGCCCGGCCTGCTCGTCCAGCCCGCGGAGGCGCTGGCGGGACGCGTCGTCGTCGTCGACATCGGCCTGGCCCCCCACCTCGGTGAGCCGGCGCTGCGCCGCCTCACCCCGGCCGACGTCGCCGACCTCCTCCCCGCGCCCGTCGCCACCGACCACAAGTACACCCGCGGGGTGCTCGGGCTCGTCGCCGGCTCGACCACCTACCCGGGCGCCGCCGTCCTCGCCGCCGCCGGCGCGCTGCGCACCGGGCTCGGCATGGTCCGCTACCTCGGCCCCGACGCCGTCGCCCGGATGATCCACGCGCGCTTCCCCGAGGTCGTGGTCGGCAGCGGACGGGTCCAGGCCTGGGCCCTGGGCAGCGGCATCGACCCCGACGACGACGCCCGCGCCGACGACGTGCGCGACGCCCTCCGCCGCGCCCTCGACGACGGCGTCCCCGCCGTGCTCGACGCCGGCGCCCTGGCCCTCGCGCCCGAGCGGCTCGCCCCCACCACCGTCCTCACCCCGCACGCCGGGGAGCTGGCCCGGCTGCTCACCGCCCGCGGGGAGGAGACCGAGCGCGGTGACGTCGAGGCCGCACCGCTCGAGCTGGCCCGCCGGGCTGCCGCGCTCACCGGCGCCGTCGTCCTCCTCAAGGGACCGACCACCGTCGTCGCTGCCCCGGGCGGTGCCGCGCTGAGCCAGGCGGACGGCACGCCCTGGCTCGCCACCGCCGGCACGGGTGACGTCCTCGCCGGGGTCCTCGGTGCCCTGCTCGCCGTCCGCGGGGAGGACCTCACCGACCGCCAGGACCCCGACGGCACCCTCACCGCCGAGCTCGCCGCCGCCGCGGCCCTCGTCCACGGCCGCGCCGGCGCGCGCGCCTCGGCCGGCGGGCCCGTCACCGCCCTGCAGGTTGCCGACGCGGTCCCCGGCGTCGTCGCCGCGCTGCTCGCGGACCGCTGAGGCCGCGCGGCACCGTGGCAGACTCGGCACCGTGAGCTACTACCCGGCACGGGCGGTCGTCGACCATGCCGCCATCCGCGCGAACATCGAGCGGCTGCGGGCCGTCGCGGGTGCCGCGGAGGTCATGGCCGTGGTCAAGGCGGACGCCTACGGGCACGGGATCGTCCCGGTCTCGCGCACGGCGCTGGCGGCCGGTGCGACGTGGCTGGGGGTGGCCCAGCTCGGCGAGGCCCTCGAGCTGCGTGCCGCGGGCGTCGACGCGCCCCTCCTCACCTGGATCTACGGCCCCGGGGCCCCGCTCGCCGACGCGCTGGCCGCGGACCTCGACCTCTCGGCGTCGGCGCCGTGGGCCCTGGACGAGCTCGCCGCCGCCGCCCGCGTCACCGGCCGCGCCGCCCGCGTCCACCTCAAGGCCGACACCGGCATGGCCCGCGGCGGCGCCCGGCCCGCGCAGTGGACCGAGCTCGTCGACCACGCGGCCCGTCTCGCGGCGGAGGGCACCGTCGACGTCGTCGGCATCTGGTCCCACCTCGCCCGCGGTGACGAGCCGGCCGAGCCGACGACGGCCACGCAGCTCGCGGCCTTCCGCGACGCCGTCGCCACTGTCGAGCGGGCGGGGCTGCGGCCCGCCGTCCGCCACCTCGCCGCCTCCTCCGGCACCCTCTTCCACCCCGACACCCGCCTCGACCTCGTCCGCCCGGGCCTGGCCCTCTACGGGCTCTCACCCGCCCCGGACGTCGCCGACGCCGTCGCCCTCGGCCTGCGTGCCGCCATGCGGCTGGAGGCGGAGGTCGTCCACGTCAAGGACGTCCCCGCCGGCACACCGGTCGGCTACGGCCACACCTACACGACGCCGTCGGCCGGGCGGCTCGCGCTCGTCCCCCTCGGCTACGGCGACGGCATCCCCCGCCACGCCGGCAACGCCGGGCCGGTGCGCGTCGGCCGGCACTGCGGCCGGGTCACCGGGCGGGTGAGCATGGACCAGGTGGTCGTCGACCTCGGGCCCGACGGCGCGGACGTGGCGGTCGGTGACCGCGCGGTGCTCCTCGGTGACGCCCGCGACGGCGACCCGACGGCGCAGGACTGGGCCGACGCCGCCGGCACCATCAGCTACGAGATCGTCACCCGCCTCGGCAGCCGCATCCCTCGCACCCACGTCTCGCAGGAGGACCCCTCATGACCACCTGGCAGCCCGCCGACCCCGAGGCCACCCGCGAGCTCGGGCGCCGCCTCGCCGGGGTCCTGCGCGCCGGCGACCTCGTCGTCCTCACCGGGGACCTCGGCGCCGGGAAGACCACCCTCACTCAGGGCATCGGCGCCGGGCTCGGCGTGCGCGGCCAGGTCGCCTCGCCCACCTTCATCATCGCCCGCGCCCACCCGAGCCTGGGGGAGGGGCCCGACCTCGTCCACGTCGACGCCTACCGCCTCCAGTCCCTCGCCGAGGTCGACGCCCTCGACCTCGACAGCTCCCTGGAGGACTCCGTCACCGTCGTCGAGTGGGGCGAGGGCCTGGTCGAGGGGCTGGCCGAGGACCGCCTCGAGGTCATGGTCGGCCGGCCGCGCGGAGGCCTGCGGGACGCCGACGAGGTCGCCGACGCCGGTGCCCGCACCGTGACGATCCACGCCCACGGGCCCCGGTGGGAGGGCGTCGACGTCGCCGCCGCCCTCGGGGCGGACCCGGCCGGGACCGTCCGGTGACCAGACGCCGGCTGGCCGGGCTGCTCCTCGCGGCCGCGGTCCTGCTTCACCCCGCCGCGGCCACCGCCGCGACAGACGCGCCGAGCGAGCCCACGCCCAGCGCCTCGGCCACCGACGTGCCCGCCGAGGTCTCCGCCTGGTTCGCCGAGGAGGGCGACGACGCCGTCGCCGACCTCGGTGAGGACCTCACCCTCGGCGCCCCGCGCCGGGTCGCGACGTGGAACGACGCCTACGTCGCCGGTGAGGAGCCCGACGTCCCGGCCGCCCCCGTCGAGGAGTGGGTCGCCGCCGTCGTCCGGCGCACCGCCGACACGCCCGAGCCGGTGGGGGTGGTCCGCGCGGGTGCGGAGGGCGGCTCGCTCGAGCTGCTCGACGTCACCGAGGACACCGAGCTCGCCGCCGCCCTCCAGGAGATCCCCTCCGGCACGGTCCTCATCCGCGACGACACCGTCGAGGGCTGGTTCGGCCTGCTCGAGGGGGAGGTGTGGCCGCTCACCGAGGGGGCACGCAGCGTCCTCCAGGGCGCCCTGCCCGCCGAGGTCTTCCAGGGCTTCCTCGCCGCGTGGCGCGGGGAGTCGCCGCCCGCTGCCGTGCCGAGCACGTCCGAGGGGGAGGACGGCACCCTCTCCCCGCTCATCCCGATCGGTGTCATCGTGCTCGCCGGTGCGGGGGTCGCCATCCTGCTGGTACGCCAGTACCGCCAGGCCGACTCGCGGATCGTGGCCGACGTTCACGCCGGGATGGCGCCGCCGCCCGAGGACACCGACGCCGACGGCCCGCGCCCGGAGCAGCCCGGCGGGTGACCGCCGCCGACGGCGGACTACCCTGGGTGCCGTGCGAACCCTGTGCATCGACACCTCCGCCGGCAGTGCGGTCGCCCTCCACGACGACGACGCCGGCGTGCTGGCCCGTGCCCGCAGCGCCGACCACCGCGGCCACGCCGAGCGTCTCTCCGCGCTCGTCGCCGAGGTCCTCGAGACCGCGGGGCTGAGCGCCTCCGACGTCGACCGCGTGGCCGTCGGCACCGGGCCGGCGCCCTACACCGGCCTGCGGGTCGGTCTCGTCACCGCCCTCACCTTCGCCCGTGCCCGGGGCATCCCGGTCCACGGCGTCAGCAGCCTCGACGTCCTCGCGCGCCAGGTCCTCGACGTCCGCCCCGGCTCCACCGTCCTCGTCCTCGGGGACGCGCGGCGCAAGGAGGTCTACTCCGCCCGCTTCCGCGCGCTCGGGGACGACGACGTCGAGGTCCTGTCCGGGCCGCGCGTGGGGCCCGCCGCCGAGCTCGCCGAGGACCCGCTGGACGCGGCGGTGGACGAGGGGCCCGTCGTCGTCGCCGGTCCCGGTGCCCTCCTGTACGCCGACGTCCTGCCGCCCACCCCCGGCGCGCCGGACGAGGTCGACGCCGCCGTCCTGGCCCGCGTCGTGCGCGCCCGGCTGGCGCGCGCGGAGGCGGGGGAGGAGGTCGCGCTCGGCACCGAGCCGCTGTACCTGCGCCGGCCCGACGTCACCCCGGCGGCCGCGCGCAAGCGCGCCTCGTGATCCTGCGGCCGCTGCGGGAGGACGACCTCGACCGGGTCATGGAGCTCGAGCGCGAGCTCTTCGGGCCGGGTGCGTGGTCGCGGGCGGCCTACCGGGAGGAGCTGAGCCACGCGGGCCGGTACTACGTCGCGGCGGAGAGCGATGGCGCCGTCGTCGGCTACGCGGGCATCGCGCTCGGGGAGGACAGCGAGGTCATGACGGTGGGGGTGGCCACCGGCCACCGCGGCCGCGGCACCGGCGCCGCCCTGCTCGCCGACCTGCTCGAGCGGGCGCGCGCCGCGCGGGCCCGCCACGTCTTCCTCGAGGTCCGGGCGGGCAACCTCAGCGCGCAGCGGCTCTACGAGCGCGCCGGCTTCGTGCCGATCGGGACCCGGCCGCGCTACTACGGCGACGAGGACGCCGTCGTCATGCGGCTCACCCTGCGTTCGGGCCGGGGCGACCTCACGGCCGCCCCGTAGCCCTCACAGGACGACGGCGGCGGTCTCGAAGTCGAGACGGCCGGCGCGCGGGTGCACCGCCCCGGGCTCCTCGCTCGCGGCGTGGCCGACGTTGAGGACCGCGAGGGTGCGCCAGCCGGACTCGGCGAAGAGCTCGGCGTCCACGCCCGCCGCGCTGAGACCGGTCATCGGGCCCACGGCCAGACCGGCCGCGCGCAGGCCGAGGATGAGGTAGCCGAGCTGGATGAGCCCGTTGGTGCGGGCGAAGGACTCCCGGAACTCCGGGTCGCCCGCCATCTTCTCCCGGGCACCGGCGCGGTGCGGGGCGAGGAGCTCGAGGTGCTCGTGGAAGGCGGGGTCGCAGGCCGCGACGACGGTGAGCGGCGCCGCCAGGGTCTTGGCCTTGTTGCCCTCGTTGAGGTGGGCGACGAGGCGCTCGCGGGCGGCGGGGGACTCCACCACCGCGAGGCGCAGCGGCTGCCCGTTCATCGCCGTCGGCGCCCAGCGCACCGCCTCGTAGACCTCGCGCACGAGCTGCACGTCGACCGGCTCCGGGGTGAAGGAGTTGGTCGTGCGCGCGTCGTGGAAGATCGCGCGCGGCAGGTCGGTCGCGGGAATCACGTCAGTGGTCATGTCCACGGCAACCGCCCCGGCGCGGGGATCCATCCGCCCCGGTGCTGTGAGGTCAGCCACAGGTGTTGCCGGGTGGGCGGCGCACTACCCTGTACGGGTGAGTGAACCCCTGGTCCTCGGCATCGAGACGAGCTGCGACGAGACCGGCTTCGCGCTGGTGAGGGGCCGCGAGCTGCTCGCCGACGTGACGGCCTCCTCCATGGACGAGCACGCGCGCTTCGGCGGCATCGTCCCCGAGGTCGCCAGCCGCGCGCACCTCGAGGCCTTCGTCCCCACGCTCGACGCCGCGCTCGACGCCGCGGACTGCCGCCTCGAGGACGTCGACGCCGTCGCCGTCACCGCGGGCCCGGGCCTCGTCGGGTCGCTCACCGTCGGTCTCGCCGCCGCGAAGTCGTTGGCCCTGGCGCTGGACCGCCCGCTGTACGGCGTCAACCACGTCATCGGGCACATCGCCGTCGACGAGCTCGTCCACGGTGCCTTCCCCGACCACTTCGTCGGGCTCGTCGTCTCCGGCGGCCACACCAGCCTGCTCGAGGTGCGCGACATCGCGACCGACGTCGTCGAGCTCGGGCAGACCCTCGACGACGCCGCCGGTGAGGCTTTCGACAAGGTCGGCCGCCTGCTCGGCCTGCCCTACCCCGGCGGCCCGCACGTCGACCGCCTCTCCCAGCAGGGCGACCGCACCTCGATCCGCTTCCCCCGCGGGCTGTCGAAGGGCAAGGACGTGGCCCGCCACCCCTACGACTTCTCCTTCTCCGGCCTCAAGACGGCCGTCGCCCGGTACGTCGAGGGCGTCGAGGACGCCGGGGAGGAGCTCCCCGCCGCCGACGTCGCCGCCTCCTTCTCCGAGGCGGTCGCCGACGTGCTCGTGAGCAAGACCCTGGCCGCGTGCCAGCGGACGGGCACGCAGACGGTCGTCATCGGTGGCGGGTTCTCGGCGAACTCGCGGCTGCGCGAGCTGGCCGCCGAGCGCGGCGCGGAGCACGGCATCGAGGTGCGCATCCCGCCGATCCGCTACTGCACGGACAACGGCGCGATGATCGCTGCCCTGGGCTCGGCGATGCTCCGCTCGGGCGTGGGACCCTCCGCGTGGGACATCCCCGCCGACTCGGGCATGCCGCTCACCACCGTCCGCGCCTGACGCCCCCGCCGGCTCACCCCGGGGGTCACCCCACCCTGTTCCTCCTCGGCCCGCCGGTCACCCCACTGCCCCCCGGTGACGGTCGTTAACGTCACGCCATGACTACAGGCTCCAAGCCTCGTGAGAGCTGGGTGGACGTCGCCAAGGGCGGCGCGATCGTCCTCGTCGTGCTCTACCACGCGGCGTTCTTCCTCGACGACGTCGGGCTGGCCTGGTTCTGGTCGGACGCCGGCGGGGCGCTGACGACGTTCCGGATGCCGCTGTTCTTCTTCACCGCCGGCATCTTCGCCGCGAAGGCACTGTCGCTGGACCTGCGCCACATGGTGAGGCGGCGCGTCCTCCTGCTGCTGTGGCTCTACCTGCTGTGGTCCTTCGTCTGGACCCTCGCGTTCCAGGTGCTGCCCAACCTCAACCACGTGCCGTCCTGGTCGGAGCTCGCGCGCGTCCTCGTGTGGCCGCACGCGAGCACGAGTACGTGGTTCATCTACTCCCTGGCGCTGTACTTCCTCGCTGCGTGGTCCATCCGCCGGCTACCGGTGTGGGCGCAGCTCGCGCTGGCGACGCTGGTCTCCCTCGCCTTCGGGGCCGGCATTCTCGACACGGGGAACATGACACTGAACAAGATGACGGAGTACTTCGTCTTCTTCCTGGCGGCCGCGCTCCTCGGCCCCAGGTTCCGCGAGCTGGCGACGCGGGTGCGCCCGCGTCACGCCGTCGTGGCCGCAGCCGGCTACCTCGCGGTCTCGGCAGCGGTGTCCGCGGCGGACGTGATGGGGGTCCCCGGCGTCCGCCTCGGCGTCAGCTGCCTGGCGGTCGTCTTCGGTGCCACGCTCGCCGTGGTGCTCAGCGGGCGACCCGCGATGCGGTGGCTGGAGTTCCTCGGGAGGCGGACGCTCCCGATCTACGTCCTGCACTTCTACCCGATCGTCGTCCTCGCCGCGCTGCTCGAGCCCGTCGCTGACCGGATCGGCTGGGCGGCCCCGGTGCTCCCACCCGTGCTGACGGTCGGGGCGATCCTCGTCAGTCTCGGCGTGCACAGGGTCACGCGCCAGGTGCCCGGCCTCTACACGCTGCCCCCGGTGCGCGGTCGACGCCCGGCCCTCAGCGGCGAGGAGCCCGCGCTGAGCCCGGCTCCCTGACCCTCGCCTGGTCGGTGACCCGCCGCGCCTGACCTGCGTGCGACGGCGGGCCGGCCGGCTCCGCGAGCTCCCCCGTTCCCCTCACGCAGCGGTGTGCAGACGGGGGAGGCGGGAGGACGAGCGGGTAGGTCAGCGCTCGTCCGGCGCGGCGGGCGGGCCGGCCGCGCGCTTCTCAGAGGGGGCGGCCCGCTCTCATCTCCGCGACGAGCGAGGCGACGACGGCGTCGAGGTCGCCGTCGTGGCGGCGCGCCACCCGGCGCTGGCGCTGGTAGGACGCGCCCTTGGCGAGGATCGTGCGGATGCCGTCGAGCTCCTCGAGGCAGCCCAGGCGCTCCGCGACCGGCTCCAGCCGGGGGAGCAGCTCGGCGACGGCCTCACTCACGAGCTGCTCGTTGCCGGCGGCGTCGAGGATGACGATCGCGTCCATGCCGTAGCGCGCCGAGCGCCACTTGTTCTCCTGAAGGAACCACTGCGGCATCCGGGGCAGCTCCTCGCCGTTGTCGAGCATGGTGGAGAAGTGCTCGACGAGGCAGTGGACGAGCGCGGCGAGGGCGAGGACCTCGGTGAGGTTGGAGGCGCCGTCGAACACGCGCATCTCCAGGGTGCCCAGGTGCGGCGCGGGCCGGATGTCCCAGCGGATCTCGCCCAGAGAGTCGATGACGCCGGTGTGGAGCATGTCCGCCGCGTAGGCCTCGAGCTCGTGCCACTCGTCGAACACCTGCGGCAGGCCGGCCGTGGGCAGCTGCTGGAAGAGCAGGGCGCGGTTGGAGGCGTAGCCCGTGGCGCGTCCCGCCCAGAACGGGGAGGAGGAGGCGAGGGACTGGAGGTGGGGCAGGTAGCACAGCACCGCCCGCAGGATTGGCAGGACCTTGCGCCGGTCCTCGATGCCGACGTGCACGTGGACGCCGTAGATGACCATCTGGCGGCCCCACCACTGGGTCCGCTCGATGAGGGTCGCGTAGCGCTCCTTGTTCGTCACCCGCTGGAAGTCGTAGCGGGCGAAGGGGTGCGTCCCCGCGCACATGAGGTCCACCCGCAGCGGGTCGAGCACGGCGCGCAGCTCCTCGACGGTGCGCGCGAGGTCCGCCCCCGCCCCGCGCACCGTCGTCGCGACACCGGAGACGACCTCGATCGTGTTGAGGAGGAGCTCGGGGTGGATGTGGGGGTGCGCGTCCGCGCCGGGCGGGCGCACCGCCTCGAGGACGGTGGGGGCGACCTGTCGCAGGTCGCCGGAGTCGACGTCGACGAGGGCGAGCTCCCACTCGATCCCCACCGTCGATCGCGCCGAGGGGGCGAAGTCGATCTCCATGGGGACATGATGCCGTCCGCGGGCGCTATGCGCCGCCACGGAGACCGCCGCCGGCTACTCGGGGGCCGTGACCGGCTCGACGACGATGACGCTCTGCCGGCCCGCGAGCCGGGTGAGGACGACCGTCGCCGCGTTCGGGCCGCTGGGGGAGAGCTGGCGGCGCAGCTGCCCGGGCTCGACGGCGGTGCCGCGCTTCTTGATCGTCACCGTCCCCACCTGCCGGTCGCGCAGGTAGGCCCGCAGCGTCTTGAGCGCGAAGGGGAAGGAGTCGAGCACCCGGTAGCCGGTGAGGAAGGGGGAGCGCACGAGCCGCGGCCCGGTGAGGTAGGCGATGGACTCGGCCACCAGGCCTGCGCCCACCTCGTCCCCGGCGAGGGCGACGAGACCGGCCCGGATGACCGCGCCGTCGGGCTCGTAGAGGTAGTGGTCCAGGTCCCGCACCTGCCCCGCCCGGAGGGGGGCGTCGGCGGCCTCGACCTCCGAGGTGAGGCGGTGCGCGCGGCCCTCGCGGTCGAGGACGAGGGCGCTGCGCCCCGGCCCCTCGGGAGCGAGCGGCCCGAACCACAGGCCCGCCTCGACGACGTCCCCCGCCACACTCACCCACTGGGCGTGCGCGTCGGCGGGCAGCGCGGTGTGCGGGATGCCGGGGGCGACCTTGAGGCCGAGCGCGGGCACCCGGTCGCGCAGCGCCAGGACGTCGTCGAGGGACGGGGAGTAGGCGGAGGGGTCGAAGATGCGCCGGCCGCCGCGGGTGCGCCGCGCGGGGTCGGCGAAGACGGCGTCGACGCCGTCGAGGTCGGTGGCGAGCGCGTCACCGTGGACGACGGTGACCTCGGGGAAGTGGCGCAGGTTGACGGTCGCGACGGCCGCGGTGAGCTCGTCGAGCTCGACGGCGAGGACGGGCAGCCCCAGGCCGCCCAGTGCCATCGCGTCGCCGCCGATGCCGCAGCCGAGGTCCGCCACCCTCGTCGAGCCGGCCGCCGCGAAGCGCGCGGCGTGGTGCGCGGCGACGGTCAGCCGGGTGGACTGCTCGAGGCCCGCCTGCGTGAAGACCATCCCGTCGGCGAACTCCCCGAACTTGGCCCGCCCCTTGGCGCGCAGCCGCGACTGGGTCATCGCGGCGGCGACCAGCTCGGGGTCCAGGCCCCGGTCGCGCAGCGCCGTCGAGAGCGTGAGCGCGGTCGCCTCGTCGTAGGGCGGCAGCTGGCCGAGCAGGGCCCAGCCCTCGGGGGAGAGCAGCTTGCTCAGCGCACTGGCATCCACCAGACGATGGTAGGCGCCCGACCCGTTGGCACTCACCTTGACCGAGTGCTAACGCGGGCATAGATTTGGGCGTGCGGCGGCCCCCGGGTCCCGCGACTGCACCAGAACCACGGGCCGACCCCCGCGACGGCGGCCCGCCGGCCATGGTGCGACCTGACCTTGTTCCGTTACTCACCTAAGCGAAGGGGAGGTCCGCAGTGTCGGTCTCCATCAAGCCCCTCGAGGACCGCATCGTCGTGCAGACCCTCGAGGCCGAGCAGACCACCGCGTCTGGCCTCGTCATCCCGGACACCGCCCAGGAGAAGCCCCAGGAGGGCTCCGTCATCGCCGTCGGCCCCGGCCGCGTCGACGACAAGGGCAACCGCGTCCCCGTGGACGTGGCCGTGGGTGACGTCGTCATCTACAGCAAGTACGGCGGTACCGAGGTGAAGTACGCCGGCGAGGAGTACCTCATCCTCTCCGCGCGTGACGTTCTCGCCGTCGTCGAGAAGTGACGTCCTTCTAGGACAAGCGAAGGGCCCCGGTCGTCAGACCGGGGCCCTTCGTCGTACGACGACGTGCGGCGTCAGCTGGCGCGGCGCAGCGGGGTGGTGAGGATCTGCTGGCGGTCGTCCTCGGAGAGGCCGCCCCACACGCCGTAGGGCTCGCGGACCTTCAGCGCGTGCTCACGGCACTGCTGGATGACGGGGCACTCGGCGCACACGGCCTTGGCCGCCTCGTCGCGGCGGCGCCGGGTGCCACCCCGCTCGCCCTCGGGGTGGAAGAAGAGGTTCGGGTCGGCCTCGCGGCACTTGCCCTGGTACTGCCACTCCCAGAGGTCCATGACCGGTCCGGGAAGCCTGCTGAGCTCTGCCATCGTCGTACTCCTTCACATCCGTGCTGCGCGACCTCGGTGCCGCGGGGCCAATGAGGTAGAACCTAGCAACCGATGCAGGCATTGTTCAAGCCCCTCGCGAAAGTAGTTCAGGAAACGATCCGCTAACGGGCATGGACCGCGCCGTGAACGGGGCAGCCGCGCCGTTCGGTGCACTCCTGGCGCGGCGGACGTGCCCGCGCCGCCGCCGGGGTGCAGAATCGAGGCCGACGAAGGAGGACTGGTGGCTCGAGCGACCCCCGGATCGGGCGGGGACTCCCGGATGGACGCTGCGCCCCTCACCGTGGCGGCCGTTGCCCGAACCCTGGGCGTGGCCGCTTCGACCCTGCGCACGTGGGACCGCCGCTACGGCCTGGGCCCCTCCGCGCACCAGGCCGGCAGCCACCGCCGGTACACGCCCGATGACGTCGCCCGCCTCCAGACGATGCGGCGCCTCACCCTGCGGGGGGTCGCGCCGGTCGACGCCGCCCGTATCGCCACCGAGTCCGGCACGGGCGACCCCCGCGACGGGGAGGACACCGGACCCGCCGAGGAGGCCGACGACGGCTCCCTCGCCCTCGACCCGCTCACCCTGGCCGCGGCCGCCGTCGAGCCGGACCTGCGGCGCGTCCACCGGATGCTCAGCCGCGCCACCCGGGAGGCCGGTGTCGTCGCCGTCTGGACCGACCTCGTGCGGCCCGCGGCGGAGATGGTCGACCAGGGCCGCCACCGCCTCGGCGAGCGGCCCGGCAGCGACCCCCACGGCGTCATGCGCCTGGGCCTCATGCAGGCGATCCGCGACCTCACCGCGTCCGGTCCGGCGCCGGTGCGGATCCTCACCGCCGTCGCCGACCGCGTGCCGGCGCACGTCATCGCCGGCGGGCTGGCGGAGGCCGGCGTGGGGGCGCTCGTCGTCCCGGCCGAGCATCTGCCCGAAGGCGCCGGAGCCCTCACCTGGCTGCCCCAGGGTGAGGCGACCGCGCTCGCGGTGATCGGCAACCCGCCGGGCGCGGAGGAGGTCGCCACCCAGGCCTCCGAGCGCGGCGACGTCGACGTCTTCCTCCTCGGCGACGACAGCCCCTCGCTGTGGCTGCCCCACGTCCACCGGGTGCGGACCGCCGCGGCGGCAGTGGCGGAGATCGCCGCCGCCGTCCGTGACTAGACCCACCTCCACCACCTGCCGCCCACGCACGTAGGATCGGGGGTGTGAGCGACTCCCACGTGACGGACCCCTTCGGCTTCACCGGCCTGACCTACGACGACGTCCTCCTGCTCCCCGGCCCCACCGACGTCATCCCCTCCGAGGTGGACACGACGGCGCGGCTGACCAAGGAGATCTCCCTGCGCGTGCCGCTGCTCTCGGCGGCCATGGACACCGTGACCGAGGCGCGCATGGCGATCGCCATGGCGCGGCAGGGCGGCATCGGCATCCTGCACCGCAACCTCTCCATCGAGGCGCAGGCGCAGCAGGTGCAGACCGTCAAGCGCTCGGAGTCGGGGATGATCACCGACCCCGTCACGGTCGGCCCGGGCGCCACGCTCGCCGAGCTCGACGCGCTGTGCGCGCGCTACCGCGTCTCCGGCCTGCCTGTCGTCGACGAGCGGGGCGTGCTGCTCGGCATCATCACCAACCGCGACACCGCCTTCATCGACCGGGCCGAGTTCGAGGGCCGCATCGTGCGGGATGTCATGACCCCGATGCCGCTCGTCACCGGCCCTGTGGGGATCAGCCGCGACGACGCCGCCTCGCTGCTCGCCCGGCACAAGATCGAGAAGCTGCCGCTCGTCGACCCCGACGGCGTGCTCCAGGGCCTCATCACCGTCAAGGACTTCGTCAAGTCCGAGCAGTACCCCCTCGCCACCAAGGACGACGAGGGCCGCCTGCGCGTCGGTGCGGCGATCGGCTTCTTCGGGGACGCGTGGGAGCGCGCGACGGCCCTCGTCGAGGCCGGCGTGGACGTCCTCGTCGCCGACACCGCCAACGGGCACGCCCGGGCGCTGCTCGAGATGGTGACGCGCCTCAAGAAGGACCCCGCGACGAGCCACGTCCAGGTCATCGGCGGCAACGTCGCCACCCGCGAGGGCGCGCAGGCACTTGTCGACGCCGGCGCGGACGCCGTCAAGGTCGGCGTGGGGCCCGGCTCGATCTGCACCACCCGCGTGGTCGCCGGGGTCGGCGTCCCGCAGGTCAGCGCCATCCACCTCGCCGCCCAGGCGTGCAAGCCGGCCGGTGTCCCGGTCATCGGCGACGGCGGCCTGCAGTACTCCGGCGACATCGCCAAGGCGCTCGTCGCCGGTGCGGACACCGTCATGCTCGGCTCGCTCCTCGCCGGCTGCGACGAGAGCCCGGGGGACCTCGTCTTCGTCAACGGCAAGCAGTACAAGCACTACCGCGGCATGGGCTCCCTCGGGGCCATGGCCTCCCGCGGCCGGGTGTCCTACTCCAAGGACCGCTACTTCCAGGCGGACGTCGACACCGACGACAAGATCGTGCCCGAGGGCATCGAGGGCCAGGTGCCCTACCGCGGTCCGCTCTCCGCGGTCGCCTACCAGCTCATCGGTGGCCTGCACCAGTCGATGTTCTACGTCGGTGCGCACGACCTCGTGCAGCTGGCGGAGAAGGGCAAGTTCGTGCGGATCACCTCCGCGGGGCTCAAGGAGTCCCACCCCCACGACGTCCAGCTCACGGTCGAGGCGCCCAACTACACCCGCTGAGACGCCGCCCGGACGTGCCGGGGGCCGGCCCATATGCTGGGAGCACTTGTCGAAGAACGAGGTGCCCCGATGCCGCTGACCCCCTCCGCACTCCTGGAGACCACCCCGACGACGCTGCTCGTCGGAGGTGCGTGGCGTGACGCGGAGGGTGACGCGACCTTCGACGTGCACGACCCGGCCACCGGCGAGGTGATCGCCGCGGTCGCGGACGCGTCGGCCGCGGACGGCGCCGCCGCGCTGGACGCCGCAGCGGCCGCCCAGCACGCCTGGGCGGCGACGCCGACGCGTGAGCGCGCGGAGATCCTGCGCCGGGCCTTCGACCTGGTGACGGAGCGCGCCGAGGAGCTCGCCACCCTCATGACGCTGGAGATGGGCAAGCCGCTCGCCGAGTCACGCGGCGAGGTCGCCTACGGCGGTGAGTTCCTCCGGTGGTTCTCCGAGGAGGCCGCGCACGTCAACGGGCGCTACCAGACGGCGCCCGAGGGCACGCTGCGCATCCTCACCACCAAGCGCCCGGTAGGCCCCTGCCTGTTCATCACCCCGTGGAACTTCCCGCTCGCGATGGCGACGCGCAAGATCGCCCCGGCGCTCGCCGCCGGCTGCACCGTCGTCCTCAAGCCGGCCGCCCTCACGCCCCTGACCGCCCTGGCCCTCGGCCGGATCCTCCTGGACGCCGGCGTCCCCGACGGCGTCGTCAACATCGTCCCGACCTCCAGCGCGCGCACCGTCACCGGCCCGCTCCTCCAGGACCGGCGGCTGCGCAAGCTCTCCTTCACCGGCTCCACCGAGGTGGGCCGGTCGCTGCTCAGGGAGGCCGCCGACAACGTGCTGCGCACCTCGATGGAGCTGGGCGGCAGCGCGCCGTTCATCGTCTTCGGCGACGCCGACCTCGACGCCGCGCTCGTCGGTGCCCGCCAGGCGAAGCTGCGCAACATGGGCGAGGCCTGCACGGCGGCCAACCGCTTCCTCGTGCACGAGGACGTCGCCGAGGAGTTCTCGCGCCGGCTCGCCGAGGACTTCGCCGGCCTCACGGTCGGTCCGGGACTCGAGGACGGCACCGACGTCGGGCCGCTCGTCTCCGCGGACCAGCGCGACGGCGTGCACGGGCTCGTGACCGCGGCCCGGGAGGCCGGGGCGCGCGTACTCACCGGCGGGGAGCCCGTCGACGGGCCGGGGTACTTCTACCGGCCCACCGTGCTCACCGACGTCGCCCCCGACAGCCCGGTGATGGTCAATGAGATCTTCGGTCCGGTCGCCCCGGTGGCGACCTTCCGCGACGAGGACGAGGCCGTCCGGCTCGCCAACGACTCCGACGTCGGGCTGGCCGCCTACGTCTTCACCGCCGACCTCTCCCGCGTGCTGCGGCTCAGCGAGCGCCTCGAGGTGGGCATGGTGGGCGTCAACACCGGTCTGGTCTCCAACGCGGCCGCCCCCTTCGGCGGGGTCAAGCACTCGGGCCTCGGCCGCGAGGGCGGTGTCGAGGGCATCGAGGAGTTCCTCGAGGCCGTCTACGTCGCGCTGCCGGTCTGACCGACGCCGTGCGCGTGGCTCGCTCCGGGATGTCGGTGGTCTCTGGCACCGTGGGGAACATCGACGACGCCGCGCGGGAGCGGGGCACCTCGGGAGGAGAGGTCATGGACACCTGGACGGCGGGTCCGTTCCTCGGCTTCGACACCGAGACCACCGGCGTCGACCCACGCCACGACCGCATCGTCACCGCGGCGCTCGTCACCCGTGACGCCCGGGGGATCCGGCAGCGCACCTGGCTCGTCGACCCCGGCGTGGAGATCCCCGAGCCCGCCAGCGCGATCCACGGCGTGACGACCGACCTTGCCCGCGCCGAGGGGGCTGCGCCGCGGGTCGCGCTCGAGGAGATCGCGGACCAGCTCGTGCGAGCCTTCGAGGGCGGCGTGCCCGTCGTCGCCTACAACGCCTGCTTCGACCTCACGCTGCTCGAGCACGAGCTCGCCCGCTGGCAGCTGCCCACTCTCGCCGAGCGGCTCGGCCGCACCCTCGGCCCGGTGCTCGACCCCCTCGTCATCGACCGCGCCCTCGACCACGAGCGAGCAGGCGCACGCAAGCTCGTCGACCTGTGCGGGCACTACCGGGTGGAGGTCCTCGAGAGCCTCCACACCGCCGAGGTCGACGTGCTCGCCACACTGCAGGTGCTCGACTGCCTGCTCGTCGCCTTCCCCGAGCTCGGTGCCCGCGACCTGGCGGACCTTCACGAGTGGCAGCGCGGGCACCACCGCGACTGGGCGGCCCGCGTCAACGCCCGCCGCGCCGCCGAGGGCCTCGACGGACCCGGGATCGACCTCGAGTGGCTCCCGACCGTGGACCGGGCCGTCGCCGGCTCCCATGTGCTGGCCTAGGTGTACTGAAGCGGCACGGCTTCTCTGCCGCTTCTATGCGGGTTGCGGCTTTTGGTTGACCGCAGCGTAGCGGGCTTGCTCGTACTGGAGCGGGGTGAGCATCCAGAGGGAGCTGTGGAGGCGTCGGTGGTGTACCAGTCGACCCAGCCGGCGGTGGCGTACTCGACGTCGGCCAGGGTCCTGTAGGGCCCGTCGTGGAAGACTGAACCGCCCCGGGTTCCATGGAGGCTCTCAATCCACGGAGGATGAGAGCTATGAGCGCACCGAGGAAGTACCCCGACGAGCTGCGTGAGCGGGCCGTGCGGCTGGTGCTCGAAGCGAAGAAGGATCCCGAGTCACGTGTGGGGGCGTGTCGGCGGGTGGGTGAGCAGCTAGCCAACCCCGAGACGCTGCGCGGCTGGGTTGCCCAGGCCGAGGTGGATGCCGGGGACCGGCCGGGCACCACGAGCAGTGATGCCCAGCGGTTGGCCGAGCTGGAACGGGAGAACCGCGAGCTGCGGCGGGCGAACGCGATCCTCAAGAGCGCCTCGGCTTTCTTCGCGGCGGAGCTCGACCGCCCACATCGGTGATCGTGAACTCTGCCGCCACCCGTAGGATCAATTCAGTCGAAGACGGCAAGAAGTACACGATCATGTCGTCGAAGAACACGCGGTGTGTTGGGGGTACGTACCGTACCGCCGCCAAGGGGCAAGGGAAGATGGACGGTGTCTCCGCGAAGTCGATGAGTTGGCAGTACAGCGGAAGCGCTCAGGTAACTTGCAAAAAGTAGGCCCGAGAGCTGAGTTGACATCGCAGGTCCAGCGGCTCCAGGGCTATCTTCTGCTCTTACTCTTCGTAACTGGCTTCTTCCTCATGACCCTGCCAGGCGTCGAGATGGCAGTATCTGGTTCTGTTCTCGCAACTGGCGCGGCGTGTATGGCCGGGCGCGGGTGGTGTGGGAAGGAGCGCCTAGCGTTCTTCGGAGTCGCGGTCATGATCGGAGTCGTGGGCGCTGGCGCCGTCATTGGCTACGCAGTCCCAGTGCCACTACTGGGGTGCGCGCTCTTCATAGCCCTCTATCGGCACAAGAAGAGCCTATGGCGGTTACGCGATTGGCCTCTGATGTTGCTGCTAATATCAGCGGCGGCGTTAGGAGTTGTCCTTTGGTACACCAGTCTAGACGGGCTGTTCCTGTCGTCCGATGTCGGGCGGATCGCGGCGATCCAGACCCCACTCTTGCAGTATGGGGTGCTCGCCGGCGCGGCGGCGGTCAATGCGGTCCACGAGGAGTTCCTCTGGCGTTACCTGTGGCTTGACCGCGTGCGCGTCGGCGCCGCTCTCCTCTCCACACAGGGGGGCGCTGCCGTTCTTGTGACTAGTGCAGCGTTCGGTGCGATCCACCTACATGCCATCCCGGGCGGTTGGCTAGGGGTTGTTCTCACCGCAGCGTTTGGAGTCGTTGCCGCGTACCTGAGGCTGCGGTCGGGTAGTTTGGCTGGGGTCATCGGCGCACACTTCATCGCTGATTGCATCTTGCTCGCGATTCTGCTCTAGGGCGACCGAGGAGGGAGTGTTTCCATGACACGCTTTGCTGCACCTGACCTGGCCGCTGCCGTCCTACAGAGGTTCGGTAGCGCTGTCCGGGCGCAGACGGACGGGACTGCTGTGGTTATCGTGCGGACGGATGGCTTCACCGTCCATGCTTCGATCGACGACGGCGTCGCCCGGGTGTCCTTCGCGGGGACCGGGGTGCTCGTCGGGGAGGACTTGGGCGGGGGTGTCGAGCCGGTGGCGGAGGTCGTCCAGGCCGTCCTCGAAGGACGCGTGATGCTGCGGGTTGCCATGCCGCGCGACGGGCGACCGGCCCTGCTCGTGGGATGCCGGGTGTGGGGCGACTGGGGCCACTACGTCACAGGGAGTGACGTCGACGCGCTCGAGGTCTGTCTCGATGGTGACGCCACCCAGGAGGAGTGACGGGTACGCCGGCACTGCTCGCCGCGTCGGCAGCCCAGCGCTGGAGAGCGTCGAGTTCGTTCCTGCGTAGCAACTCAACGGTCGGCGGGGCGGGCAGGGTCAGGCGGTGACGACGGCGCCGGACTCGATACGGACCTCGACCCGGGGGAGGGGCTCCTCGGCGGGGCCCTGGAGGACGGCGCCGTCGGCGACGGCGAAGCGCGAGCCGTGGCACGGGCAGCTGAGGTCCTCGGCCTCCCGCACGACCGTGCAGCCCTGGTGGGTGCACACGGCGCTGAGCACGACGACCTCGTCCTCGGCCACCCGCGTGACGACCACCTCGGCGCCCGCGCTCGTGCGGACACCGACCGACTCGCCGACCGGGACCTCCTCCAGGCCCACCAGGCGCTCCCCGGCCTCCGGCGGTGGCGGCGCGTCCTCCTCGCCCGAGCACGCGGCGAGCGTCAGCGCCGCCGCACCGGCGCCGGCCCAGGTGAGGACCTGCCGGCGGGAGGGACCGTGGGGGTGCGCGCAGACCATGGGCCGCAATCTACCGACCGCCGGGTAACCTGGCGTGTGTGAGCAACGAGATCGAGATCGGCCGCGGCAAGCGGGGACGACGGGCCTACTCCTTCGACGACGTCGCGGTGGTGCCCTCGCGTCGCACCCGCGACCCGCAGGACGTCTCGGTCGGCTGGCAGATCGACGCCTACTACGTCGACATCCCCGTCCTCGCGGCGCCGATGGACTCGGTGATGAGCCCGGCGACGGCGATCCTCCTCGGCAAGCTCGGCGGCATCGGCGTCCTCGACCTCGAGGGCCTGTGGACGCGCTACGAGGACCCCGAGCCCCTCTTCGAGGAGATCGCGACCCTCGAGGGCGCCGACGTCACCCGGCGCATGCAGGAGATCTACTCCCAGCCGATCGTCCCCGAGCTCATCACCCAGCGGCTCCACGAGATCCGCGCCGCCGGCGTCACCGTGGCCGGCAAGCTCTCCCCGCAGAGCACCCAGCAGCACTGGCGCACCGTCGTCGAGGCCGGTGTGGACCTCTTCGTCATCCGCGGGACCACCGTCTCCGCCGAGCACGTCTCCTCCACGGCCGAGCCGCTCAACCTCAAGCGCTTCATCTACGAGCTCGACGTGCCCGTCGTCGTCGGCGGCGCGGGCACCTACACCGCGGCGCTCCACCTCATGCGGACCGGCGCGGCCGGCGTGCTCGTCGGCTTCGGCGGCGGCGCCGCCCACACGACCCGCACCTCGCTGGGGATCCACACCCCGATGGCCACCGCCGTCGCCGACGTCGCCGCCGCGCGCCGCGACTACCTCGACGAGTCGGGCGGCCGCTACGTCCACGTCATCGCCGACGGCGGGGTGGGCCGCTCCGGCGACCTCGTCAAGGCCGTCGCGTGCGGGGCCGACGCCGTCATGCTCGGCTCCTCCCTCGCCCGCGCCCAGGAGGCGCCCGGGCGCGGCTGGCACTGGGGCTCGGAGGCCCACCACCCGCAGCTGCCGCGCGGCGAGCGCGTGCGCGTGGGCACGGTCGGCTCCCTCGAGCAGATCCTCCACGGCCCCAGCGACACGCCCGACGGCACCGTCAACCTCATCGGCGCCCTGCGTCGGGCGATGGCCACGACCGGCTACTCCGACCTCAAGGAGTTCCAGCGGGTCGAGGTCGTCGTCTCCCCCTACACGCCCAACAACAACCGGTAGGAGTTCCCATGGCAGAGCGCACCGTGACCATCGGCTCGAAGGTGGGCCTGCACGCCCGCCCGGCCTCCCTCTTCGTCAAGGCCGCCGGCGAGGCCGGCATCCCGGTGAAGATCGCCAAGGAGGGGGGCACGCCCGTCGACGCCGCCAGCATCCTCGGGGTCATGACTCTGGGCGCGAAGTACCAGGAGAACGTCGTCCTCACCGCCGAGGGCGAGCGCGCCGAGGAGGTCCTCGACTCCCTCGCCGAGCTGCTGAGCAAGGACCTGGACGAGAAGTAGGACCCACCGCAACCCGTACCCGCCAACCAAGCTTTGGAGCAGCAGTGACGCAGGACGAAGCCTTCCGCATCGAGCACGACACCATGGGGGAGGTGCGGGTCCCGCGCGGCGCCCTCTACAGCGCCCAGACGCAGCGCGCCGTGGAGAACTTCGCGATCTCCGGCACGCGCCTGTCGCGGCACCACATCGCTGCCCTCGCGCAGGTCAAGCGCGCCGCCGCGCTCGCCAACGCCGAGCTCGGGGTCCTCGAGGAGGACCTCGCGCGGGCCATCGCCGAGGCCGCCGAGCAGGTCATCGCCGGCGAGCACGACGAGCACTTCCCGGTCGACGTCTTCCAGACCGGCTCGGGAACGTCGTCGAACATGAACACCAACGAGGTCGTCGCGAACATCGCGAGCACGCTGCTCGGGCGCAGCGTCCACCCCAACGACCACGTCAACGCCTCGCAGTCCTCCAACGACGTCTTCCCGTCCTCGATCCACATCGCCGCCACGGCCGCCGTCGTCCACGACCTGCTGCCCGCGCTCGACACCCTCGCCGGGTCCCTGGAGCGCAAGGCCGAGGAGCTCGCCGACGTCGTCAAGTCCGGCCGCACCCACCTCATGGACGCCACGCCGGTGACCATGGGCCAGGAGTTCGCCGGCTACGCCACCCAGCTGCGCTACGGCATCGCCCGGGTCGAGGCCGCCCTGCCGCGGCTGGCCGAGCTCGCCCTCGGGGGCACCGCCGTCGGGACGGGGATCAACACGCCGGCCGGCTTCGCGCCGTCGGCCATCGCGAAGATCGCCGAGAACACCGGCCTGCCCCTCACCGAGGCGACCAACCACTTCGAGGCGCAGAGCGCCCAGGACAGCGCGGTCGAGATGTCGGGCGCGCTGCGCACCGTGGCCGTCTCGCTCGTCAAGATCTGCAACGACCTGCGGTGGATGGGCTCGGGCCCCAACACCGGGCTCGGTGAGATCGCCATCCCCGACCTCCAGCCGGGCTCCTCGATCATGCCCGGGAAGGTGAACCCGGTGATCCCCGAGGCCACGCTCATGGTGTGTGCGCAGGTCATCGGCAACGACGCGACGATCGCCTTCGCCGGCGCCTCGGGCTCCTTCGAGCTCAACGTCATGCTGCCGGTCATCGCGCGCAACCTCCTCGAGTCGATCACCCTGCTCGCCAACGCGAGCGTCGCGCTCGCCACCCGCACGGTCGACGGCATCACCGCGAACGTCGAGCGGGCCCGGGCCCTGGCGGAGTCCTCCCCGTCCATCGTCACGCCCCTCAACCGGGTCATCGGCTACGAGGCCGCCGCGGCGATCGCCAAGCACGCCGTGAAGAACGGCACGACGATCCGCGAGTCCGTCGAGGAGCTGGGCTACGTCGAGCGCGGGGAGATCACGCCCGAGCAGCTCGACGCGGCCCTCGACGTCGTCTCGATGACCCGCCCGAGCTGATGGCCGCCACCCGCACCGAGGAGGACCTCCTCGGTCAGCGCGAGATCCCCGACGACGTCTACTGGGGTGTCCACACGCTGCGCGCGGTGGAGAACTTCGCCCTGTCCGGCACCCGGGTGCGCGACCTGCCCGACCTCGTGCGCGGGATGGTCCTGGTCAAGAAGGCGTCGGCGCTCACCAACCGGGACCTGCGCACCCTGCCGGTGGACATCGCCGACGCCATCATCGGGGCCTGCGACGAGATGCTCGAGACCGGGCGCTGCCTGGACCAGTTCCCCGTGGACGTGTACCAGGGCGGGGCCGGGACCTCGGTCAACATGAACGTCAACGAGGTCATCGCCAACCTCGCCCTCGAGCGGCTCGGCCTGCCCAAGGGGCGCTACGACGTCGTCCACCCCAACGACCACGTCAACAAGAGCCAGTCGACCAACGACGCCTACCCGACGGGCCTGCGCATCGCGACCCACCAGGCCGTCGAGCGGCTCAAGGCGCGGCTGGAGGCGCTCGCGGGCACCTTCGGCCGCAAGGGGCACGAGTTCTCCCGCGTGCTCAAGATGGGCCGCACCCAGCTGCAGGACGCCGTGCCGATGACGCTGGGCCAGGAGTTCAGCGCCTTCGCCGCGCTCCTCAGCGAGGAGCTGCTCAACCTCTCCCGCCAGCAGGCGCTGCTCCTCGAGGTCAACCTCGGGGCGACGGCGATCGGGACCGGGCTCAACACCCCGCCCGGGTACACGGTGCGGGCCGTCGCCCACCTCGCCGAGGTCACCGGCCTGCCGGTCGTGCGCTCGGAGAACCTCATCGAGGCGACGTCCGACGCCGGCGCCTACGTGTCGATGCACGCCGCGCTCAAGCGGGTGGCGGTCAAGCTCGACAAGATCTGCAACGACCTGCGGCTGCTGTCCTCCGGTCCGCGCGCCGGGCTGGGGGAGATCAACCTGCCCGAGATGCAGGCCGGGTCCTCGATCATGCCGGCGAAGGTCAACCCGGTCATCCCCGAGGTCGTCAACCAGGTCTGCTTCAGCGTCATGGGCAACGACACGACCGTGACGATGGCGGCGGCCGCCGGCCAGCTCCAGCTCAACGTCATGGAGCCGGTCATCGCGACGGCGCTCTTCGAGTCGATCTCGCTGCTCACCCGCGCCTGCGACACCCTCGACCGGCGCTGCGTATCCGGCATCACCGCCAACGAGGAGGTGTGCCGCCGCAACGTCATGAGCTCGATCGGGCTGGTCACCTTCCTCAACCCGATCATCGGGCACCACAACGGGGACCGGGTGGGCCGCGAGGCCGCCCGCAGCGGGCGCGGCGTGCGCGAGATCGTCCTGGAGTGGGGGCTGCTCACCGAGGCGGAGGTCGACGACGTCCTCTCGGTGGAGAACCTCATGCGCCCGCGCTACCGCGGCACCTTCTACGGCGAGGACCCCGCGGTCATCGCCCCGACGGCCGACGAGGTCGGCAGCGACGAGGAGTCGACCGAAGGCGGGGAGCTCGAGGAGGAGTCGACGGCGGACCGCTGAGGCGTCCCGTCCACCCTGCCGAGTACGCACGTCCGGTCACCGGCGAGCCCGTGCTGGGCCGTCCAGGTGACCGAACGTGCGTCCTCGACGAGGAGGGCGGAGAGGAGGGGCGGGTCAGACGAGGTCGACGACCTGGCGGGCGATCTCCTGCTCCTCGCGGGTGGGGACGACGAGGACCGTCACCCGGGAGCGGTCGGTGGAGATGACCTTCGGCTCGCTCATGCGGCCGGCGTTGCGCGCGGGGTCGAGCTCGATGCCGAGGAACTCCAGCCCGCTCAGCGCCTCGGCGCGCACGATGTCGTCGTTCTCCCCGATCCCGGCGGTGAAGGACAGGACGTCCAGGCCG
The DNA here is from genome assembly GCF_965111665.1 of Georgenia sp. Marseille-Q6866. Classification (NCBI taxonomy): domain Bacteria; kingdom Bacillati; phylum Actinomycetota; class Actinomycetes; order Allobogoriellales; family Allobogoriellaceae; genus Georgenia; species Georgenia sp. Marseille-Q6866. The sequence continues at coordinate 25,445 of NZ_CBCOOR010000013.1, read as the reverse complement.
CCCATGACGGCGGCGTAGCCGCCGACGTACTTGCGCAGCCGGTGGGCGTAGACGTCGAGCGCGAGCCGGGCCCCGGCGTCGCCGGCCGCGACGAGCTCGTGGACCTCACGCATGTCGTTCTTGCCCGACAGGCCCTTGAGACCCGAGCGCCGGTTGAACAGGTCGTCGATCTCGTCGATCGTGAAGCCCGCGTTGCGGCTGAGGTGGAAGATGACGGCCGGGTCGATGTCACCGGTGCGGGTACCCATGACCAGGCCCTCCAGCGGCGTCATTCCCATCGAGGTGTCCACGGCGCGCCCACCCGCGACGGCGGAGGCCGAGGCCCCGTTGCCGAGGTGGAGGACCACCTGGCGCAACTCCTCCAGCGGTCGGCCGACGACGGTCGCGGCCGTGCGGGAGACGTACTGGTGGGAGGTGCCGTGGGCGCCGTAGCGGCGCACCCGGTAGCGCTTGGCCACCTCCCGGTCCAGGGCGTAGGTCGCGGCGGCGTCGGGCAGGTCGGAGAAGAACGCGGTGTCGAAGACCGCGACGTGCGGGACGTCGGGGAGCAGCTCGCGCGCCACCTGGATCCCACGCAGGTTCGGGGGGTTGTGGAGCGGGGCGAGCGGGATGAGCTCCTCGATGTCGGCGAGGACGTGGTCGTCGACAAGGGCCGGCCCGGAGTAGCGGGCCCCGCCCTGGACCACGCGGTGCCCCACGGCGACGATCCCGGCGGCGCCCAGGTCCGGGCCCACCTCGGCGAAGAGCTCCAGGACCCGACGCAGGCCCGCGCCGTGGTCGGGGACCGGCTCGGTGAGCCGCGTGTCGACGCCCTCGAAGGTGTGCCGCAGCAGGCCCGCGTCCTCCCCGATGCGCTCGACGAGCCCGGAGGCGACGACGACGCCCTCCTCCGGCTCGATCAGCTGGTACTTGATCGAGGACGAGCCCGAGTTGATGACAAGGACGGTGCTGCTCACTGCTGCTCCTCGCTGGCCTGCGCCTGGATGGCGGTGATGGCCACGGTGTTGACGATGTCCTGGACCAGGGCGCCCCGCGAGAGGTCGTTGACCGGCTTGTTGAGGCCCTGGAGGACCGGCCCGATCGCCACCGCGCCGGCCGAGCGCTGCACGGCCTTGTAGGTGTTGTTGCCCGTGTTGAGGTCGGGGAAGACGAAGACGGTGGCCTTGCCCGCGACCTCGGACTCCGGCAGCTTCGTCTGCGCGACGGAGGCGTCCACGGCGGCGTCGTACTGGATGGGACCCTCGACGAAGAGGTCGGGCCGACGCTCGCGGACGAGCTCGGTGGCCGCGCGCACCTTGTCGACGTCCGCGCCGCTGCCCGAGGTGCCCGTGGAGTAGGACAGCATCGCGATGCGCGGGTCGATGCCGAAATGGGCGGAGGTCTCGGCGGAGGAGATCGCGATGTCGGCGAGCTGCTCGGCGTCGGGGTCGGGGTTGACGGCGCAGTCGCCGTAGACGAGCACCCGGTCGGCCAGGCACATGAGGAAGACCGAGGACACGATCGATGTGCCCGGCCGCGTCTTGATGATCTCGAAGGAGGGCTTGATGGTGTGCGCGGTCGTGTGCTGGGCACCGGAGACCATGCCGTCCGCGTAGCCGAGGTGGACCATCATCGTGCCGAAGTACGAGACGCTCGGGAGGACCTCCAGCGCCCGCTCCACCGTCATGCCGCGGTGGGCGCGCAGGCGGGTGTACTCCTCGGCGAAGGGCTGCAGCCACTCGCTCGTGCGCGGGTCGACGATCTGGGCAGCGTCGATGTCCAGGCCCAGGTCGCTGGCCCGGTCGCGCACGGCGCTCTCGTTGCCGAGGAGCGTGAGGTCGGCGACGCCGCGGGAGAGCAGCGTGCTCGCCGCCCGCAGGATGCGGTCGTCGGTGCCCTCGGGCAGGACGATGTGCTTGCGGTCCCCGCGCGCACGCTCGAGGAGCTCGGACTCGAACATGAGCGGGGTGACGACCGAGCTGCGCGGCACGTCGAGGGCCGCGAGGACGGCCTCGCCGTCGACGTTCCGCTCGAAGGCGCTGAGCGCGAGGTCCCGCTTGCGCTGGCTGCCGCGGGAGATGAGGCCCCGGGTGGTCGAGGCGATCCGCGCCGACTCGTAGGTGTTGTGCTCGGTGGTGACGATCGGCAGCGAGCGGCCCAGGCCCTCGACGAGCGTGCGGACCTCGGCGTTGGGCTCGTAACCGCCGTTGAGGACGATCCCGGCGAGGGAGGGGAAGTTCTGGGAGGCGTGCGCGGCGGCGAGCGCGATGAGCACCTCGGAGCGGTCCCCGGCCGCGATCGCGAGCTGGCCCTCCTTGAGCCGCTCGAGGATGTGCTCGACGTTCATCCCGCACACGAGGATCGACTCCGCCTCGCGGGTGAGGAGGTCCTCGTCGCCGGCGATGACGGTGCCGTCCAGCGCCTCGACGAGGTCGGCGATGGTCGCGGCCGACAGGAGCGGGATCTCGGGGAAGGTCCACACGGGCACGTCGAGGACGGCGACGGCGTCGCGTACCTCCTCGATGCGCTCCGTCTCGCAGCGGTTGACGGCGACGGCGGCGACGGTCGCGTGGTCCGAGCGCAGCTCGGCGGCGGCGATGTCGACGACCTGCTGGATCTCCTCGGTCGTGCGGCCCAGGGCGCTCACGGTGAGGAGGACCGGGGCCCCGAGGTTCGCGGCGGCGCGCCCGTTGAAGGAGAGCTCGGCCGGGCCGGCGACGTCGGTGTAGTCCGAGCCGACGATGACGACGATGTCGCTGCGCTGCTCGACGGCGTGGAAGCGCTCGACGATCCGCGTGAGGGCCGCCGTCTCGTCGGCGTGGACGTCGTCGTAGGTGACACCGACGCAGTCCTCGTAGGCGAGGTCGACGCCGTCGTGGGACAGGAGCAGCTCCAGGACGTTGTCGGGCTCGTCGCCGGCGTGGACCACCGGCCGGAAGATGCCCACACGCTCGACCCGCCTCACGAACAGGTCGACCAGACCCAGCGCGATGGTCGACTTCCCGGTGTCACCCTCCGGTGAGGCGATGTAGATGCTGCGCGCCACGACGTCTCCTCTCAGTGCTGCTTCGGGCGGCCACCAGGCTCGCGGCCACACGTCAGTCTCTCCCGGTGGCTCCGGGAGCACCTGGGACTTTGTCCCGGTTGGTCGTGTGTGCCCGGCCACGTCCCGGGCTCACGCGTTGTCGCCGCCGGTGTCGTACTGCGGGCCGCCCGAGGCGGTGGCCGTCTCCCCGACGTCGGGCCACTGCCACTCGGCGACCTCGGGGATGTCGGTGCCGTGCTCCCGGGTGTAGCGGCGCGCGGCGAGGCGGGCGTCGGCCATCCGCTGGCGCAGGCCCGCGTAGCGCGAGCCGAGGCCCGGCACCCGGTCGATGACGTCCATGACGAGGTGGTAGCGGTCGAGGTCGTTGAGCATGACCATGTCGAAGGGCGTCGTCGTCGTGCCCTCCTCCTTGTAGCCGCGGACGTGGAGGTTGGCGTGGCCGGTGCGCCGGTAGGTGAGGCGGTGGATGAGCCACGGGTAGCCGTGGTAGGCGAAGATCACCGGCCGGTCGGTGGTGAACACGGTGTCGTAGTCGCGGTCGCTCATCCCGTGCGGGTGCTCCTTCTCGTCCTGCAGGCGCATGAGGTCGACGACGTTGACCACCCGCACCCGCAGCTCCGGCAGGTGCCGGCGCAGGAGGTCGGCGGCGGCGAGCACCTCGATGGTGGGGATGTCACCGGCACAGACGAGGACGACGTCGGGGTCCTGGCCCTCCTCCTCCGTGCCCGCCCACTCCCAGATGCCCACGCCGCGCTGGCAGTGGTCCTGCGCCTCCTCGATGGTGAGGAAGTCGGGCCCGGGCTGCTTGCCGGCGACGACGACGTTGACGTACTGGCGCGTGCGCAGCACGTGGTCGTAGGTCGCGAGCAGCGTGTTCGTGTCCGGCGGCAGGTAGACGCGCACGATGTCGGCGCCCTTGTTGACGACGTGGTCGATGAAGCCCGGGTCCTGGTGGGAGAAGCCGTTGTGGTCCTGGCGCCACACGTGGGAGGACAGGAGGTAGTTGAGCGAGGCGATGGGCCGGCGCCACTCGAGCTCGTCGGTGACCTTGAGCCACTTCGCGTGCTGGTTGACCATCGAGTCGACGATGTGGATGAAGGCCTCGTAGGAGGTGAACAGGCCGTGGCGGCCGGTGAGGAGGTAGCCCTCGAGCCAGCCCTGGCACTGGTGCTCGGAGAGGACCTCCATGACCCGGCCGGCGCGGGCGAGGTGCTCCTCGCGGTCCGCGGGCACCATGTCGGCGTTCCACTGCTTGGCGGTGACGTCGTAGACGGCCTGGAGCCGGTTGGAGGCCACCTCGTCCGGCCCGAAGAGGCGGAAGTTGTCCGGGTTGCGGCGGATGACCTCGGTGAGCCACTGGCCGAGCACACGGGTGGCCTCGGTGATCGCGTCGCCGGGGGCGGGGACGTCGACGGCGAAGTCCCGGAGGTCCGGCAGGCGGAGGTCCTTGAGGAGCAGGCCGCCGTTCGTGCTCGGGTTGTCGCTCATCCGCAGCTGCCCGGCGGGGGCGAGGGCAGCAACGTCGCCGGCGAGGCGGCCGTCGTCGTCGAAGAGCTCCTCGGGCCGGTAGCTGCGCATCCAGCCCTCGAGGACCTCCATGTGCTCGGGGGTGTCGCGGGCGCTGGACAGCGGCACCTGGTGGGAGCGCCACGAGCCCTCGACCTGCTGGCCGTCGATGACCTCCGGGCAGGTCCAGCCCTTGGGGGTGCGCATGACGATCATCGGCCACAGCGGCCGCTCGACCTCCTCCGGGTCGGTCTGCGCGGCGCGCTGCTTGATCTCGGCGATCTCGTCGAGGACCTCGTCGAGCAGCGCGGCGAAGCGGCCGTGGACGGAGGCCGGGTCCTCGTCGTCGAAGCCGGCGGTGAAGACGTAGGGCCGGTGGCCGTAGCCGCGCATGAGGTCGGTGAGCTCGTCCTCCCCGATCCGGGCCAGCACCGTGGGGTTGGCGATCTTGTACCCGTTGAGGTGGAGGACCGGCAGGACGACGCCGTCGGTGCGGGGGTTGACGAACTTGTTCGAGTGCCAGCTCGTGGCGAGCGGGCCGGTCTCCGCCTCGCCGTCGCCGACGACGGCGAGGACGAGGAGGTCGGGGTTGTCGAAGGCCGCGCCGTAGGCGTGGGACAGGGCGTAGCCGAGCTCCCCGCCCTCGTGGATGGAGCCGGGCGTCTCGGGTGCCACGTGGGAGGGGATGCCGCCGGGGAAGGAGAACTGGCGGAAGAGCCGCCGCAGGCCCTCGGCGTCCTGGGTGATGTCGGAGTACACCTCCGAGTAGGTGCCCTCGAGGTAGGTGTTCGCCACGAGGCCGGGTCCGCCGTGGCCGGGGCCGGTGATGTACATCATCGGCTGCTCGCGCTCCTGGATCGCCCGGTTGGCGTGGGCGTAGAGGAAGTTGAGGCCCGGGGTCGTGCCCCAGTGGCCGAGGAGGCGCGGCTTGACGTGCTCGGTGCGCAGCGGCTCGCGCAGCAGCGGGTTGTCGAGCAGGTAGATCTGGCCGACGGACAGGTAGTTCGCCGCGCGCCACCAGGCGTCGATCCGGTCGAGGGTCGCGTCGTCCGGGGCGGGGCGGGCCCGGCGGCGCCAGGCGCTGGTGGTGACGGGGACGGAGGCAGTGCTCATGCGGATACTCCCTGTGTCAGTAGTCACCCCCAGCCTTCCGGTTCCCGGAGGCCGCAGCCACCGGAGAAGGTCCTAGGCCGGGACCCCCGGCACGGCGAACTACCCTGGAGGCGTGTCCACCACCGCCCAGCGTCCCCGGGCCGACGCCCGAGACTGGCTGCGGGCGGCGACGACACGACGGATGCTCGTCCTCCTGCTGCTCGTCGTCGTCGTGGCCGCGGTGTGCACGCGCCTGGGCTTCTGGCAGCTGGACCGGGCCGGGATCCGCGGGCAGGAGGCCGCGCGCATCGAGCGCGAGGAGCTCATGGCCGCCCCGGCCGTCCCGATCGACGAGGTGCTGGCCCCGCAGAGCGCCTTCGGGATGGAGCAGTTCGGGCGGCGGGTGAGTCTCGAGGGGTCCTTCGACGCCGAGCAGCAGGTGCTCGTGCCCGGCCGCAACGTCGGCGGGCAGGACGCCCTCATGGTCGTCACCGCCTTCCACGTCGGCGGCGGCCCGCACGAAGGCGCAATCATGCCGGTCCTGCGCGGCTGGCTCCCCGAGGAGTCGCTCGCGGACCGGCTCGAGGCCGGTGCCGGGGGCGGGGCGCAGGTGACGGCGCCGCCGCCACCGACCGGGCGGCTCGAGGTCGTCGGGGTGCTCAGCGACTCCGAGGCCGCGGGGGAGTCGGGCCTGCCCGAGGGCTTCGCCGGCGGCATCAGCGCCGGTGAGCTCGCCCAGGAGTGGGGCACCCCGATGTACAGCGCCTACCTCGTGCTCGAGGAGCCGGCACAGCCCGGCGGCCTGACCCCGGCACCCTCACCCGTCGAGGAGCTCGACGCCGACCCCAACCTCCAGAGCCTGGCCTACGCGATCGAGTGGTGGGCCTTCGCCCTCTTCGCCGTGGTCTTCTGGGTCAAGGTGCTGCGCGACGACGTCCGCGAGTCACGCCTGGCCTCGACCGGCGGGTAGGCACCGACCGGGCAGCCTCAGCTGACGAGCGAGCGGACGAGGTCGGCCAGGCGGTCGGCCACGCCGGTCTCCGCGGCGACGGCCCCACGCTGCTCCAGGGCGACGCTCGGGGAGGGGGTGATGACGCCGTCGACGCCCTCCCGGACGAAAGCCCGCATCCGCCGCGGCTCCGTCACGGTCCACAGGAACAGCTGCACGCCGGCGGTGTGCGCCTGGCGCAGGAGGTCAGGGGTGTAGGAGCTCTGCTCCAGGGTGAGGAAGTCGGCGGCGCCTGGGTCGAGACGGCCACGGGAGAAGGCGACGACGCCCCCGGTGGTGACGTGCGGGAAGCGGCTCTCGATCTCGGCGACGACCGACGGGTCGAAGGCCTGGACCAGGGACGTGCCGACGAGGTCGTGGGCCTCGAGGACGGCGACGACGTCACCGACCATGTCCCCGCGCTCCCGCCCGTGCTGCTTGACCTCCACGAGCAGGGGGACGCCCAGCTCGGCGGCCCGCGCGGCGAAGGTGGCGAAGGTCGGGATGGTCGACTCGTGACCGGCCTGCCGGACGGTCGTGGCGGTGAGCTCCTCGGTGGTGAGGTCGGCGACGTCCCGGTTCACCCCCGCGATCCGGCGCAGGTTGGTGTCGTGGACCACGACCAGCCCACCGTCGGCCGCCTGGAGGACGTCGAGCTCGACGACGTCCGCGCCGAGCCGGGCCGCCGCCTCCAGCGACTCGAGGGTGTTCTCCACGGCGCCGTAGGTCGCGCCGCGGTGCGCGATGACGAGCGTGGCCTGCCCGGGGTCGGCGGTGCGGAGGCTCGCCGCGCCGGCGGCGCCCGTCCCGGTGGCGAGCACCGCCACGACGACGCCCACGAGCGCCCGGTGAGGCCTCGCGCGACCAGGAGGCGCCGGGCCGGCAGGCGCCGGAGGCCGGCCGGGGACCATGCCGAGCAGCAGGAGCGCGACGAAGGCCGCGACCAGGCCACCGCCGCCGAGGAGGGCCACCTGGGCGACGACGAGGGCGGCGCCGGCGACGACCGGTGATGCGGCGGGCCAGAGGGCGTCCGACAGACGGGTGACGGCGACGGCCGCGGCGGCGAGGGCCGCGAGGCCGACGGCAGCGACGAGCCACAGCGCCGCCACGACGAGTGCGAGCCGGGTGACCCGGCCACGGGTCGCCCGCCAGCTCGCGGCGTAGGCGCCGGCGGGGGTGAGACCGGTGCTGAGCACGAGGGTCGGGACGAGCAGCAGACGGAGGTTGGTGTACCCGAGGAGGGCGACCGCCCCGAGCCAGGCCGCCGTCCCGAGTGGCGTTTTCCGGAGCTCGCCGCCGATGAAGGCGGGCACCTCGAGCGGCCGGACGAACGAGGCGCCCAGCGCGAAGCCACCGAGGGGCGCGAGGACGAGCAGGTAGAGCGCGAGGAGCCCGAGCTGTGCTCCGGCCGAGCGGACGAGGACGGCAACGCCCTGCCGGGCGAGCTCCGGCACGCGCGTCACCCGTCCGTCTGCCAGCCCCCGGGCGAACAGGACGAAGGCCGCGTGCTGGAGCAGCGCCGCCGACGTGGCGACGACGGCGAGCGCGACGAGGAGCAGGACCGCTGCCGGGTGCCGCAGCACCTGGCCGAGGCTGGCCTCGGTCAGCGTCGGCACACCAGCGGCACGCAGCGCGGCGGCGAGGAGCAGGCCCACCACCGGCCCGGCGACGAGGGCGGTGAGGAGCTGGAGGGTGACGGCGACCGGCAGCCAGGCCCGCCAGTGCGCCGCGAGCACACGCAGCGCGGTCCCGGCGGCGAGCCCGTGCTCGCCGGGCACCGGTGCGACCACACGCTGCGCGGTCATCCCCTGCCTCCGTCCTGCCGAGCCGCTGCTCCGGTCACCCGCCGTTCCCCCTCCCGGGGGGTACCGACCCGGCCGGCCCGGTGGAAGGGTGGGGACCGACCGTGTTCCCGGAGAAGGAGCGTTGCGATGTCAGAGCTGATCATCCTCGGGTACGACGACCACGTCACCGCCCGACGTGCCTACGACAAGGTCCTGGACCTGCAGGGCGACTTCATCGTCGAGCTCGCCGGGCTCGCGCTCGTCCGCGTCGACGACGACGGCGAGAAGCACGTCGACACGCCGTCGAACGTCGTCGGGGCCTCCACCGCCTCGGGGGCCCTGTGGGGCGCGATCTTCGGCCTCCTCTTCCTCGTGCCGGGCTTCGGGCTGCTCGTCGGCGGCGCGCTCGGCGCGCTGACCGGCAGGCTCGGCAGGTCCGGGATCAACCGGAGCTTCCAGGACCGCGTGCAGGGCCTGCTCGAGCCCGGCAAGGCAGCCGTCGTCGTCATGGCGCGCAAGGTCACGGAGGACAAGTTCGCTGCGGCCATGGGCGACTTCGGTGGGACGGTCCTCAAGACCTCCCTCTCCGAGGCGGACGAGCGGGAGCTGGCGGAGGAGCTGGCCGGCTGAGACAGGAACAACTCAGCTCTCGGCGAAGGGGGTGGGGACAACCCCGCGGCGGGGGTGGGGGACAACCCCGCGGCGGGGGTGGGGGCCAACCCCGCGGCGGGGGTGGGGGACAACCCCGCAGCGACAGCTGAGTTGTTCCTCAGTCCTGCTGCCAGGACTGCCACAGGGAGGCGTACTCACCGCCGGCGGCGACGAGCTCCTCGTGCGGGCCGATCTCGGCGATGCGGCCCGCCTCCATGACGGCGACGCGGTCGGCGTCGTGCGCGGTGTGCAGGCGGTGGGCGATCGCCACCACCGTGCGGCCGGTGAGCAGCGCGGACAGCGAGCGCTCCAGGGGCCGGGCCGCGCGCGGGTCGAGCAGCGAGGTCGCCTCGTCGAGGACGAGCGTGTGCGGGTCGAGCAGGACGAGCCGGGCCAGCGCGAGCTGCTGGGCCTGCGCCGGCGTGAGCGTCGCACCTCCCGAGCCGACCGCCGTCTCAATCCCGTCGGGCAGCGCCGCCACCCAGTCCTGGGCGTCGACGGCCTCGAGGGCGCGGGCGAGCTCGGCGTCGTCGGCGTCGTGCTTGGCCAGCCGCAGGTTGTCCGCGACCGTCCCGACGAAGACGTGGTGCTCCTGGGTGACGAGCGCGACGTGCCGGCGCAGCTCCTCCTCGGGCAGGTCGACGAGCGGCACGCCGTCGATCGTCACGCGCCCGCCGGTGGGCGGGTGGATGCCGGCGAGCATGCGCCCGAAGGTCGACTTCCCGGCCCCGGGCGGGCCGACGATCGCCAGCCGCTCCCCGGGGGTGAGGGTGAGGTCGATGCCGTGGAGGACGTCCTCGCCGTCGCGGTAGGCGTAGCGCACCTCGCGGGCGCGCACGTCCTCCCGCTCGGGCCGCGCGGGCCCGGCCTCGCGGTCCGGCGGCACGAGCTCGATGCCGACGATCCGCGCGAGGCTCGCCGTCGCCACCTGGATCTCGTCCACCCACATGAGCAGCTCGAAGAGCGGGCCGCGGATCTGGATGACGTACAGCGCCACCGTGGTGACGGCGCCGAGGGTGACGAGGCCCGCGCCCACGAGGTGCGCGCCCCACAGCACGACGGCGGCCACCGGCAGCGCGAAGGACGTGACGAGCCAGAAGAACACCGACATCCGCAGCCGCAGCGTCACCTTCTCGGTGTTCCACGCCGCGGTGACGACGGCGTCGGCCCGGCGGCGGCGCTGGTGGCCCAGGGCGAGCGCGTCGACCGTCGCGGCGTGCTCGACCGACTCGGTGAGCACCCCGTTGAGGTCGGCGTAGGCGGCGGCGTTCTCCCGGTAGGCGGGGGCGGAGCGGCGCAGGTAGCGGCGGGTGGCGAGCGCCAGCACCGGCAGGCCGACGAGCATGGCCAGCGCCACGAGCGGGGAGGCGAGCAGCGCCGCCCCGAAGGTGAGGACGATCGTCGTCGTCGTGACGAGGACCCGCGGGACGCCGAAGCGTACCGCCCACTGCACGCGGTCGATGTCGTTGGTGGTCCGCCCGAGGAGGTCACCGGTGCCGGCGCGCTCGACCGTGGACAGCGGCAGGTGGGTGACGCCGGAGAGGAAGCGCTCGCGCAGCTCGGCGAAGACCTCCTCGCCGAGCACCATGGCGCTGCGCTGGGCGTAGCGGGTGACGAGCGCCTGGAGGACGACGACCCCCACGAGCCACAGCGCGACGGTGTCGACGTAGCGGCGCGTGGTCCCGGCGACGACGGCGTCGACGAGCCCGCCGAGCAGCCACGGCAGGGCGAGCGCGGCGACCGCCGCCAGGCCCTGGAGGACGACGACGGTGGCGAGCGGGCGCCGGTAGGAGCGCAGCAGCCGCCCGGCGAAGGCGCGCACGCGCCGAGATTCGGCGACGGGGAGCTGCATCAGACCACCTCCGTGGTGAGGGACCGGCCGACGACGGCGTGGTAGGCCTGCGCGTCCGGCTCGCCGGCCGCGGCGCGGGCGAGGAGCTCGCGGTGGCGGCCGCGGGCGTGGACGACGCCGTCGTCGAGGAGGACGACGTCGTCGGCGTGCTCGAGGACGAGCGGGGAGGCGGTGAGGACGACGGTGGTCCGGCCGCGGCGGTACTCGGCCAGGCGGGCGGCGATGCGCGCCTCGGTGTGGGCGTCGACGGCGCTGGTCGGCTCGACGAGCACGAGCACCTGCGGCTCGGTGAGGAGCGCGCGGGCGAGCGCGACCCGCTGCCGCTGGCCACCGGACAGGGAGCGGCCCTTCTCGGTGATCTCCCCGTCCAGACCCTCGGGCAGCGACTCGAGGACGTCGTGCGCGTCGGCGGTGTGGAGGGCGCGGAGAAGGGTGGCGTCGTCGAGGCCGTCCTCGCGGGCGTCGAGCGCTGCGCGCAGCGGGCCGGTGAACAGCTGCGGGGTCGAGGAGGCGACGACGACGCGGTGGCGGACCTCGGCGAGGGGCAGCTCGCGCAGCGGCACGCCGTCGAGCAGGACCTCCGCGGTGCTGCGGTCGTCCAGTCGCCCGAGCCGGCTCGCCACCGCCTCACCCTCCCCGGGCCGCGGGGTGACGACGGCGGTGAGCGCACCCGGTCGCGGCGCGAACCCGGTGAGCGTGTCGACGAGCGCGCCCGGCGTGGTCGGGACGGCGGGGCGGGGCAGCGAGTCGGCGGCCTCGGACTCTGCCAGCGTCCCGGCCTCCGGGGTCACCGACAGGACACCGGTGATCTTGCGGGCGGCGACGCGTCCCCGGGTGAGGAAGTTGATGAACTGGGTGACCCAGCGCAGCGGCTCGGACAGGTAGGCGGTGAAGCCGTAGAAGGTGACGAGCTGCCCGGGGGAGATCTCCCCGGTGATCGCGAGCCGGGCCCCGAGCCACACGACGCAGGCGACGAACAGGCCGGGCAGGAGGATCTGGAGCGCCTCGAGCACCGAGGACAGCCCGGCGACCCGCACTCCGGCCCGCCGCACCCGCTGCGACTGGGCGCGGTAGCGCTCGGCGAAGGCGTCCTCGCCGCCGATGCCGCGCAGGATCCGCAGGCCGGAGACGGTGTCGGTCGCGAGCGTCGCGAGCCGTCCGGCGGCGTCGCGCTGCTCCTTCTGCCGGGCCTGGAGCGGCTTGATGAGGAAGGAGACGACGACGGTGACGACGGGCAGCCCCAGCGCGACGACGACCCCGAGCGTGGGGGACTGCTGGAGCATGTAGACGGCCACGGCGAGGTAGCCGACGAGCCCACCGACGAAGGCGGGCAGCAGCTCCAGGACGTTGCCGACCTGGAAGGAGTCGTTGGCGACGGCACTGACGACCTCCCCGGTGGGCAGCTCCTCGCCGATCGCGGGGCCGGTCCGCGTGACATGGTGCCCCACGAGGCGCGAGGCGCTGAAGGCGCCGTGCAGCCAGCCGCCGACCTCGGCGGCGTGGCCGAGGCTCGTCGCGACCGCGCTGAGGAGCCCGATCCCCACGAGCGCGAGGGCCAGCCACAGGAGCCGGGTGGAGACGCCGTCGGCGAGCCCGCTGTCCAGGGCGGTGCCCAGGACGAGCGGCACCGCGGCCCCTGCGAGCGAGACGACGGAGGCGAGGAGGCAGCCGACGAGGAGGGTGGGCCAGGCTCCGCGGGCCGCCCAGGCGAGGAAGGCCGTGGGCGCACCGAGAGGGGGATGACCGGGGTGGCCGGTCGGGACGTCGAGCACGGCCTGAGCCTAGGTGTCGCCGACGACACCGGGCAGCCTGTTTTCCGCCGTCGGCGGCTCCTGAGACACTGGGCAGGAGCTCGCAGGGGCGGGCGCAAGGAGGACGCATGAGCGAGGACACCACCGCTGCACCGGGCACCGCACCGGGTGCGGCCCTGCGGGCGGAGCGTGAGCGCAAGGCGCGCACGGCCTGGACGTTCTACCGGGCCATGGCATTTGTCACAGGCGTCATGCTGCTGCTCCTGTGCGTGGAGATGGTCCTGGTCTACCTCGTCGGGGTGGGGCCGGAGGTCGAGGCGTGGATCGGGTGGATCCCCTTCGCGCACGGCTGGATCTACGTCGTCTACCTCGTCAGCGTCCTCAACCTGTGGTCGGCGATGCGCTGGGGCCTGGGCCGGATGGCGGCGCTCGTCGTCGCCGGTGTCGTCCCGGTGCTGTCCTTCGTCATGGAGCACCGCGCCAAGGGCTGGTTCGAGGCGGACCTCCCGGGCGTGGTCTCCCGCCGCGCGGCTACCCTGGCGAGGTGAGCATGAGCGACGCCCCGACCGACGCCCCCACCACCGCCGAGCGCGCGGCCACGCCGCAGCCCGTCCTCGTCGTCGACTTCGGCGCCCAGTACGCCCAGCTGATCGCGCGCCGCGTGCGCGAGGCCGGGGTGTACTCCGAGATCGTCCCCCACACCATGGCGGTCGAGAAGGTCCTGGAGAAGGACCCCGCCGCCATCATCCTGTCCGGTGGTCCCGCCTCGGTGTACGCCGAGGACGCCCCGGGCGTGGACCCCGAGCTCTTCACCGCCGGCGTCCCGGTCCTCGGCATCTGCTACGGCTTCCAGGCGATGGCCTCCGCGCTCGGCGGCACCGTCGCCCGCACCGGGGACCGCGAGTACGGCGCGACCGTCGTCGAGCTGCGCGGCGACGGGTCCCTCCTCCAGGGCACGCCCGAGCGCCAGCAGGTGTGGATGAGCCACGGCGACGCCGTCCACGAGGCACCGGAGGGCTTCGAGGTCCTCGCCACCTCCCCGGGCGCGCCCGTCGCGGCCTTCGAGGACCGTGGCCGGCGCCTCTACGGGGTGCAGTGGCACCCCGAGGTCAAGCACTCCGACTTCGGCCAGGCCGCGCTGGAGCGCTTCCTCTACGACGGCGCCGGCCTCCAGCCGACGTGGACCGCCGGCAACGTCATCGCCGAGCAGGTCGCCGCGATCCGCGAACAGGTCGGTGACGCGCGCGTCATCTGCGGCCTGTCCGGCGGCGTGGACTCCTCCGTCGCCGCCGCGCTCGTCCAGAAGGCCGTGGGTGACCAGCTCACCTGCGTGTTCGTCGACCACGGCCTGCTGCGCGCGGGCGAGGCCGAGCAGGTGGAGCAGGACTTCGTCGCGGCCACCGGCGTCAACCTCAAGGTCGTCGACGCCACCGAGCAGTTCCTCTCCGCGCTCGCCGGGGTCACCGACCCCGAGACGAAGCGCAAGATCATCGGCCGCGAGTTCATCCGCACCTTCGAGGCCGCCGCCCGCGAGATCGTCGAGGAGGCCGGACAGGACGAGGAGGTCCGCTTCCTCGTCCAGGGCACCCTCTACCCCGACGTCGTCGAGTCCGGCGGCGGTGAGGGCGCGGCGAACATCAAGTCCCACCACAACGTCGGCGGACTGCCGGACGACCTCCAGTTCGAGCTCGTCGAGCCGCTGCGCACCCTGTTCAAGGACGAGGTCCGCGCCGTCGGGCTCGAGCTCGGCGTGCCGGAGGGCATCGTCTGGCGCCAGCCCTTCCCCGGCCCTGGCCTGGGCATCCGCATCGTCGGCGCCGTCGACGCCGAGCGGCTCGCCGTGCTGCGCGCCGCGGACGCGATCGCCCGCGAGGAGCTCACTGCCGCCGGCCTGGACCGCGACATCTGGCAGTGCCCGGTGGTCCTCCTCGCCGACGTCCGCTCCGTGGGCGTCCAGGGTGACGGCCGCACCTACGGCCACCCCATCGTGCTGCGCCCGGTCAGCTCGGAGGACGCGATGACCGCCGACTGGTCACGCCTGCCCTACGACGTCCTGGCGCGCATCTCCAGCCGCATCACCAACGAGGTCCCCGAGGTCAACCGGGTGGTCCTCGACGTCACGAGCAAGCCGCCGGGCACCATCGAGTGGGAGTGAGGGTCCTCCACGTCTCGGACTGCTTCCCGCCTCGTACGGGGGGCATCGAGACGCAGGTCCACGACCTCGCGGTCTCCCAGGCGCGCGCCGGCCACGACGTCCACGTCGCGACGGCGACGGCGGGCGCCGACGGGACGCGGCGCGCCACCCGGGTCCTGGGCTCGGGCGTGCGCGTGCACCGGATGGCCTCGGCCATCACCCTCGGCCTGCCGGTCAACCCGCGCGGCCCGTGGCTGCTGCGGGAGGCCGTCGAGCGGCTGCGTCCCGACGTCGTCCACGTCCACGCCGGCGTCGTGTCGCCCTTCGCCCTGGACGGCGTGACGGCCGCCCGCCTCACCGGGGTGCCGCTCGCCATCACGTGGCACTGCATGCTCGACGGCGTCGTCACCGGCTTCGGAGCGCTCGCCCGGCGCAGCGAGACGCTGCGCTCGCGGGCCGCGGTCTCGGCGGTGTCCGGCGCCGCGGGGGAGCGGGTCGCGCGGATGCTCGGGCGGGAGGACGTCTCGGTCCTGCCGAACGGCCTCACCGTCACCGACTGGCGCCCGGCCGCGCCGCCGCGCACCCCCGACGGCACCCTGCGCCTCGTCGCCACCCAGCGACTGGCGCCGCGCAAGCGTCCGGCACCGCTCGTCGAGATCGTCGCCGCGGCCGACCGCCGCCTCGGGCGGGGCCCGGCAGGGGAGCCGCGCGTCCACCTCACCCTCATCGGCGCAGGCCCCGAGGAGCGCCGCGTGCGCGCGCTCGTCGAGCGGCTCGGTCTCGAGGGCGTCGTCACCCTCACCGGCGGCCTGCCCCGGGAGGAGCTCGTCGCGCGCTACGCCGGGGAGGACGTCTTCATCGCCCCTGCCCGGCTCGAGGCCTTCGGCATCGCCGGGCTCGAGGCGCGCGCGGCCGGGCTGCCGGTGGTCGCCGGCCGCGGCACCGGACCGAGCGAGTACGTCACCGACGGCGTCGACGGGCTGCTCACCGCCGACCGCGCCGACGGGCTGGACGACGCCGCCGCCGACGCGGCGCTCACCGACGCCGTCGTCCGGCTCACCGAGGACGCGGCCCTGCTGCGGCGCCTGCGCGAGCACGCGCACGCCACGCCCCCGCCCTTCGACTGGTCCGACGTCCGCGGTGCCTGCGACGCGCTCTACGCACGCGCCCTGGCCGCACCGACCTGAGCGGACGCGCGCCGCGAGCACGAGCTCCCGGGACGTCTTGATCGCGAGACTGATCGTCGCCATCCTGAGCCTGTCCGGGGGAACGCTCACGCAGGTGAAGGTGTGCTCATGAGGACCGGGCCGGTACACGTCACCGCCGCCGGGGTCGCCGCAGGACTGGTGTGGTTCCTGGTGCTCTCCGCGGCGGTCGTCCACCAGCACGAGGAGGCGACGGTGCACGGGCGGCCGTCGTGGCCCGCGATCGTCGCCGCGGTGGTCGTCAGCTCGCTGTGCGTCCTCGGGTTCCGGGCATGGGGGCGCCGGTGGGGCCTGGGCGTCGGGGCGGCGCTCGGGGCGTGCCTCCTGCTCGGCCTGGTCGAGGGTCCGGTCCCTGCCGGTGAGGCGGGACTGCTGCTCTCCGTCCCGACGACGTTCAGCGTCGGGCTGGGGAGCGTGACGACGTGGCTGGCGTTCGCGGTCACGGCGACCCTGACCCTCACCGCACACCCGGGGCGCAGCGACGCGCCCGCGGAGAGGGGCGAGCCCCAAGGGTGACGCGGGTCACGGCGCACTCGCGGCGCAGTGGTGGCGGCCTGGGACCATGGGCCCGGAATCGGACAATCCGGAATGCCAGGATTGTCCTCAGAAGCCCAGCACGGGCCTCACGGCAACTGAGCCACTGTGAAAGGACCACACCATGAGCACGACCCGCCGCACCGGTATCGCCCGCATCGCCGGCCTCCTCGCGATCGTTGCCGGAGCCATCTTCATCATCGCGGGCGGCGTCACCTGGGGAATGGTCACCAGCCAGCTCAAGGCGGAGAACATCACCGTCCCCGAGGACGCCGCGTTCCTCGCCGGCGCCGAGGTCCAGGGCCCGTTCAGCGCCTACGCCCAGGCCGACATCATCAACACCCACGCGCTGCACGCCACGAACGGCGCCACCTACGCCGAGCTCGGCGCCCTCGCCGGTGAGGCCGAGGCCGCCGGTGACACCGAGGCCGCCGCCGAGTTCCAGGCGCAGCGCGAGACGATCATGAACGCCTCCTTCCTCCGCGCCTCGCTCTTCACCTCGGTCGTCTCCTACGGCGTCGCCGCCCTCGTCATCGGTCTCGGTGCCCTCCTCGTCGTCATCGGCCTGGGCATGAACCAGCTCGCCAAGGTCCCCGCGGCCATCGAGCCGGCCCGTGAGCCGGTCCGCGAGCCCGTCGCCTAGCACTCCCGCACGCGCCGAGAGCCGGATTCCTCGACGAGGAATCCGGCTCTCGGCGTGTCTTGGCGGGTCAGTCGGAGCGGGTGAGGAGGGCCTTGACGAGCAGGCCCACACCGGCGAGGGCGAGGAGCGCGATGAGCGCGGCCTGGAGGTCGACGGTGAGGCCGGCGCCGACGCCGAGGACGCCCAGCCCGAGCAGGAGCAGGATGATCCCCCAGACGACGGTCCCCACGCGGGGCCCGCGGCGGACGGATGACGGGTCGGTGTAGCTGTCGGTGTCGGTCATGACGTCTCCTCGATGTAGAGCTGGCCGAAGGTGACCGACGCGTCGACGACGATCTCCGGGCCGCGGCCGTCGCCCTCCTGGACGAGGGTCGTGCTGATGCCGGCGCCGTCGGCGATGCGGTCGCGCCCGTCCGGGTCGCCCGAGGGCAGCCCGGGGCCGGACCAGTCGCCGTCGAGCGGGCCGACGATCTCCCCGGCGGTGACCGCGGCGTTGACCGTGACGTCGGCGTCCTCGGGGACGACGAGGGTGAGGTTGCCGAAGGTCACGCTGACGGGGAGGGTCGCGTCCTCCTCGAGATCGGTGAGGTCGACGACGAGCTCACCGGCGACGAGCGAGTAGCCCGCCTCCGCCTCCTGCGCCGTCCGAGGGACCCACGTGGGGTCCCCGGCCCAGGTGGTCGCGTCGGCCCCGAAGCGGGCGAAGCCGGGCAGTGTGGCGGCCGCGGCCGCGGCCGGGACCATGACGAGCGCGACGCGGGGGGGGGCGACGCCGATCCCGCCCCGGCTGCGACCGCGCAGGCCGCTGACGAGGACGCCGGCGCCGAGGACGGCGAGGACACCGCCGCCGCCGATGAGCCACGGGTTGGCGTCGAGGGCGCCCTGCTGGTGGGCGAGGGCGACGCCGGCGGCACCGAGGAGGCAGATCGCCAGGACGAGGTTCGTCGTGCGGGCCCCCGGTCCGGGGACGGGCGGGCGCGGGGCGACGGGCGGCTGCGGCGGGGTGTGTGCCCGCCGCTCCACCCGGAGCCGCCCCAGCCGCCGGCGCCGGAACCGTCGGCGCCCGAGCCGCCGTGCCAGGCGGTACTGCCGTGCCAACCCGCGCCGCTGCCCTGCCAGCTGCCCTCACCCGGCGCGGTGGTACCGGGCTCTGCCGGCTCCGCGGGCTCGGTGGGGCCGGGCACGTCCTCGGTCGTCGTCCCGGTGGCCGCGGACAACGGGCGCGTGGCGGGCTCGATCATCGGCAGCGTGGGGAAGTCGGTCACCTCCGTCGAGGAGGCACTCTCCCCGGTGGCCGGGGCAGTGGTCTGGGGCATGGCGTCCTCCGGGACGTCGTAGGCGGGCCGCGGCGGGGCGGGCGCGGGCGGGGCGGTGGCCGGGCCGGCCGCGAAGGGGGCGGGGTGCCCGGGGCGGGCGGCGCCGTCGTCGTGTCGCGGTCCTTGCTCACGATGACGAGGACGACGACCGCCACGACGGCGAGGACCCACGGGGCGGACCACCAGGCCGCGCCCCACCAGAAGACGGGTCGGCTGAGGCCGATGACGAGGACGGCGGCGGCGCCGGCCAGGGCGATGTCGAACCGTCCGCGCACCGCCTCCTCGAGGTGGATGCGGCCGTCGGTCTCCTCGGGGAGCAGCGCCCAGGCGAGGCCGTAGAGGACGAGCCCGAGGCCGCCGAAGAGTGTGACGACGACGAAGAGCCCCCGCACGAGCAGCGGGTCCAGGCCGTAGCGCCGGCCGATGCCGGCGGCCACGCCCCCGGCCCAGCGGTCGGTGGAGCGCCAGATGCCGAGGCGGCGGACGGAGTCGAAGAAGCCGACCGACGGCGGAGAGGGTGGTGCGGGTGGGGTGTGCGGTGCACTGTGGCCGTTCATAGGACCAGCAAAGCGTGCGCGGACTGCGCCGGGTATCGGGGAGACCCCTGATCCGCCCCCGGCCGGTGCCGCCGGGACCCCGGGAGCGCCCCTGGTCCTGGGCCGGGGGACTCCCGGTAAGGCCCTGCGGCGTGTGACGATCGGGCCGTGACAACCTTCCTCCCCGAGCGGCTGCCCCTGCGCCGGCCGACGGCCGGTCAGCGGATCGGCGGCGTGTGCGCCGGCCTGGCGGCCCACCTCGGCCTGCCCGTGGCGCGGGTGCGCCTGGCCATGCTGCTGTCGGTGCTCGCCTTCGGGGCCGGGATCGTCCTCTACGGCTGGCTGTGGGTGCTCGTGCCCAGCGGTGACCCCGAGGACGCCGCCGAGGCCGCGCGGCCGGCGGCGTCCGTGCGCTTGGCGCCCCGGCTGCGGAAGATGGGCCGCGTCGTCCCGGCGACCGACGTCGTCGTCGGCCTGCTCCTGCTCCTCGCCGCCGGCGCGGTGCTCCTGTGGCGGGCGGACGTGCCGCTGCCCAACGAGTGGCTGGTGCCGCTCCTCGTCGTCGTCGGTGGCGCCGCCCTCGTCTGGACGCAGCTCGACGCGTCGCTGTCCGGGCAGGACGCCGCGCCCGCGCCCCGGTGGCACCGGGTGGCGCGCGTGGGTGGCGGGCTGCTCCTCGCCGTCGTCGGCATCGTGCTCCTGCTCGGTCGCGGGCTGGGCGCCGACGAGCTCCTCTCCGGGATCCTTGCGAGCACCGCGATCCTCGTCGGCGTGGCCGTCGTCCTCGCGCCGGTGTGGCTGCGGCTCGTGCGCGACCTCAGCGCCGAGCGCACCGCCCGCGCACGGGAGTCCGAGCGGGCCGACATCGCCGCCCACCTGCACGACTCCGTCCTCCAGACCCTCTCCCTCATCCGCGCCCGCGCCGACGACCCCGACCAGGTCTCCCGGCTCGCCCGCGCGCAGGAGCGCGAGCTGCGGCAGTGGCTCTACTCCGACCGGCCCGCCGCCGGCACCTCCGTGGCCGCCGCGCTGCGAGACGTCGCCGCGGAGGTCGAGGACCAGCACGGGGTGGCCGTCGACGTCGTCACCGCCGGCGACCGGCCCCCGCACGCGACCACCGAGGCGCTGCTCGCCGCCACCCGGGAGGCGCTGCGCAACGCCGTCGTCCACGGCGCACCGCCGGTGTCCCTCTACGTCGAGGTAGGCGAGAGCGCGACGGAGGTCTTCGTCCGCGACCGCGGGCCGGGCTTCGTCCCCTCCGCCGTGCCGGGCGACCGGCACGGGGTGCGCGACTCGATCGTCGGCCGCTTGGAACGGCACGGCGGCAGTGCGACGATCCGTACGGGACCGGGCAGCGGCCTGGAGGGCACGGAGATCGTGCTCCGGATGCCCGAGCCGGCGACAGGGGAGTGACATGAGCACGACACCAGAGGACGGTCGGCTGCGGGTCGTCGTCGTCGACGACCACGCCCTCGTGCGCAGCGGGGTGCGCAGCGAGCTCGAGGCGCACGCCCCGGACCTGCGGATCGTCGGGGAGGCCGCGGACGTCGAGTCCGCCGTCGCCGTCGTCCGCGAGACGCGGCCCGACGTCGTCCTTCTTGACGTCCACCTGCCCGGCGGGCGTGGCGGGGGCGGC
Source organism: Georgenia sp. Marseille-Q6866 (assembly GCF_965111665.1). Taxonomy (NCBI): domain Bacteria; kingdom Bacillati; phylum Actinomycetota; class Actinomycetes; order Allobogoriellales; family Allobogoriellaceae; genus Georgenia; species Georgenia sp. Marseille-Q6866. The sequence continues at coordinate 4,792 of NZ_CBCOOR010000013.1, read as the reverse complement.
ATCGACGTCATCACCGGCTGCCGTGACGTCCCGACCCGCTTCCTCGCGCTGTCGGTGTCGGACGCCAGCGAGGACGTCGTCGGGGTCATCCGCGCCGGCGCTCGCGGCTACGTGACCAAGGCGATAACCCCGACCGAGCTCGCCGACGCCGTGCGCCGGGTGGCCGGCGGGGACGCCGTCTTCTCCCCGCGGCTCGCGGGCTTCGTCCTCGACGCCTTCGGCACCGCCGCGAAGGACATCGCCACGACCGACGACGAGCTCGACCGCCTCTCCGCCCGCGAGCAGGAGGTCATGCGCCTCATCGCCCGCGGGTACTCCTACAAGGAGGTCGCGAGCGAGCTGTTCATCTCGGTGAAGACCGTGGAGACCCACGTGTCGGCGGTGCTGCGCAAGCTTCAGCTCTCCTCGCGCCACGAGCTCACGAGGTGGGCAGCAGTGCGTCGGCTCATCTGACGCCGCCCGGCGGCGGGGCGCTCTAGCCTGAGGCATGAGCATGCGGCAGCTCGGGTGGCGAGCCCTGTACGAGGTGCTCGGGGCGCGCGTGCGCCGGCCGGAGTGGGCCTTCATGAACTACGGCTACGCGCCTCTCGACGGCGAGGAGCCGCTGGCCCTCGAGCCCGCCGACGAGCCCGACCGCATGTGCATCCAGCTCTACGACCACGTCACCCGCGACGCGGACCTGCGCGGCGCCGACGTGCTCGAGGTCGGCTGCGGGCGGGGCGGCGGCTCCTCGTTCCTCGCGCGCTACCGGGCGCCCCGCACCACGACCGGCGTCGACCTCTCCCGCGCCGCGGTCGCGCTGTGCCGGCGCCACCGCCACGCCCCCGGCCTCACCTTCGTCCAGGGTGACGCGCTGGACCTGCCGTTCCCCGACGAGTCCTTCGACGTGGTCGTCAACGTCGAGTCCTCCCACTGCTACCCCTCGGTCGAGGCCTTCCTCGCGGAGGCGTACCGGGTGCTCCGCCCCGGCGGGAGCCTCCTCTTCGCCGACTTCCGCGGGCGGGAGGAGATGGTGGAGCTGCAGGCCACCCTGCGCGATGGCCCGCTCGAGGTGGTGGAGCTCCACGACATCACCGCGAACGCCTGCGCCGCGCTCGAGCTCGACGACGACCGCCGCCGTGCCCTCCTCGACGCGTGGATCCCGCGCCCCGTCCACCGGCCCTTCGAACGCTTCGCAGCCGTGAAGGGAAGCAGCACCCACGCGCGGTTCCGGTCGGGTGAGAACCGGTACACAAGCGCCCGGCTCGTCAGGGCGACGACGGCGCTCGCCTAGGCTGGCGGGCATGACAGTCGTGTACTACCTCCTCTTCTTCCTCCACCTCGTCGGCTGGGCCATCGTCCTCGGCGGGACGGTGACCAACCTCCGGACGCCGCGCCTCGCGCCGGGCGTCCTGCACGGCGCGCTCACCGCGCTCGTCACCGGCGTCCTCATGACCGGCGTCGCCGAGATGGGGGACGGCCTGCCGGACCTCAACTACATGAAGATCGGCATCAAGCTCGTCGTCGCCGTCGTCGTCACCGCCCTCGTCGTCGTCGCGAGCCGCAAGGAGGAGCCGAGCCGCGCGCTCATCGGCTCCATCGCCGCGCTCACCACCCTCAACATCGCCATCGCGGCGCTGTGGCGCTGACCCGCTGATGGGCGTTCTCGGCGAGGCGATCGTCCTCATCGTCGTCATCATCGGGCTCGTCGGCGCCGTCGTGCAGGTGGTGCCGGGCGGTGGCTTCCTCGTCGGGGCGGCCGCCGTCGTGTGGGCCGTCGTCACGGGCGGCACGGTCGGGTGGACCGTGGGGACGATCGCCGTCGTCGCGGTCCTCGGCGCGGAGATCGGCAAGTACGTCCTCGCCGGGCGCTACCTCGGCAAGGGCGGCGTGCCCACCCGCACCCTCGTCATCGGGGCGGTGCTCGGCGTCGTCGGCTTCTTCGTCATCCCGGTCATCGGGCTGCCGATCGGCTTCGTCGCCGGCGTCTACGCTGCCGAGAGCACCCGCCTGCGCGACCAGGGCGAGGCCTGGCGCTCCACCGTCCGGGCGATGCGCGCCGTCGGCCTGGCGATCCTCGTCGAGCTGAGCGGGGCGCTCGTCGCGACCGGCGCCCTCCTCATCGGCATGTGGCAGACCTGACGGCGGCGGTGTCGGTGGCAGGACCTACCCTGGAAGGGCCATGACCTCCCTCTTCGACAACCTGCCCGGGCTCATGGGCGGGAACCTGCCGCCCCTCGCCGCCGCCGTCCCCCCGCGCGAGGACGACGCGCCCTCCGCCGCCCCCGTGACGCCGCGCCAGGCCGACCTGCTCGAGGGCCTCAACCCGCAGCAGCGCGCCGCCGTTGTGCACCAGGGCGGGCCTCTGCTCATCGTCGCGGGCGCCGGGTCGGGCAAGACCCGCGTCCTCACGCACCGCATCGCCGGCCTGCTCGCCACCGGGCGCGCCCGGGCGGGGGAGGTGCTGGCGATCACCTTCACCAACAAGGCCGCCGCGGAGATGCGCGAGCGGGTGACCGAGCTCGTCGGGCCGGTCGCGCGCCACATGTGGGTCTCCACCTTCCACTCCGCCTGCGTGCGGATCCTGCGCCGGGAGCACGCCACCCTCGGCCTGCGCTCGAGCTTCTCGATCTACGACGCCGCGGACTCCCAGCGCCTCATGGCGCTGGTCATGCGCCAGCTCGACCTCGACCCCAAGAAGTTCCCGCCGAAGACCTTCTCCCGCAAGGTCTCCGACCTCAAGAACGAGCTCGTCGACCCGGACTCCTTCGCCGCCGAGGTGAGCGAGGGCAACGCCTTCGACACCGCGCTCGCCGAGGCCTACCGGCAGTACGACGCGCGGCTGCGCCAGGCGCACGCCCTCGACTTCGACGACCTCATCATGCAGACGGTCAACCTGCTCCAGGCCTTCCCGCACGTCGCCGAGCACTACCGCCGCCGGTTCCGCCACGTGCTCGTCGACGAGTACCAGGACACCAACCACGCGCAGTACGTCCTCATCCGGGAGCTCGCGGGCGTCGAGGGCGACGACGCAGGCCTGCCGCCGGCCGAGCTCACCGTCGTCGGTGACGCCGACCAGTCGATCTACGCCTTCCGCGGCGCGACGATCCGCAACATCCTCGAGTTCGAGGCGGACTACCCCGACGCGACGACCATCCTCCTCGAGCAGAACTACCGCTCCACGCAGAACATCCTCAGCGCGGCCAACGCGGTCATCTCGCGCAACCCGAACCGCCGCGCGAAGAACCTGTGGACCGACAGCGGCGCCGGCCCGGACGTCGTCGGCTACGTCGCGGACTCCGAGCACCAGGAGGCGCGCTTCATCGCCGAGGAGATCGACCGCCTCGGCGACTCCGACGGCGTGCGGCCCGGTGACGTCGCCGTCTTCTACCGCACCAACGCCCAGTCGCGAGCGCTGGAGGAGGTGCTCGTCCGCGTCGGCATCCCCTACAAGGTGGTCGGCGGCACGCGCTTCTACGAGCGCAAGGAGATCAAGGACGCCCTCGCCTACTTGCGGGCCGTCGCCAACCCCGACGACGCCGTCAACCTCCGTCGCATCCTCAACGTCCCCAAGCGCGGGCTCGGGGAGCGGGCCGAGGCGATGCTCGCCGCCCACGCCGAGCGCGAGCGGATCTCCTTCGGGGGCGCGATCGAGCACGCCGCGGCTCCCGACGGCGCCGCCCCCGAGGTCCTGGGCCTCGCCACCCGCGGGCGCACCCAGGTGCGCGGCTTCCACGAGCTGATGACCGGCCTGCGCGACATGCTCGCCGCCGGCGCCGGCCCCGCCGAGATCCTCGACGCCGCCCTGGACCGCTCCGGCTACCTCGCCGAGCTCCGGGCGAGTGAGGACCCGCAGGACGCCACCCGGGTGGAGAACCTCGCCGAGCTCCACGCGGTGGCCGCCGAGTTCTCACAGAGCGACCCCGAGGGCGACCTCGGGGACTTCCTCGAGCGGGTCGCGCTCGTCGCCGACTCCGACCAGATCCCCGACGACGACGCCGCCAACCAGGGGCAGGTCACCCTCATGACCGTCCACACCGCCAAGGGCCTGGAGTTCCCGGTCGTCTTCGTCACCGGCCTGGAGGACGGCACCTTCCCCCACCAGCGCTCGCTCACCGACGAGGACGAGCTCGCCGAGGAGCGGCGCCTGGCCTACGTCGCGCTCACCCGCGCTCGCAAGCGCCTCTACCTGTCCCGTGCGGCCGTGCGCACGGCCTGGGGCATGCCGCAGCAGCTGCCGCCGAGCCGCTTCATCTCCGACATCCCCGAGGAGCTCCTCGACTGGCGGCGGGCCGAGTCCTCCACCGACGCCCTGCGCGGCGGCGGCTGGGGATCCGGCGGCTTCGGCTACGGCGGCGGGCGTCCTGCCGGGGGCAGCGGCGCCCGCAGCGGCCCGGTGCGCACGCGCCGCAGCGAGCCGGAGTCCCCGAGCTTCGGCTCGGCGGCCCCGCGCCCGGCAGGCGACATCCCCGGCTTCGACATCGGCGACAAGGTCACCCACGACTCCTACGGCCTGGGCACCGTCGTCGGCCTCGAGGGCTCCGGCTCCAGCGCCGTCGCCCAGATCGACTTCGGCGGCGGCCAGGTCAAGCGCCTGCTCCTGCGCTACGCCCCGGTGACCAAGCTCTAGCTCCCACCCCCTCCACCGGCAGCCGACCTACCGCCGAGCGCTGAGTTGTTCCGAGGAACAACTCAGTCCCCCTGCTCCCTGGCGGGAGCGCCCTGGCGGGCTGAAAATAGTGCTCCGGTCGCCCGTTGACGTCGTTTCTGCTTGGTCCGTTTGAGGCCGTAACTCAGTCGGGCGCTGGGAGCT
>NZ_CBCOOR010000012.1:0-139065 GCF_965111665.1 Georgenia sp. Marseille-Q6866 | reverse complement strand
GAGCGAGCTCGGCGACCTCGGCGAGCTGCTCGCCGAGGTCCCCGAGCTCGCTCTCCGCGAGGGTGAGGCGGTCGGCCACCGCCCCCCCCCCGCCCCCCGCGGGCGCGACGGCGTGCGGCGCCCCCGCCCGCCCCGCCCCCGCGCGCGGGCGGCGCCGCGCCGCGGGGGCCGGGCCGGGGGCCGCGGCCCGCCGTGGGGAGGTGAATCCGCTCATCACTTGTACGTGGCGAGCAGGTACTGGTTGGCGAGCGGCGACCAGAGGTAGCCGTACTTCCACGACCCCGCCTTCCCGCCGAGCACGGTCCGGTTCTTGACGTAGTACCTGTTGTAGTCGGAGTACAGGGCGAGCTTCGACAGCTTGCTCTTGTTGGCGTAGATGTTCACGGTGATGGAGTACGACTGCGTACGCGAGGCGGAGACGCCGAGAGTGCCGGATGCGCCCTTCGCGGTCACCCCGATGCTGGCACTGAGCGTGGCGGACACCGTCGTCGACGAGGACCAGGCGTAACCCGTCGAGTACGCCCACGCCCCGGTGAGGTAGCGCACGAACTTCTTGTTGTAGCGCGTCGGCCCGGAGACCTTGACCGTCTCCTGGCGGACACCGCCGACACAGGCGATGCAGCTCGGGGTGGCCATCGAGCCGGCGCCGAGGACGCCTGTGACCGGGGTGCTCGTGGGGAGCGCGTCGAGATCGGCAAGGACCTCGGCCTCCGTCATGGTCTCGTAGACCTCGGTCGGGCCGGTGTACTCACTCACCGCACCGGCGTGCGGCAGCTCGAATGAGGAAGGCGGCTCCTGGACTGCCGTCGCAGACGTCGAGACGGCGGCCGTCGCGAGCATGGCAGCTGCAGCGACAGTGGCAAAAAGGCGTGTTCGAGCAAGGCGCATCGTAAGACCCCCAAGTGATGTCCGGCCCCCATTGGCCGAATCTTGAGGGAACAGTAGCGCTGCGCGAGCGTTGCGGACAGCGTTTGAGTCGACGAGTTTTCTGCATGGTCGGAGATGGTTCCGCGACACGTGCTCAGGCGGTGGTTCCCGATCCGGTAGCGCTCAGGCGGTGGTTTCCGATCCGGTAGCGGTCGCGCGACGACGCACACCGGCTCGGTCAGCAGCATGCGCGAGCATCGTGGGACGGCGGAGAAGGAGCCCTCCGTCCCACCGCCCGCGAGGACAAGCACCGTGGCATCCGCGCCGGCCTCCGCCTCAGGCAGGTCGCAGACGCGCCTCCTCGACCTGCAACGCAGTGCCGGTAACGCCGCCGTGATCCGGCTGCTCGCAGGACGCGAGCCGAGCGCCGCCGTCGTGCAGCGGGAGCACCTGTTCGCGAGCACGATGGAGATCGCGCGGCGACTGCTGAAGTCGCGCACCTTCCGGGTCTCGCAGGGCAGGGTCCGGGTGACGGCGAACGCGGCCTACGAGCAGCGGGGGACGCCGCCGGTGTCGGAGCGCGACTACCACGTGACCCTGGTGCAGGAGGGCGTGATACTCGACAGCGAGTACGGCACCGCGGCCTTCTCCCAGGGGCGTCCAGTCTCCCGGCAGTGGACCGACCTGCCCGACGGCGAGTACCACCTGATCATCTTCACCAACAACACCAACCCCTACCAGGTGCTCGTCGGGGACATCGTCGTCGAGCAGAGCGCTGGTCTCACCGGGGAGTCCGCCACCCAGGCGCCGCCCGGCCCGTTGGAGATCCTCCACACCGCCCTCGACGTCGCGGGGCTCGTTCCCGCCCTCGGCGCCGTCCCGGACGCGGTCAACGCGGGTCTCTACCTCATCGAGGGTGACTACGCGGCTGCCGGCCTCTCCGCCGTCGCCATCGTCCCGGTGTTCGGAGATGCGGCGACGGTCGCGCGGCTGGGCGGGCGCGCGGTGGTGCGGGTGTCGGGCGAGGCCGTCGAGCGGGTCGGCCGGGAGGGGATCGAGGCCGGCCTGCGGCGGGCGCGGGCGCACCCTGCCGTCGACCCGGACATCGCGGCTCGGGTGGAGCGGGGCATCGTCGAGGAGGCGGGCACCTCCACCGGACCGGCGCGCCGGCCCCGTCTCACGCCGCCGGGGACGCGTGGTGCTGCCGAGGCTGCGCGCCGCACCTTCGACGGGCTCCGCGACGCGTACGCCGCCCGTCTCGGTGTGCCCGCGGGCGGACAGGTGCACCACGCCGTCGAGCTGCAGGTCCTCGACAGGTACCCCGGGGCGTTCGTGGCCACGGAGCTCAACGACTTCGCCAACATGCGCGGTATCGCCACCGAGCTGCAGGGACGTCTCCAGCTGCACAACTCGGCCATCCGCCGTACTTGGGACCGCCACTACCGCGCTCTGGACAGTGAGATCGCCGCGCGCGGACTGCAGCCGGGCACGGCGGAGTACACCGACTATGCGCGGCGGTACCTCGATTCGGGACGGGAGGAGATCGACCACGTGCTCGGGCAGTTCTTCACCGAGTACCGCAGCGCCGTCGCCGCCGGAGTGCCGCCGCCCCGATGACGACGGCGGCGGGCATGTGCGTTCTCACCGTCTCGCCCGATCGCGTGGAATCTGGCGACGGCTGCCTTGCCGCGGGCCGCGATATGGCAGCAAATTCCTGGGTGCAAGATGATCACACGTGAGCTCGCCAGCGAGTTTGCGACCTACGACGGCGTCGCCGAGTTCGACCCGGGCCTCTACATGCTCTCAGCGGGCTGAAGCGCCAGCTCCGGCACGCGGGCTGAGCCCCGGTGGCGACGCCTGACGACAAGGCTGACTCCAGCCGACGCAGGCCGTCGCCGGCCGGCCTTGGCCGGCGACGGCCTGCGCCGGCTTCATGTCTACGCCGCAGCGCGTGCCACCGGCGGCAATGGCGCCAGGGCCAATAGGGATATGGCGTGGTGAGCCATGCTCGAAACGCCCCACAGCGACTCCAAGTCTCCTGCATGATGTGAGAGTTAGTCTCACGAACCAAGTACTGGAGTCACTTTGAGTGTCACATGGCCGAACCAGATCGTTGTAGATGTACCCTCCCTTGCTGATCTGTTGGCGATGCTGCAGGCGCCGCGGCTGAATCGTTACAACTTCGTGTGGCGGGGGGTTAGTGACATCGCCTATAGGTTGGACCCGGGGATCGTACGAAAGATTGCGAAGGATAAGTATAGTGACGCTGCTCAGGAGGTTACCGAGGAAGACGTAGCGGCTGCGGAGGAGCAATTGCTGCACGATGCACGTCTCAATGGTTTCCATCGGCTCGAGTCTGGCCAACTGTTGACGGATGACCAACTTCGAGCTCGCCTCCAGCATCAAGGTGCGGCTACGCGTCTGCTCGACGTGACCTCAAATGCCCTCATTGCGCTTTGGATGGCCACACATAACGAACGAAAAGACGACGATGTCGGGGCTCTGTTCGCTATAGATTGGACCGCTGACCGACCGGGTCCGCAGCCTGAAACAGTGGCGGAGATGGTGCAACATCCGCGCGTCACGTGGCTGTGGAAAGTTGGGATGGACGTCGACCCCAGAATCAGGTCTCAATCCGGTGCATTCCTCGTGGGCAGGGTGCCGGAGAGGGAGCCTGACAGGACTCGCTCGAGCCTTGCTCTCAACTTCCCCGACTATAACATCGCGCGTCTGTTCGCCGATGCGCCGGGTAGTGGAAATTATCCCGCGAGTCCAACCGTAATCTTCCGGCTGACTCGAGACGTTAAGGTCGCAGCCAGAGACTTCCTCAACCGTGTCGTCGGTATGAACCCAGCGACCATCTTCCCGGATATCGCTGGATTTGCGCAGGCACACAGCGCGTAGCGCCTCTCGGAGGACGTTGATCGGCCAACGCGAGGCGTCACTATCCTGACGCCTCGCGCTGTCGCCCCGACACCCGGCGCTTGGGCGCCACGACGTGCGCCAGCTCGATTCGCGAGCCCCAGGTTCGTCACCTCTCGCCCGGCGCGCTTCGCCGGGCGTCGCGTCAGGCGGTCGCCCCGACCCCCAGCACCACCCGCGCGATCACGCGCACCGCCTCGATCAGCTGGTCGAAGGACTCCTGGTAGACCTCGTCGGACCGCCGGTACGGGTCGACGACGTCGTCGAGCTCGGCCGGCACCTGTACCCGCTCGCGCGCCGCGAGCGGCACGAGAGCCGCCAGCCGCTCAGCGGGCCGGGCGCCCGGCCCGGCAGCGTCGTCCAGCTCGGCCGGGTCGACAGCCGCCGCCAGCCGTGCGAACTCTCGCAGCGTGAAGGCCCGCCGCACGGCAGCCGGCACGTGCTCGACGACGTCGGCCCGGTGCTGACGCGTCGCAGTCAGTACGAGGTCCGCCCCGGCGACGATCGGCTCGGTAACACGCCGCGCGGTGAAGCCGTCCGCTGACACGCCGGCCTGCTCGAGCAGCGCGACCATCGGAGGCTGGATCGGCTCGCCCACGAGCGCGCCGGTGCCGGCACTGTGGACGGAAGTCCCGCTGTCGGCGGCGAAGGCGGAGCGGAAGAGTCGCTCGATGGCGGGGGAGCGGCAGACGTTGCCCGTGCAGACGATGAGGAGCGTGAAGTCCTCACCTGATCGGTATGCCGCCATGGTCATCCCTTCCCGTCGCCAGTAGGACCGAGCCTACCGACATCATCCCTTGGCCCGATGGCGAGTCCGTCGCCGCAGGAGGAGACTTGTCCTCACCGGCTGCCACATCCCGGCGAGCCGGTGCAACGGTGCAAGGGGGCAGTGATGACTCTGTTCAACCCGTCGGGCGGCGACACCGACTTCGCCGAGGTCTGGCCTGGCGGCCACGAGCTGTCGGTCCTCGACACTCTCAGTGACGTCGTAGGCGTGTGAACCACCCACGACGACGTCTACCTCCGCTTCAGCTACAGCCCGGACGACTCGGACACGAGCACCCGGCGCGAGCGCGAGAGCGGTTACCTGCTGCCCGGCGTGCCGGCCTGGCCGCTGTGTCCCGAGCCGTGGTGGGGCGCCGGCTCGCGGACGTGGATCGCCCGCCAGCTCACCCGCCACTCCCACCTCGTCCACAGTGGCATCGAGCCGTGGCTCGTCACGGGGCAGGTGCGCGGGCGTGGACCGGACTGCGAGCCGCTCATCGCGCACCTGACACCGCTCGCTCGGGTGGGCCACAAGGCGCTGATCGAGGCGGAGGAGTCCTACGCCGCCTGGCAGACGCGCGCCTTTCGATCGCTCACGGGGTAGCACGACCGGATGGTTCAGGATGCCGTCGCAGGGTGCGCGGGCGGCCGGAATCATCGGATCCACACGCGAGGACGAGGGAAGCTCAACTTCGCTCGTGCCGAACTTCGTGCCTAGACCAGCACGCGTCGCGACTCCAGTACCACTCTGCTGATCGTCTCGACCGCCTCAACGATCTGGTCATAGGACTGTTCGTACGCCTCTTCAGACTGCCCGTAGGGATCGAGAATGTCGTCGAGCTCGATGCGCACCTCCGTGCGTCGAGCTGCGGCGAGGGGGACAAGCGCTTCGAGGCGCGCGGACAGGTCACCCTCCGGTGGGGCAGTGCTGTCGAGGTCTAGCGGCCTCACCAGCGCAGCAAGTCGGGCAAACTCACGCACCGTGAACGTGCGGCGCACCGCAGAGGGGAGGATCTCGACGACGTCGCCGCGCAGCTCTCGAGTGGCGGTGAGGACCAGATCCGCGTCCGCGAGCATCGGCCCAGTGACGGCCCGGGCAGCGAAGCTGTCGACGTTGCCTCCGTTCCGCTCGATCAGTCGCACCATCCGGGGCTGGGCCGGCTGGCCCACAAGAGCCCGGGTGCCGGCGCTGTGCACGGCGACGCCGTCGTCGCCCTCGCGGAACGCGGAGTGGAGCAGGCACTCGAGGGCGGGGGAGCGGCACACATTGCCGACACAGACGACGAGTACGGTGAAGTGCTCTCCCGAGCGGCAACCCATGATGCTGTCTCCTTCGTCGGCCGTCCCCATCCGGACATTAGTCCCAGCGCCCGGTCACCCTCCTACTTTTGAAGGATGAGACAGGGACGATAGTCGCAACGCTCGGCGGCTCACTCCGGGTGAGGACCGGAGTGAGCCGCCACGGAGCAGCGGCAGACAGACTGGGAGATGGGCCTGCATGACGTCGCTGCCAACCCCCGCGCGAACGGTGAATCACCCGTCATTCGGGCAGCGGTGCGGCCCTCCTACCCGTAGCCTCCAGTCAATCGCGGGCGGACATGACCACGGCAATGGAGGCTTGCATGTCTGCACTGGTACGTCCGCCGCGCGCCCATCGTCCCGAGGGGGACCATCCGCGTCGGCGACAGCGACTCCGTCGATGGGGGACGGGGATCGTCATGGTCATGGCGATCTCGCTGCTGCCCCAGCTGCCCGCCCTCGGACACGCGAGCGACCTCGACCTTTGGGTGAGCGCGAACGCAAGTCGTTCGGGATCGGTCGCCCTGAGCGGCGCCGCCATCGACGGCAACGCCTACATCTACCTGCCGACGGACCCGGCCATCGAGAAGGTCGAGTTCTGGCTCGACGACGCCGCGATGAGCGGGTCACCGCGCCAGGTGGAGCGTGAGGGCCCGTACGACTTCGCCGGAGGATCCGCGACGACGGCCAACCCGTTCAGCACGAGCACGGTGGTCGATGGGCCGCATGCCATCACCGCCCGCGTCACCGCCACGGACGGCCACGTCGAGGTGGTCGAGGTGAACTTCACGGTCGGCGAGCCGGCCGTTCCGCCACCAGCCGAGGAGCCGCCGCCGGCGCAGGGCCCGATCCTGCGCATCAACGCGGGAGGCCCGACCGTGACGACCGGAGGCGTCACCTGGCAGGCCGACACCCACTTCTCCGGCGGGAAGTCCTACTCCAACTCCAGCGTGTCCGCGATCAGCGGCACGACGGACGACGTCCTGTACCGGACGGAGCGCAGCGCCACGACGAACCTCGGCGGGTTCTCCTACGCGATCCCCGCACCGGTGGACGGCCCGTACACGGTGCGGCTGCACTTCGCGGAGATCTACTGGGGAGCCACGGGTGGCGGAGCGGGCGGCTCGGGCAAGCGCGTCTTCGACGTCAACATCGAGGGCGGCCCGGTCGAGCTCGACGACTACGACATCGTCGCCTCCGTCGGTGCCATGGCCGCCCAGATCCAGACGTTCACCACCACGGTCACGGACGGCTCCCTGAACCTCGCCTTCACTGCCTCGGTCGACCAGCCCAAGATCTCCGCCATCGAGGTGGTATCGCCGACGCCGACCCCCACCCCGGATCCGGACCCGGAACCCCCAGCGGAGGGCACGACCCTGCGCATCAACGCCGGTGGCCCGGCCGTCACGACCGGCGGCGTCGCCTGGCAGGCGGACACCCACGTCGCGGGCGGCAAGTCCTGGGCCACGAGGGCCGCCACCCCGATCGGCGGGACGAACGACGACGTCCTCTACCGCACCGAGCGGAGCGCCACCCAGAACCTCGGCAGCTTCTCCTACGCGATCCCCGCGCCACAGCAGGGGACGTACACCGTGCGGCTGCACTTCGCCGAGATCTTCTGGACGGCCAACGGCAAGCGGGTCTTCGACGTCAACATCGAGGGCGGCCCGGTGGAGCTGGACGACTTCGACGTCCACGCCGCCGTCGGCGCGAACGCCGCCACGGTCCGGACGTTCACCCCGACCGTGACGGACGGCACGCTCAACATCGCCTTCACAGCCTCGGTCGACCAGCCGAAGGTCTCCGCGATCGAGATCGTCTCTCCGGGCGGCACCACCCCGCCGCCGGACGAGGAGCCTCCGCCGCCGGACGAGGAGATCCCGCCGTCCCCGCGGGACCCGTCGCTGTTCTTCTGGGACAGCAGGGCCACCTCGCCGATCGGCCGGTCGGAGAGCCAGGGCACAGCCGTCGGCACGAAGGTGTACCTCTTCGGCGGCTTCCACACCGGCACGACGACGACGGCCCGCAGTGACGTCTTCGACACCGTGACCAACACGTGGTCGCGCCTGCCGGACATGCCGCAGCAGCTCACGCACTCACCGGTCGTCGCGGACGGCAGGACGATCTGGCTCGTCGGCGGGTACAACGGGAACCACCCCGGTGGCTCGACACGCAACGTGTGGAAGTTCGACACGGAGACGCTCACGTGGTCCGCGGGACCGCAGCTGCCCGCAGCGCGGGGAGCCGGCGGGGCGACCATCGTCGGACGGAACCTGCACTTCTTCGGTGGGACCAGCCGCGTCCAGGGCTCCACCGCCGATCCCGACCAGCCCGACCACTGGGTGCTCAACCTCGACGGCGGTACGACGTGGCAGGCCCGGGCGCCTCTGCCCAACCCCCGCAACCACCTCGTCGGTGCGACGCTCGAGGGCAAGGTGTACGCCATCGGCGGGCAGCACAACGAGAACGAGAACACCGGCCTGCAGTCCGACGTCCACCGGTACGACCCGGCGACGAACGCGTGGACGAAGGTCGCCAGCCTGCCGGTCGCGCGCAGCCACACCGCCGTCGTCGTCCGTGACGGCTCCATCGTCGTCCTCGGTGGCACGAACCCCGGGAACGTCGCGAGCCGCTACGTGACGGCCTACCACCCCGACGAGGACGTGTGGACGAACCTGCCTCAGCTGCCCGCCGGCCGGAAGACCCCGGTGGCCGCGATGGTCGGGGACGTCCTGTACCTCACCACCGGCAGCCACGCGGTGACGAACTGGACGGGCCGCTTCGCCGACCGGTGGGAGAGCGGTCCGCCGCTGCCCGTGTCCATCGGAGAGGTCGCCGGCGGGATCATCGGAAAGAGCCTGTACATGATCGGGGAGAGCAACAAGGCGACGGCGGCGCTGGACCTGTCGACGGGCACCTGGCGCTCCAACCTCGCGGTGCGGCCTTTCCAGGGGCACCACCATGCCGCCGAGGTGGTCGACGACCGGCTGTTCCTCATCGGCGGGCTGGGCGGGGGATCCGCGGGGAAGGTCCAGATCTACAACCCGGCGACGAACACCTGGACGCTCGGCGCGGACATGCCGTTCGCGGCCGGGTCGAGCTCCACGGCGGTCATCAACGGCAAGATCTACGCTGCCGGCGGCATCATTGGCTCGTCGACGACGACCCGCAGTGCCGTCTACGACCCGGCGACGAACTCCTGGACCGAGATCGCGCCCATGCCCCAGGGCCGCAACCACGCGGCGTCGACGACGGACGGCTCCAAGCTCTACGTGGCCGGCGGCCGCGGCCCGGGCAGCGGGGACGCGAACGTCGTCGCCAACGGGTTCGACAACCTCCAGGTCTACGAGCCCGCGACGAACACGTGGCGATCCAGCTCGACGCCCGGCTCCGGGCTCGCGCCGCTCCCGCAGGCACGCGGCGGGATGGGCAAGGCCGTCTGGTACGACGGCGAGATGTACGTCATCGGCGGTGAGACGCAGAATGGGGCCGGTGCCACGGCGCAGCGGGTCTACAACCGCGTGGACATCTACAACCCTTCGACGAACACGTGGCGGCTGGGCACGCCGATGCCGACGGCCAGGCACGGGATCTTCCCGCTCCTGGTCGGCAACCGGATCGTCGTCGCCGGGGGAGGCGTGACGGCGGGGTTCTCGCACTCGACGGTGGTCGAGACGTACAACCCGCGCTGATCGTGAGGAGGCGGCCCATCGGTGTCGGCGGGCCGCCTCTCCACGCGCGCCGCGACACATGATGGAATGCCCCTGTGACGGACAACTTCCCCAGCTGGCTCGAGGACGACGGCGGTTCCGCCACCCAGGGCCCGCGCCCTGGCACCGGTACGGGTGCGAGCACCGCCGACGACGGCGGTTCGTCGCGTCGTCGGCGTGGCAAGAAGCGCCGCAGCCGCACGGTGCTGGCGCTCGTCGTCGTCGGGGTGCTCCTCGGGCTCGTCGCCCTTCTCGTCGTCTTCGCGGTGCAGGCGCGCGCCGCGTACACCGAGCTGCGGGCGGCGATGCCCCAGGTGTCCGAGCTGCGCCAGCAGGCACTGAGCGGAGAGACCGATGCCGCGGACACCACTGCGGCCGAGCTGCGGGAGCACACGAGCGCCGCCCGCGACGCCGTCGCAGGCCCGCACTGGGCGGTCGCGGCGAAGCTGCCGTGGGTCGGCCCTAACGTCACCGCCGTCCGCACCGCCACGGCCGTGGTGGACGACCTCGCGGCCGACGCCCTTCCCGACCTCGTCGCCGCGACGGACGCCGTCGACCCCGCCCGGCTCGCCCCGCAGGACGGCCGGATCGACCTCGCGCCCTTCGCCGAGGTGGCTCCCCGCGTCGTGGCCGCCAACGACGCCGTCCTGGCGGGCCGCGACCGTCTCGACTCGGTCGACACGGACGAGCTCGTCGATCTGCTCGGTGACCAGATCGGCAACCTCAAGGGCCAGGTCGACGAGCTGGCCGGCCTCACCGCGACCGCGTCGCGCGCGGTCCAGCTCATCCCGCCGATGCTCGGCGCCGACGAGCCGCGCGAGTACATCTTCATGGTGCAGAACAACGCCGAGCCGCGTGCCACCGGCGGCCTCACCGGGGCCTTCATCCTGCTCCGGGCCGACGACGGCGCGATCGAGCTCGTCGAGCAGCGCTCGGCGTCCGAGGTCGGGTACTTCGGCGACGGGGCGCTCGAGCTGACGGAGACGGAGGTGGCCCTCTTCGGCACCCAGCTCGCCCGTTTCCCGGGCAACGTCACCGCGACGCCCGACTTCCCCCGCAGCGCCGAGATCATCCGGGCGATGTGGGGCGAGGGCGTGGGTGGAGAGGTCGACGGCGTGCTCGCCCTCGACCCGGTCGCCCTCGGCGCACTCCTCGAGGCCACCGGGCCGATCGGACTCGACGACGACGTGCTCGGCGCCCTCGGCGTCCCGTCGGAGATGTTCGACGGCGACCCCCAGCTGAACGCCGACAACGCCGCCGACATCATGCTCAACGGCGTCTACCGGTACATCGAGGACACAGGCGCCCAGGACGAGTTCTTCGAGTTTGCGGCAGCGGAGATCTTCTCCGCCGTCATGGACGGGGAAGCCGCTCCCGCCGCCACCGTCGCCACTCTGGTGCAGGCAGCGGATGAAGGGCGCCTGCTGGTCTGGTCGGCGCACGAGGAGGAGCAGGAGCTCCTGAGCGGGACCATGCTCAGCGGTGAACTCCGCGGCGACGATGGCCACGGCGCTCCCGTCGTCGGCGTCTACGTCAACGACGTCAGCGGCGCGAAGATCGCCTACTACCAGCGGATGGAGGTGGAGATGGAGGCGCAGCAGTGCCACGCCAACGGCAACCAGGACCTCACGCTCACCATCACGCTCACCTCTGACGCCCCCGAGGACGCGGCCGACCTGCCCGCATCTCTCGTGGGGGACGGCGATGCCGTCGAGGAGGGCGACATGCGGTCCAACCTCCTCGTCTACGCCCCCACCGGTGGGCGCATCACCGACATGCGGGATCCCGAGGGCACGGTCGACGCCTTCCCGCAAATTCACGGCGGCCAGGTGGTCGCCGCCCGCCGCATCTATCTCAGCCCGGGAGATTCCGTCACCACTCAGGTCGACATCACGACGGGCCCGGGCTTCACTGAAGACGCGGCTCTGCGAATGACGCCAGGGCCTGGGGATGAGAGGTTCATCTCTTCCGCGTTGACATGTCGACAGTAGCCGATAATCTGTACCGGACCGATCTACCGACACGGTCCTGACGACCCATTGGGGGATACACCATGATCCGACGCGCTCTTGGCGGCCTGCTCGCGGCCGCTCTGCTCGTCTTTGCACCGACCGCGGCTTTCGCTTACGACCTCGACGAGTTCGATGCCGCCATCTCCACCGTGAACCCGGCTCCCGGCGAGGGCTTCAACGTCACCGTCGAGGCGCCCTCCGGCACCGACGTGACCCTCACGGTGTCCTCCGACGCTGTCGAGGACGACGACATCCAGATCGCCGGCACCAAGTCCCTGACCAAGACCTCCGTCGACGGCGCTGCCGTCTTCACCGTCACCCTCTCGGAGGAGGCGGTCTACGAGATCGTCGCCACCGACCCTGACGGCCGCGTCATCGAGCGCTTCGTCGTCACCGCCGGCGACGGCGGCACGACTCCGGGCGACGACGCTGATGGCGACGACAACGACGGCGCTGCCGGCGGCGACACGGACGGCGCCGCTGGCCCGTCCCTGCCCGAGACCGGTGCGACCGCCACCCCGCTCATCATCGGCGGCGTCGTGCTGCTGCTGGTCGGCGCTGCGGCTCTCTTCCTCGCTCGTCGCGGCAAGGTCACTGCCTGACGCCCCAACGTCACGACCGTCTTCGAAGGGTCCCTGCGAGTGATCGCAGGGGCCCTTCGGGGTGTCTGAGGAGGATGATGAAGCTGGTCGGACGCAGACGGCGCGCTGCGCGGCGCCTCGCGGCTGCGGGCATGCTCATCGCGGTGCTCGGCGGATGCAGCGCGACATCCACGGAGGCGCCGTCTGACGCGCCGACCACCCTCGATCCAGACTCCTACGCGACCGAGCTCGTCGAGCTGACGAACGAGACCCGCGCCGAGGAAGGCCTCGAGGACCTCGAGCTCTCCCGGTGTGCCCGCGAGGCCGCTCTCGAGCGTGCCGCAGCACTCGTGGGAGATGAGGAGCTCGTCCACGCCCCGCTGACGCCAGTCATCGACGCGTGCGCGCCGCTGACCACGGCAGCCGAAAACCTCGTCAACAGCACCGCGGCGCCGATTGACGTGGTGGAAGCCTGGCTCGGCTCGCCCGGTCACCGTGGCAACATCGTCGACCCCGATCTCACCGAGATCGGGATCGGCTGTGTGCCCGATGGGCAGAAACTGCTCTGCTCTCAGGTGTTCCTCGGCCCCTGACCGGCTGCTCGCCCCGGTCCGGAGTTGCTCATCCGTCCTGCTTCCTAAGGTGGAACTCGTGCCGTCTCGCCATCGCCGCTCCTGGTCCGTCGCCGGACTGGGAGCGTTGATCGTTCTCAACGTCGTCCTCATCGGCCTCCTCGTTCTGCGCCCGGTTCCGGTCGTCGATGACGAGCGTGCGGATCTCGGCCGGCCGACGGTGACGGAATCGGAGACGCTGGAGAAGCAGGAGCCCGCCGAGCTGCCGACTGACAGTGGTGAGACGGCACAGACGAACCCAGCCGAGCGTCTCATCGTCAATGCTGACGCCGTGACCGCGTGGCGAGTCGAGGTCGGGCAGTGTGACGATCCGGCGGCCATGGAGCGCACGACGGATGGCGGAGAGACTTGGGAGGAGATCCCGGTCGACCTCGGTCCGATCAGCCGTGTTCGTGTCCTCGGGCCGCAGACGCTCTTCGCCATCGGGGGAGGGGAGGACTGCCAGCCGACCTACGTGTCGTCATCCAGCGGCGGCTCGAGTTGGCTCACGAGCGACGAGTACCTCGAGGGCTCCTGGTATCTGCTCCCCTCGGACAGATCCACCATGGCCACGCCGGTGGGAGAGGTGGAGACGCCGTGCGAGCAGATGGGCCTAGCGGCCCGCAACGCAACGGACGCCGCGGTGCTCTGTGCCGACGGCACACTGGCCCTGACGGCCGATGGTGGAGAGACCTGGGACGGAAGCGCGGCCACCATCGCCGCCTCAGCGATCGGCGTAGCCGACGAGGGCTACGTGCTCGCTGGTTCGCACGAGAGCTGTGAGGACAGCGTCGCCGTGGCCCTGCTGGCGTCCGACGGCGAGGCGCTGGACGAGCCGTCGTGCGCACCGTCGAACGCAGGCTCGCTTGCGGTGTCCGGCGCCGCGGGCACGGTGTGGCTCTGGGCCGCTGACGAGGTTTACGTCTCCACCGACAGCGAGCAGAGCTGGTAGCTCAGCGACGCGACGCCGAGAGCCGCTCCCCGGGCCAGGTCGAGCGCTTGGCGTGAGTGGGCTGCGGAGCAGACGCACGACGAGTCGTACGCGCCGCGGAGACGCGCGAACCGGTGAGCGTGGGGTCCTCGCTGCTGTAGTACTCGTAGGCGTAGCGGTCGCGGTCCTTGCGCTGCGCCTTGTTGAGCACGATGCCGAGCACGTGAGCGTCGACCTTGACGAGGGCCTCGAGAGACGCGCGGAGCTGAGGCTTCTGCAGACGATCCGCACCGGCCACGACGAGCGTCCCACCCACGAGTTTGCTGAGGATTGCCGCATCGGTGACGGGCAGCAGTGGCGGGCTGTCGACCAGGACGACGTCGTACGTTCCCGCGAGATCTGCGAGGAGGCGAGACATCGCCCGGGAGCCGAGCAGCTCGCTGGGGTTCGGGGGAATCTGTCCGGACGGGAGGATGTCGAGCGAGGTCCCCTGCCACGGCTGGACGACGTCCTCGACATTCGCCCGACCGATGAGCACGGTCGTGAGACCGACGCGGCCTTCGAAGCCCATGTACTTGGCGACAGAGGGACGGCGCAGGTCGGCGTCGATGAGGATGACCTTTGCGCCGGCGTCGGCCAGCGAGGCCGCAAGGTTGATGGCGGTGGTCGTCTTGCCCTCACCCGGCACGGATGAGGTAACGACGATCGAGCTTGGACGGTCCCCGAAGTCCACGAATTGGAGGTTGGTCCGCAGCCGGCGAACTGCCTCAGCCCGTGCGCCCATGGAGTCGTCGTGCATGAACACGGGATGATCGGTCGCGGTGGGGTCGATGGGAACGGTCGCGAGGGGCGACACGTCGGTAACCGCTGAGATGTCATTCTCGTCCCGAACCTTCGTGTCGAGAATCTGTCGCAGTAGGGCGACGCCGACGCCCAGCAGGAGGCCCAACACAAGTCCCAGGGCCAGGTTCCGCATCGTGTTTGGCGAGGAGGAGGACTCGGGGACCTGAGCTTCGCTGAGCATGGTGGCGCGAACCGTCTCAGTACCGTCCGGCCGCTCGGGCGAGAGGCCGCCGACAGTGGACGCGAGCTGGTCAGCGACGGCGTTGGCGAGGTCGCGGGCCAGGATCGGATCCTCGTCCGTAGCCGAGATCACGAGAATGGTTGTGTCCGCTGCAACGGTGACGCTCAGGGCACCGGCCAGGCTCGTGGCGTCACGATCGAGCCCGAACGACTCTGCCACTGGATCCAGGACGATCGGAGACTTGGCGACCTCGGCGTACGAGGACATCTGCTTCTCCGTGAAAGTGGAACCCTGAGCGAGGTCGGAGACCGACTCACCGCCCTGCACAGCGAAGAACATCCGGGTGGAGGAAGTGTACTGAGGCGTCATCGCCAGTGTTGCCGCGGCGGTCGCGGCCAAGGTGACGAGGGTCACGACGGCGACCGTGAGCCAACGGGCTCGAAGCGTCCGCAGGTAGTCGCCCAGTTCCATTCATTCCCCCGCATTTCGAGTTCGACAGTCGAGGTGCATCCTCCCACACGCGGCGATGAAAGCCAGGGGCACCGAAGTCTGGCGAAGGTGCCACCGTGCGGGCCGGTGCCGACATGACGCGGCGACGTGCGCTGATGATCAGGCGGGTTAGCAGCGCGTGGAGGCCGGCGAACCGAGCACCCGTCGGTGCTCAGAGAAGAACCGCCGTCGAAGAGCGTCGAGCGCAGGGCTCCATCCGGGTATGTGCCCCTCGCTCAACGCTGACTCCACCAGGCGCGACACCGCTTCGACGGTGGGACGGCCGCTACCTAAGACGAACCGTTCGGCTCCGATCGACTCGGCGAAGTCGTACGCCTTCGGCCGGTACCCCAGGTGAATGAAGGGGACTCCCATGTTCGCCGCGGCGATCGCGCCGTGGAGTCGTTCGGAGATGACGAGTGCAGATGTGCGAAGGAGGTCAACGACACCGTCGACATCATGGTGCGCCACGACCCGGCTCGGTCGTACGCCGTGGTCGGCCAGACGCCGAATTGTCGCCCCAGTGTCGCCTCGATCCATCCCGAAGGCGGCGAGGGTGTAGCCCGCCCTCGCGAGCTCTGCCGCCGACTGGGCGATGGCATCGCGCCAGCCGGGCACGCCGTCGAGCGTCACCTTCACGTCGGTGAGGTTGACGCTGATCACTCGCTGCCTACTGCCGTCCGAAGCCTGCCTACGGAGAGGTACGCACAGCGCTGGGTCTCCGACCACTTCGCTGGCGATGCCGAGGTCCGCCAGCGCGTCTTGGCTGCGGGGGCCCCGCACACCGATGTATGTGGCTTGCTCAAGCAGCTCGCGCCACATGGAAATGCCGCTGTCCGTCACACGTGCGGCGTGTGCGCCGAAGCCTCGCTCCTCGACGCCCGGCCCGAAGATGACGAGCCGGTCGTGCTGGACGGAATCAAGGGTGGAGCGCAAGCGCGCCGCCCAGCCATCCAGTCCGACAAGCGTGCCGCCCCCGAGAAGAATCGTGTCAGCGTGGGCGTGTCGAAGCGCAAGGACCCGGCGTGACGGTCCGAGGAGCGGTAGCGCCGCGATGCGGGTTCCCCTCATGGCCTGTCGGTGTGCCATCAGCATGAGTTCGTCGCCGACGTTTCCTTGATGGACCCAGCCGAGGTAACCGACGTGTGGGGCTCCACGTAGGACCCAGCCGGTGAGGGATCGGTCGCTCCAGATGGACCGCATCAAGGAGGCAGGGCCTCCGAACCGTCGTAGCGGGTCAAACACTATGGTCGCCTCCATATGCCGCACTTCGACGCCCTAGGGCGCCCTTGAGATAGCCGTACCCGGTGAGGACCCACGCCTCGTTCGAGGGCTGCGCGGGCTCAGCCCTCAGTCGTGAGGCAACCCATTTCACTGATCCGGCAACAATGCGTCCCACACCCTGCACCAGAGAGCGTCCACGGTGGCCCTCTCGACTGTAGATCGTTGCCCAGATCTCGCCCTGGCGCACTATCCGTTGCCGCACCCAGTCCCGTTCAGCGCGTGTCGGGGCGACGGCCTCTGTCACGCGCACGTCCTGGAGTTGACGGATGCTCACGCCATGGGCGGCGAACTTCCGGAAGAAGTCGGAGTCTTCTCCGCCCAGCTGACCGAACAAGGGGTCGAACTGGGGCACCCCTGATCGTATCCATGCTCGCCGGGGGATGAGGACGTTCCCAGTTCCAGTGGAAGCCACCAGCGATCCGTGATTCTTGGTCCGCTTGCTCTCGTACCAGGCTCGCGCGTAGCGGTCGGCGTCGGTCGGCACGGCGTATGCGACGTATCCCGACAGGATGTCGTTCGGCCACCGCCGGTGCGCCCTGACATACCCCTCGAACCAGCCAGCCTCTAGCGCCTGGTCGTCATCGACGAAAATGAGGGCGTCGTACTCCTCTCCGAAGTGAGCGAGGACGTGGTTGCGCACATGGCTGACGCCGGGCCGGTTCTCGACTTCGTAACGGATGGCGGCGTCCTTACCAACGGAGTGTGTCACCTCCTTGGCGGAACTTTCGGGATCGTTGTCTACAATGACGACGTCCACGGTGATGCCCATCGAGCGTGCGTTCGCCGCTGTGGTCGTCAACTGTTCCAACAGTGCCCGTAGCGACCAGGGGCGCCGGTAGGTGGGGACGCCGACCAGGATCCGGAAACTTGAGTCTGTCGTCATGAGTATCGCTTCTTCAGGAGCAGGACGAGAAGGAACTGCAGGAGGTACACCACCGTTATCCCGACAGCTGCCCCATTGGCACCCCAGAGGACCGCACCTATTGGCACGAGCACCAGCGTGGTCGCTGCGAGGATCACGCCGAGCCGGGCGATGTCTCTTTCGTGGCCCAGCCCTTGCATGACGCCGCTGAGGTAGCTCCCCGGGATGTTGACGGCGAGACCGACGAGAAGGATACGCAGAGGTGTCACAGAGCCCAGGTACTGCTCACCCACCACGAAAACCACGAGAGGCTCGGCAAGTACGCCGATGAGCGCCAGGCCAGCTGTCGACAGGACCGTCACGCGGATGACGACGGTGCGCAAGGCCCGCAGTTCTGCATGATCATGACGGCTCGCGGCAGGCAGCGCGACGTTGGATAGAGAGGAAGCGGCGATCTTCAGCGGAGCGGATACCCGCGAGGGCAGGCTAAAGAGCCCCGCTTGTAGTGGGCTCGAGAAGAGAGACACCAGAGTGACGTCCATCGAGCGAACCTGTGCCGACATCGACGCGACCCAGTAATGCCGTGCCCGGACACGCATGTCTCGGTCAAGAAGGGTCGACGATCTGCGACCGTATGACGGCAATCTCCTGTATAGAAGCCAGAGCGTCACCGACGCGACAACGGTTGCACTCGCGAGAAAGGCGACGACGGGGTCCATCACAAGCATCGCAACGAGGAAGAGCACCAGCGCGGCGAACCTGTTCCCGGCCAAGATTGCGAGTTGCAGGGTCGACCGGCCCTCGGCGAGTGCGATTCCCAGACCGCCGCGGATCTCCTTCTCAAACCACTGCCACCCGACCATGAGGACCGACCACGCTGGAAGCCAGCCCGACCAGGTGGCCACACTGAGCGCGGCCGCCTGGGCCACGCTGACCGCGGTGGTCTGCCGGCGCTGCAACGACATCGTCGACATCGAGTCGTCTCGGAGTTCTGTCCTGGCATGCAGGCGCACAGCGAGAGTCTGGTATCCGCGGTCCGAGAGGGTCGTTACGGCGGTGACGACGGCCAGGATGGCAGCGAACGTGCCGAATTCGGCGGGTCCGGCCGACCGGCCTAGAAGAGCAAGTGCCACAGCGGTGAGGGCGGCTGAGGCCACCCGCGACGCGAGGACGACCGTGTAACTGTTCCGCTTCTCTGTCAACGCGTCTCCACGGCCCTTCCCGAGCCTGCCCGTCGCTCACCGCTGGGGGCGTGGGCAACTTTTGCGCGTAGGCAATCCTCGCGCTGAGCGACAACGAGCGCTACGAGGATGGCGAGGAGTGAGAGGTTGACCGTTAGTCCTCCGAGCAGTAGCGGCGTGCCGAACGTGAGTCGTCCGGCGAAGGCGAGAGCAGGGGCGATGAGCAGCCCACCGGCCGGACCCATGTAGGCGCCGGCGTAGAACGCGATGATGACGACGACGAGGCCGACTGCTATCGCGCCGGTGAGCCCTGAGCTGGCCAAGCTTTCCATAATCTGACTGTGGGCGTTACGTAGACCAAGTAGCGATACGCGCCGGTCGTCAGCCGCCTCTGCGTAAACTCCGGGCCCCTGACCAACGATGGGACTCTCGACAAAAAGCTGAAGGGCAAGCTGCCAAGCTGACAGGCGCCCGGTGGTGAAGACGTTAAACGCCGCGCTGTTGGTCCAGACGAGATAGAGCGGCGCGAGGTACATCGACAGCGCAGCCACGACGGCCAGCGCGCCCGCACGAACGCTCGGTCCAGCCTGTGGGCGTTTGCGGATGGCGACGAGGATCAGACCGCCTATGACCGCGAGCCCGATTGGCGTCCGTGCCTGCGTCCAAAGGAGGAGTGCAGCACCGGCGATGACATAGAGGCGTGATCGCCGCTGCGGCGAGGCCACCTCGGTGAATATTGAGATGAACAGGTAGAGGGCGAGATAGTTGGGCCCGGAGAATGGTCCGGTGACCCGCGATGAGATTCCGAAGAAGCTCCGGTCCACGGATTCCTGGGGAACGAAGGCGACTGCGGGGTCCACGACGATGAGGATGAGGGTCGCGATAGTGACGATTCGGAGAGGCCCGCGGATCGAGGTGAGGGTCTCCGACATCGTCCGCGAACTCACCGTCAGCGCCGTGAGGCAGGCGACTGCCGCGATGATCCCGAGTAGGGAGTCGGTTGTGCCCAGATAAAGCACGCTCGCGGCCGGCGGAGTACCGAGGAGGATCGCAAGGGCGATCGCCAACCCCCACCCGGCCCGACCGCGGAGCGTCGACATGAGGATGACGGCGCTCAAACCCAGAGCAAGGAGATGAGCGAAGTTTGCGAAATAGGGCTGCAGAGTCGCGAGCCCCGCGCTAACGCCAGGACGGGAGGATTCGTAGTACCACGAGTAGTACACCAGGCCGTAGCCCGCTGGGTAGAGCAGCACGAGGGTCCACAGCGCGCGTACCGCGCCCGGTGTCGTGGGCCGACCGGAGCGTTGCACCGTGATCGCGAGAACCGCTAACCACACGGCGGCGGTCAGGAGCAGGAGCACGTAGAGCATCTATTCCCGCCCGTACTCGAGGTGGTAACGCCCTCGGATCGCTCGGAGAAATCCTCGGCCACGGCAAAAGAGGACCATGCTGTGACGCCGGTACTTGGGTGCTGCGAGGAGGGCCACCGGCGCCGACGCGAGACCAGCGGCGAGGTAGAGTACGCCCTCGGCCGCGAGGCGGGCCGGCGAGTCCCGCTGCAGCCGCACACGAGCCATGACCTCGCCGCCACGGGTGTACCGCCGGAGCAACCATCGAAAACTCAGGCGTTCAGGCTGCACGCTCTCACTGACGACGGCATCCGAAGACCAGACGAGTCGAGCTCCCCGCTCGCCGACAAGGCGGCCGAAGAACTCGGTGTCACTGCCACCTGTGAACGAGTAAGTGCTCGAGAACCGTAGGTCGGCATTGGCCGTGAGGAACGAGCGCCGGACGAGGACGTTTCCGCTCCCCGGTAAACCGGATCGATCACCCGTCGGGCGCACCCGCCGCTGGTAGAAGTCCCCCGAGCGGAGCCAAGCCGGAGCAGATTCGGGAACCACGCTCATCACCGGACCACCGACTAGATCGGCCTCATACGCGTTGGCAACGGAGACGAGGTCACCCAGCCAGCGTTCGGAGACGAACTCGTCGTCGTCCAGGAAGGCAATAGCGTCGTCGGTCTCCTCCAGAAGGTCAAGGCAGCGATTGCGCGCCGCAGCGATCCCCGGCTCGGTCTCGAGGCTGTACTCCGCCTCGCAGGGGTGTTGGGCGACGACGGCTTCGGCGGACCCGTCAGAGTCGTTGTCGACGACGGCCACCCGGAACGGCGTCGTGGCCTGCATGCGGTGTAGCGAGTCGAGCATCGCGGCGAGGCTCTCGGGCCGCTTGTACGTGATGACTGTCACGAGAACGGTGTGAATTGCGCGTGACACTACTTCGCACCTCCTGCCGCCTGGGTTAGGACCGCCTCGAGTTGGGCGAAGTGGTCGTCTCGACGGAAGTGGTCGGCGAGCGTGCGAGCCTCCGCGCCGGCGTTGGTCAGCACGGCTGGACTGCCCGACGCGATCGACCGGAAGATCGTCGCGGCGTCTGTGGGGTTGCGGCTAAGGCGCCAGCCGGCACCGGCTGCGGCGGAGATCTCCGTCAGCCAACCGCCGTGGTTGAAGAAGATGGGTCTGCCGGCCGCGTAGGCGTCGAAGACCTTATTGAGGGAGTTCGCCTCGAGCCCGCGATAGTCAGCGAGCGTGGAGAGCACGCCATCGGCAGCTGCCAGGAGCGTGGGAACTTGCTCCTTCGGCACCTCGCCGAGCAGTCGAAGATTGGTCAGGCCGTAGGTGGCGATGGCGTCGTCGAGAACTGCTCGGCCTCGACCGGTGCCAGCAACGACGACCGCTACAGGCAGGTCCGTGATCTCTCGGCAGAAGTCGCCGAGCCAGCCGACGTCATAGCTCTCGCCCAACGAGCCGACGTACACGAGCATGATCGAAGCGGACGGCTCCAGAGCCTGGCGGTACGCTTGGGCCTGAGATGGTGCGACCGTGAAACTGGAAATGTCGGCCGAGTTTGGAATGACGCTCACAGCCGCCTCGGGAGCCACGCTTACGACCCCGTCACGCATGAGAGGGGAGAGCGCAACGACGTGGTTGGCGTGGCGGTAGGCGGCACGTTCGAGTAGTTCAGCGAACTTCTTCGCGACCGGGTTCCGCAGGTAACCCATTTCGATGGGTACCCTCGGCCACAGGTCTCGGACCTCGAACACATAGGGGGTCCGGCGCAGTTTGGATGCGATGATCGCGGGTACCGCGACGGTTAGTGGAGTGCTGGAGGCAAAGATGACCTCCGCGCCCATCTGAGTTGCGGCCAGCGTAGCGCGGGCCATGAAGGTGATGAACGACGCCACTCGCGCAGGTGTCGACATCTCGTTCCGGTAGGTCGAACGAAGCTGTACGACCTGCACCGTGCCAATCTCGTATCGGCTGTTGTCGTCGCCCGCGCAGATAACGGTCACCGAGTGGCCAGCTGACGCTAGACGGCGGGTGAACTCCCACGGGCGGCTGCCACCCGCTTGGTCGGGGCGCCGGAAATGCTGGTGAATATACGTGATGCGCACGCTTCAGCTCCTCACTTGCGGCCGACGGTACGCGGGGAAGAAGCCCTCAATGGTGTCGCTCCCGCTGAGTTCCCGGTACCGGGCGGGATTCGTTATCATCCGGAGGGTGCAATAACCCAAGAGGGTGTCCCCGAAGCCTTGCTTGAAGTGGAGGAGCCGGTCGTCTCCGGCACCTCGACCTCCGCCGAGGTGCAGATGCGTGTAGGCGCCCGCGAGGTTGCTCACGATGACGTGGTCGAGAATTGCTTTCGACGGCTGGAGGTGCAAGTACTCGGCTCGGGTGGCTGAGAAGTGGTAGTGGATCCGGCGCGAGGATCGCGAGATAAGAAAGAGCGAGGCGCCGAGGGTCGCGGTGCCGAGCCGCGCACGGGCCAGCATGAGGTCGGGGCCCAGACGGTCGCGCAGGCTCTCAAAGTAGGTAAGGGGCAGGCGGTAGTAGTCGTCCGCGTCCAGCCGCTCCATCGTCTCAGAGTAGATCGCATGGAACTCGCCGACGTCAGCGTCGAGCCCGGACGTGGTGACGACGCGCACGCCTTCCTTTGTGGCCCGTCTGACATCGTATCGGTGCCCTTTCCGGATGCTGGCTCGGTACTCCTGCTCCGTCCGTTGCAGGTCGACTGCCACCGTTGTGCCAGTCCTTTGAAGGTAGCCGGGTCCGGGCGGTGGGTCGTCGAGGGGATTAAGCCTGCCGAACACAGTGACGCACCCGGCGGCTTCAAGGAATGCGGGGGCTGCCTCTAGGACTGAACCGAGGAACGCCGGTGCCGCCGCCTCGGAGAGAACGTAACCGGGGTATCCGTACGGCGAGACGGCATCCCAGAACTCGCTCTCGACCGATCGACGGACGAACGGGAAGATGAAGTCGTCGCGGCCATCGGTCGCATGTAAGGCCAAGGGCTCTCCGCGGTCGAGCTGGGCATGGACCTCGCACCACTCCGGACGTTGATAGACGTCGTGGGGCGCATGTCCGACTGCTCGCGCCCACGCGGGGTCAGAAGGGCCAACGATCGAGAAGGCGATGGTGGCTGGAGTGGCGGGCATCATCTGTTGTTGCTCCGTCCGCTTCGGTATCGCGTATAGGTGGCCAGGACCCGCGAGTGGTCAGGCGCGAAGTCGTGGCCGTGGTCGATCAGTAGAAGTTCTCGCACGGCGGGAAACGACCTCTGGACGAGTCCACTGACTTCTGCAGACGTGAAACTAACGCGGTCGTAGAGTCGCGCGGTGTGGTCGCCCAGAAGGCCGACCTTTAGCGGGTCGCCGGTGGGCATGATGATGGAACTCATGGAAAAGCCGAACCTTGCGTGGGCGGCACTCCGCCCGCCCTTCGGAGGTTCGGTATCGATGGGTGTGACCGCACGGAGCAGCCACTGACCTTTCGTGGCGGGCTCAAAATGATGCTTCGCGTACAAGCGGCGCGCGGCAGGGTTGGTGTCGAACGCGTCAAGCCCGGTCGCCTCCGGAGCGAACCGAGTTACCGCAGCGAGCAGTTCAGACCCGAGGCCCTGTCCACGCGCTCTCGGAGCAACGCAGAGGTAGTTGAGGAACACCGCGTCGGACGAGTTGAGCTGGTACTGGGCGTAACCGAGGATCTCCTCCTCGTCGAGGACGACGTCGTGCTTGGACGGGCCGGACGTGATCATCTCGGCAAGCCAGCATAGGGCGCCATGCTGACCGTACGGTGAGTACGGCAGGACGGGCGAGGGGAGACATTCCTTGCGGATGAGTTCGAGGATGGCAGGGGCGTGCTCTGGCCGGGCGGGCTCGATCTTCATTGCGGCGCACCGATCCCGCGCTCGACGTCGAGGTCGAGCATCTGCCCGCGGGGATCCGCCGCAAAACCTGATCGGGTAAGGGCGACCTGGACAGTGCGTGCCAGGATGCGTGCGTCGAGGAAGATGTTCCAGCCATCGACGTATGCAACGTCATGAGAGAGTCGGTCGTCCCAACTCGCCTCGTTACGCCCGTTGACCTGGGCGAGACCCGTCAGTCCCGGTCGGGCTTCGAAGCGGCGTAGCTCTTTCGGTGTGAAGTACGCGGTGTAGCGGGGAAGCAGAGGTCGCGGGCCGACAAGACTCATTTCCCCCCTTAGTATGTTTACCAGCTCAGGGAGTTCATCGATGCTGGTAGACCGCATGAACCGGCCGAGCCGCGTCAATCTCTCGTGATCGGGCAGCAGCTGGCCCTCATGGTCTGTTGCGGACGACATCGTCCGGAACTTGAGTAGCACGAATGGGCGGCCTTGCAGGCCGTGCCGTTCTTGCCGGAACAGAACAGGTGCGCCCATGGTCACCCGGATGCCGACGGCGCATACCAGCAGGACGGGCGACAGAACGATGAGGCCCGCCGAAGCGGCGATAGCATCCGCGATGCGTTTCGCCATGCTGCCAGCCGGCGCCGACTTAGCCGACATCGGAAGTGCGCCCGTCATGTCGTGCAGGGCCAGGGAAATCGTGACAGAGGAACTTGAGAATGACATGGCGAACCCGTTCGACATCAGCCGCGCTGAGGGCGGAACCGCTCGGCAAAGAGATCCCGCTGGCGAATAGTTTCTCGGCCGTTCCCGTGACATATCGCCGAGTGTTCGCGAAGACTGGTTGCAGATGCATGGGATTCCATAGAGGGCGCGCCTCGATGCCATGATTCGCGAGGTGGGAAATTAGGTCATCGTTAGACCAGCCGGAGGCCGTCGCGTCCACTATTAGAGACGTCAGCCAGTAGTTATCGCGCGTTAGTCCGCCGTCGGTCGACTCGTCGGGCTGCCCGAAAATCGTCACTCCCGCCACGTCCTCGAACAACTGCTTGTACTCGGATCGATTTGCCCTCCGGCGCGCGATCATATCGTCGAGCCGACTCAGCTGTGCCCGGCCGAGGGCGGCGAGGATATTCGATAGACGGTAGTTGTAGCCGATGTCAACGTGCTCGTAGTGCACAACTGGCTGACGTGCCTGAGTGGCGAGGTACCGCGTTCTCGAGGCCATCTCAATATCATCGGTGAGGAGCATGCCTCCTCCTGACGTCGTCATGACCTTGTTGCCATTGAAGGACAAGATGGCCGCGTCGCCGAAGCTCCCGGCAGGCCGACCGTTCCGCCACGCGCCGAGCGACTCCGCGGCATCGGACAGAACGGGAATTCCAGCGCGTTCGGCGACGTCGCTAATGCGTTCGTAGTTCGCCACCTTGCCGAGGAGATCGACGGGCACGATCGCCGCAATGTTCTTTCCTTGGGCGCGAAGGTCGGTGACTGCGTGGTCCAGAAGGTCCACGTCGATGTTGCCGGTCTCGTCACAATCGACGAAGACGGGTTCGGCGCCAGTGTAGATGATGGCATTGGCGGTCGCGGCGAAGGTCATTGTGGCGGTGACCACCACGTCGCCAGGGCCGACCCCGAGGTTGAGTAGGCCGAGGTGTAGGGCCGCGGTTCCCGACGAGAGCGCCACAGCGTGCTTTCGACCGGTGTAAGTCGCAACCTCCTCCTCGAAGGCGTCGACCTCCGGGCCGAGCGGAGCAATCCAGCCTCCGCGGAGTGCGCGCAGGACAGCCTCCTCCTCAGCGGGCCCGGTGTCCGGGGGTGAGAGCAGGATTCGGTGGTTCACCTGTAGTGCTCCTTGTCATCCGGCTGGTTCGACAGTCGAACGACGCCGTCTGGGGGTGCGTCGTGGTCACGGTGGTTGTCGAGCTCGTCAGGGTTGATAGCTGGCACGGCGACGTGAGAGATGAGGGGGTGGTGTGGGCGCAAGCCCGTCTCGCTCTCGCTGAAGAGGTCTTCGTGCAGCTTCTCGTTCGGGCGCAGCCCGGTGAAGACAATCTCGATGTCGTAACCGGAGTGGGTGACGAGCCGCCTTGCAACGTCGAGGATCTTCACGGGCTCACCCATGTCGAGTACGAGAACCTCTCCGTCGCTCCCAATGGCGCCGGCTTGAATGACGAGCTCGCTGGCTTCGGGGATGGTCATGAAGTAGCGGGTCACCTCGGGATGGGTCACGGTGATGGGACCGCCGCGTTCGATCTGCTGCCGGAACGTGTGGAGCATCGAACCTCGGGAGCCGAGAACGTTCCCGAAACGCACCGAGAGGTAGGTGCCGCTCGCATACTGGCCGTACCAGGCGGTGAGCTGCTCTGCCAGCCGCTTGGTCTTGCCGAGGACGCTTGTCGGATTTGCCGCCTTGTCGGTCGAGATGTTGACGAACTTCTCCACACCGAACTCCGCCGAGAGCTCGAGGAGGTTCTGCGTGCCGATGACGTTGGTCTTCCACGCCTCATCCGGGTACTGCTCGAGCATCGGTAGGTGCTTCAGTGCGGCGGCGTGGAAGACGACCTCAGGGCGGTGGCTCTCGAAGATCCTCCGTAGTGCGTCCTTGTCACGGATGCTCGCCAGCGCCATGTCCGGCGTGTCGAGGAGCGCCTTGCCGTAGATCGAGAGCTGCACTCCATGTAGAGCTGACTCGTCGCGATCGAGGAGGATGAGGTCCGCGGGGCCGAACTTGTGCACCTGACGGGCAAGCTCTGATCCGATGGAGCCGCCGGCTCCGGTGACGAGGACGCGCTTGTCGGTGAGGTAGTCGGCAATAGTAGCGATATCAGTGCGGATTTGGCGGCGCCCGAGGATGTCAGCGATGTCGACCTCCTTGACATCGCTCAGCCTCACCCGGCCTCCGAGGATCTGGCTGAGCGGCGGCAGCAGGAGGAACTTCATCCCGGAGCCCTCGACGATGTCGGCGACTTCGGCGATCATGGTCTTGCTCGCCGCAGAGATCGCCAGGATCACCGTCGTGACGTCGCGCTCCCGCGCGCGGCGCACGATGTCGTCGCGGCCGCCAAGCACTGGGGCGTTGAACAGGCTGAGGTGGCGCTTGCCCGGGTCGTCATCGATGAAGCCGACCACTCGGTAAGGGGATGACGAGTCCATCTCGATGAGGCGCAGGAGCTGGTAGCCGGCGTCTCCCGCGCCGTAGATGAGGACGTTCTCCGTGTCCTCGGTCGACGGGCGCTTCGGGGTCGTCCACGCGCGGTACGCCCACCGGCCTGCGGCCATGAACATGAGGGCGAAAGGCGGCGCAAGCAGCGCGATGCTCCGCGGGAAGAGTTCGAGGCCGCCGATGAAGACGAAGGCGACGATCAACGCGAGCGCAACGATCACCATGGACAGGAGAAGACCGAGGCTCTCCTCGAAACTCCCTACGCGGTACTTCCCGCGGTAAAGCTTGAGGAGCGTGCCCACGACGATCTGAGCCCCGCATGCGAGGGCGACGTAGAGAAACACCGTGCTCCACTGCCCGGCGTTGAGGTAGAACTCGTGACGCGTGCCCACGATGAGCGCGACAGCGATTACCCAAGCGACGCAGTCCCACAGTACGATCGCGCCTCTTCGAGCCAGCGTCCCCCCGGACAAATGATCCTCCTTATAGCATGTGCGCCGAGTGCGGATCGAGCGGCACGAATCCTCAGCATTCAAGGACCTCGATCCCTAGGCAGCATACGGGACACCCGTCGCCCACTGCGCAGCGTGATCGGGGCCACAGCAACGGGTAAGGCGCCTATAGCTCAGGTACGGCTGACGACGGCCTTCTGCATGCGACCCAGCGTTTCCCGCATGTCGTGGCGTACGGGCGAAGGCGGCGACGTTGTCGTCGTTGGGGAGGACCATCTGTCTGAGGCCGGGGGTGTTCCGGCCCTTGGCGGCGGTCACGGCGGTGATGGTGTGGCCGGCGGTGCGCGCGTCGAGTGAGGCGTAGAGGGTTGTGGGGTGGGCGGCGGTGCGGGCGCGGCTGAGACAGGCCATCGAGTTGGACGAGGAGCGGGCGACGTCGTCAGGTAGCGATCTCCGCGACAGGTGGGCGCGCACGCCGGGCCATAGCCTTTCCTCCATGCAGCCGGTGCTCAACGTCGTCGCCGCGCCGGACTCCTTCAAGGGGAGCCTCAGCGCGCTGCAGGTCGCGCGCGCCATGGCCGACGGAGCGCGTCGCGCACTCGGTCCGGGGGCGAACATCTCCGCGGTGCCGATGGCCGACGGCGGTGAGGGCACCCTCGACGCGCTGCTCGATGCCTGGCACGGCCGCGAACTGCGCCACGACGTCACCGACGCCCTTGGTCGGCCGCGGACCGCCAGGTACGGGCTCTCCGCGGACGCGACGAGGGCGGTGATCGAGGCGGCCGAGGCCAACGGGCTCCCGCACGTGCGCGACGTCGCCCTCCAGCCCCTGCGCGCGGACTCTGCCGGCGTCGGTGCGCTCGCGCGCGCCGCCCTCGAGGCCGGGGCGCGGGAGATCCTGCTCTGCATCGGTGGCTCCGCCACGACGGACGGCGGCACCGGCGTCCTCCGAGCGCTCGGCGTGCGCTTCCTCGACAGTGACGGCCGCCCCACCAAGCCGGGCGGGGGAGGGCTCGCCGCCATCGACCGCATCGAGCTCGACGACCTCCACCCGCTCGCCCGCCAGGCCAGCTGGCGCATCGCCGTCGACGTCGACAACCCGCTCGTCGGCGAACGCGGCGCGGCCGCCGTCTTCGGCCCCCAGAAGGGCGCAACGCCGTCGGACGTCGCCACCCTGGACGCCGGCCTGGCGCACCTCGCCACGCGGCTCGCCGACGTGACGGGCACCGACGAGGCCGCGATCCTCCACACGCCGGGCATGGGTGCCGCCGGTGGTCTGCCCGCGTCGCTGTCCGCGGTCCTGGGTGCGGAGATCGTGCCGGGCTCGCGGCTGGTGGCGGACGCCGTCGGGCTCCCCGCCGTGCTCGCCGACGCGGACATCGTGCTCACCGGCGAGGGGAGCTTCGACGCGCAGTCCCTGCGCGGAAAGGTCGTCGACGGCGTCCGGGACTGCGCTCCCGACGGCGCGGCGATCGTCGTCGTCGCCGGTCGGGTCGAGCTGTCGGCGGCGGAAGCCGCCGCGGCGGGACTGGCCGCGGCCGTGTCCATCGCCCGTGGGCCGGCCACCGAGGACGAGCTCCGGGAGGGCGCCGCCGAGCTCGTCGCCGAGGCGACCGAAGCCGTCTGCCGCCTCCTCGCCCGCAGCCGCCACTGACGACCACCACGTGCAAGGGAGCACCTCATGATCGACGTCCTCATCCTCGTCGCGCTCGTCGCGGCCATCGTGTTCGCGACGGCGAAGCTCAAGATCTCCCCGTTCCTCGCCCTCATCGGGGCCGCGGTCATCGGGGGCTTCGCCTTTCGCCTGGCTACCGCGGACATCGTGCCGACGATCCTCGGGAGCTTCGGCAACACACTGGGAACATCGGCCTCGTCATCCTCTTCGGGACGATGATCGGGCTGGTGCTCGAGCGGTCCGGGGAGCCATCTCGATGGCGGACGCCCTCATCAGGGTGCTCGGGACCCGCTTTCCCAACCTCACGATGAGCGTCATCAACTACATCGTCGCGATCCCGGTGTTCTGCGACTCCGGCTACATCACCCTCAACTCGCTGCGCAAGGCGATCGCGGTGCGCGCGAAGGTCTCGCCGGTGGGCATGGCGGTGGCGCTCATGTCCGGCCTGTACGCGACGCACACCATGGTGCCGCCCACCCCTGGTCCGCTGCCGGCGGCCGGTGAGCTCGGTGTCATCGAGGACCTCGGGCTCGTCATCGGGCTCGGCCTGCCCATTGCGGCTGTGGCAGCGCTCGCGGCCCTTGTCTACGCGAGCAGCCTGCGCAAGAAGAGCTTCGAGCTGCTGCCGAAGAGCGACGGCGAGCCGGAGCTCGACCAGTCCTACGAGGAGCTGCGCGCCAGCTACGGCAAGCTGTCCCCGGCGCCGCTCGCGTTCCTGCCGATCCTCGTGCCGATCATCCTCATCTGCCTCGCGTCACGGGCAAGCTCGAGCAGTTCAACGACATCGTCACCGGCTTGATCGGCGTGGCCGCCCCGATCCTGCTCATCACCGCCGCCGGTGCCGCCTTCGGTGGCGTGCTCGGCGCGAGCGAGCTCACCGGGTTCATCGCCGACAACCTCAGCACGCTCGGGCTGGGCATCTTCGTGCCCTTCATCATCGCCACGGCGCTCAAGACGGCGCAGGGCTCCTCGACCGTCGCGATCATCACGACGGCGGCGCTTATCGCCCCGATGCTCGAAAGCCTCGGCCTCGACGGGACGATGGGCGACGCGCTGATGGTGTTCGCGATCGGTGCCGCCGGACGCCGTGTTCGCGGTCGAGACGCCCTCGTGCTGCGCGTCGGCCCCGGCTTCGCGGAGGCGCCCACGCGCGGCCCGCGCGAAGGCCTCACCCGGAGGGACCGCCCATCGTCGAGGCGTCCTCCATCGACGAGCTGCTAGACATAGGGGACGTCATCAAGACCCTGGTCCGCAGCCCCGCATCCGACCCCGACGAGATGCTCGAGACGGGCCGCGCCGAGGCCGGACACGTCGTGAGCGTAACCCGCTCCGGCGTCGCCAAGCCGCTCCTCGAGCTCGGCCCGCTGCGCGTCACCAAGGCCTCGACCTTTGCCGAGTACGCGCGTACTCGCGGCATCGACCAGGTCGATGTCGTCGTCTTCGGGGACATGCCCAACGACGTCGAGATGCTCCGCTGGGCCGGCCACGGCTTCGCCATGCACGGCGGTCACCACGAGGCGCTGGCCGCAGCGCCCCACGTCGCCCCGCCCGTCGAGAACGACGGCGTCGCCCAGGTGCTCGAGACCTTTCTCGCCCCCGCCCCACCCTCACGCCCTCCGGCGACAGCTGAGCTGTCCACGTCACAACTCAGCGCTCGGCGAGAGGCGCGGGGGCAATCTCAGAGCCCGATTGTCGACGCTCAGCCCGAGGAAGACGGCAGCCCGGAGGGGCGGCTGTGATGCGGACACAGGGCCGATCCTCTCAGCACCGACCGACGGCACCCCCAAGTCGAAGCCGACGGTGACCGCTCCAGTTCCGCGTGCCCATCCCCTGCGGAACGCGGCTGGCATGAACTTCGAGGAGAACTACGAGGTCGTGCGGACGGACCCGTGGCCGGTTCGGCTATCGGGACATCCGGACAGGTGCGACTGTGCCGGGATTGCGGCTGGTCCGCGCGCGCAGTACCGGCTGCCGTCAAACGGCTATCGGCCTCGGCAGAGGCGCCGAATCCCACCTTCGACTCAGCTCGGAGTGCATCGCACGGGCAATCTGCGGGCGGCGAGGAGACGCTCTTTGCAGACGAGAAGCCCTCGATTCTGAAACCAATCTGGCTCTTCGGACATTCGGTGGGGATCAGGTCTTGAGTCCTCCGGCGGCGAGGAGCAGGCGGAGTCGGTAGTTGGTGAGGTTGCGGTAGCCGCGGGCCAGGCGGCGGTGGAGTTCGATGATGCCGTTGATGGCCTCGGTGCCGCCGTTGTTGGAGCGGCCGGTGGTGAAGTAGGCCAAGAACGCGTCCTTCCAGCGTCGCAGAGTCCGTCCCAGGCGGGCGATCTCGGGAACCGGGCAGGTGTGGAAGATCGTCAGGATGCGTTCGGCCATCGCCCGGCCGGCTGTCAGGTCGGCGCAGCGGTAGGCCGCGCGTAAGTCCTGGGAGCATCGCCAGGCGAGGTAGACGGCCTGGTGTGCCTCGTCGGCCTCGATGGCCGCAGCGAGCCGGTGAAGCTGGCGCTCGGTGAGGTTCTCCGCGCCCGCGCGCAGGATCTTCTGGATGCCGTAGAGCGGGTCGCCCTTGCGGCCGCGGTGGCCCAGGGTCTCTTGCTGGACGCGGCGACGGACCTCATCAACGGCCTGGGTGGCGAGCTTGACGACGTGGAAGGCGCCAGCACGGCGGTCGCGTCGGCGAGCTCGTTGGTGATCGCGGTCTTGTATCCGGCGAAGGGGTCCAGTGCCGCGACCTGGACCCCGGCACGGAACTCCTCGGATTGGGCGGTGAGCCAGTCGGCGTAGGCCTTCCCCGAGCGCCCGGGCACCAGGTCCAGCAGCCGGGCGCGGACCTTGCCGTCGGCGTCGCGGGTCAGGTCGACCATGCCGGTGAGTTCCTTGGCGCCGCGGCGCCGCACATCGACGTGGTGCCACAGGTGCTCATCGACCCCCAGGGAGATGACGCCTTGGAAGCGGGACTCATCGGCGGCCAGCTCCTGCAGGCGGGGCTTGATGGCGCGCCACAGCGTCTTCCAGTCCACCCCCAGCTGCCGGGCGAGCCCTTCGACGGTGGCGTGCTCGCGTCGTAGCTGGCCGATCGCCCATCCCACCGCCCTGCTCGTCAGCGAGGCCCGCGATGCGACGAGGGCGGGGACTTGCTCGACGAACGTGCCCTTTGGGCAGGCCGGGTCGGGGCAGCGCCAGGTGCGCTGACGCCAGATCACCCGCACTGGCACGATGCCCGGCACGTCATGCAGCTCTCGGCGCCTGCGTCCTCGGCTGGGCGCGATGACGCCGCAGGTCGGGCAGCCCATCAGCTGCCAGGGCGTGGAGACGGTGATGGTCAACAGCGCGTCGGTGCGCTCAGCGATCTCCACGTTGAGCTCGGGGATGCCCAGGATTGTGTCGCAGCGCGCAGGGATCAGTGGTGGGCGCATCGCTGCACCCCGTAGCGTTGGTCAACGTCGAGGTCCTCGGGACGAACGGTTGCTTGGTCGCTACCGATCATCGAGGACCTCGACCCCTACCCGCCCTCAGCTACCGCCGCGAGTCCCGCTCCCCACCAGATGTCCGAACAGCCGCCAATCTGCGGCCGACGCGATGCTTCGGCTGGCATCATGCGATGCGTGGACACCACACCGATCTTCGCACTGGTGGGAGCCGTGGTCGGCGCAGCGATCACCGCAAGCATCACCTGGCTGAACGGGCGCAAGCAAGCGGACGAGGGAAGGAATCTGGCTCTTCCGGAATGAGGGTGTAGAGGCGGTGTCGGCCGGGCGCCCAGCGCGAAGTGGCGTGTCGGGGGCCGGGTAGGGGTCGAGGTCTTCCGATGATGGGGGTTCCTACGCCAACCCATCGGGAAGACCTCGACGTGTCTGACGCTACCTTCGCTCGCCCTGACCTGACCAAGTTCGCACGCCTGGACGAGCTCGGCCTCGAAGTCATCGGGCAGCGGCTCGAGCCGGATCGCGCGGTCCTGGCATGCCGAGTCGTGGAGCCCGATGAGTGGTGCCGGCGCTGCGGCTGCGAGGGCGTCGCGCGTGACACCGTCACCCGTGAGCTCGCGCACGAGCCGCTGGGTTGGCGGCCCACGACGCTGCTGCTCACCGTGCGCCGCTACCGGTGCACCGGGTGCGGACATGTCTGGCGCCAAGACACCGGTGCCGCGGCCGAGCCGCGAGCCAAGCTCTCGCGCCGGGCTCTGCGGTGGGCGCTGGAGGGCATCGTGTGCCAGCACCTGAGCGTGGCCCGCATCGCCGAGGCACTGGCGGTCTCGTGGGACACCGCCAACGCCGCGGTGCTGGCCGAAGGGCGCCGAGTCCTGATCGAGGACCCGACCCGGTTCGACGGCGTAAGAGCCATCGGCGTCGACGAACACGTGTGGCGCCACACCCGCCGCGGGGACAAGTACGTCACCGTCATCATCGACCTCACCGGCATCCGCGACGGGACCGGCCCCTCCCGGCTGCTCGACATGGTTGAGGGCCGCTCCAAGCAGGCGTTCAAGACCTGGCTCGCCGACCGCCCGCAGGCCTGGCGCGACGGCGTCGAAGTCGTCGCGATGGACGGCTTCACCGGGTTCAAGACGGCGACCGTCGAAGAGCTACCCGAAGCCATCGCGGTCATGGACCCCTTCCACGTCGTCCGCCTGGCCGGGGACGCTCTGGACCAGTGCCGCCGCCGCGTCCAGCAAGACATCCATGGCCACCGCGGCCGCAAGGGCGACCCGCTCTACGCCGCCCGCCGCACCCTGCACACCGGCGCCGACCTGCTCACCCAGAAGCAGACCACGCGGATCGAGGCGCTGTTCACCGGTGAGGACCACGTCCAAGTAGAGGCCACCTGGGCCGTCTACCAGCGCATGATCTGCGCCTACCGCGAGCCCGACCGGGCCAAAGCACGCGACCTGATGACCCGCCTGATCGACTCCCTCAGCGGCGGTGTCCCGGCGCCCATGACCGAGCTCCGCACCCTCGGCCGAACGCTCAAGCGTCGCGCCGCCGACGTCCTGGCCTACTTCGATCGCCCCGGCACGTCCAACGGCCCCACCGAAGCCATGAACGGACGCCTCGAACACCTACGCGGGTCCGCCCTCGGCTTCCGCAATCTCACCAACTACATCGCCCGATCACTCCTCGAGGTCGGCGGATTCAGACCTCGACTACACCCTGGATTCGGATGAGCCAGGAATCTTCTCGCTGTCAAGACTCGGGAAGAATCCCGAGCAGCGCTTGCGGCGCGGGCCAGTGAGTACCTCGCAGCGGCATACCATAGCGTACTCGCATTGCGAGACGTTGCGCTCGCCCCTATGGAACACAAGCGCACAGTGGCGAAAGTCGAGGTCTGGCCGACGGTTGATCGGGTGAACCGTGCGCTTGTACACATCGAAATCAACGATTCGGCCGCTCTGGTACAGGCCGCTAAGGAGCTCGACGCGGCAATGATGCTCCTAGATCAGAACGCGACGTCGTCGGTTCATGACCTCGACAGCTGGCGCACTACTCGCGCCGAAATAATCGGCGACTTACCGGAGAGAGTTAAGGACGCCGCTCGAGTGCAGTTGCAGGAACTCAAGGATCACTAGTCGCGTACACAATCACCATGCTGGGACGTCTGACCCAACGCCGCGGTGATTCCCGGTGAACGAATCGACGTCAGTTGCCGGCGGGTATATTAGTTCGATCCTTAGGCTGTCGCCAGCCTTCGGGCACTCGGTCATCGGCGATGCCCGCGTTGAACGACGGCAAATGGTGCTCTTCGACGTTCACCACGCGGGATCCGGCTGAGCTGGGAGACGACCCAGAAGTATGAGTCGTTGGCGTGGGACACCACCATCGCGCCGGCACCGATCGCGAACACCATCAGCACGCCGCCCATCGTCCCGTCGAGGCCGAGGCTCTCGAATGTCTAGCAGCTCGTCGATGGAGGACGCCTCGACGATGGGCGGTCCCTCCGGGTGAGGCCTTCACGCGGGCCGCGCGTGGGCGCCTCCGCGAAGCCGGGGCCGACGCGCAGCACGAGGGCGTCTCGACCGCGAACACGGCGTCCGGCAGCGCTGCGGTGAAGCGCTCAAGAGTTTCGGTGAGCTGCTCGAGCGGGATCGCCTTGAGCTCGATGGCGGTGTCAAGGCGTCGTAGCAACGCTGTCGGTGAGTAGTCGTTCGAAGGCTTCGCGTGGGGTGAGGTATCCGAGGACGGCGCGGGGGCGTTCGTTGAGCTCTTCGGCGATTGAGGTCAGGTAGGGCTGGTGGGTCGGGATCGCGGTGCCCTTGGGCAGGTACTCGCGGATGAGGCCGTTGGTGTTCTCGTGGGTGCCGCGTTCCCATGGGGAGTGGGGGTGGGCGAAGTAGACCGGCATGTTCGTCGCCAGGGTCAGGGCGGCGTGCTTGGCCATCTCGCTGCCCTGGTCCCAGGTCAGGGACTTGCGCATCATCGCGGGCAGCTCGTCGGTGTTGTCGATCAGGGCGTCGGCGAGGTGCTCGCTGTCCTTGCCCGCCGGCAACGCCAGGATCGTGGTGAATCGCGGTGCGCTCGACCAGCGTCGCGGCCGCGGACCGGCCGTGGGCGCCGATCACCAGGTCCCCTTCCCAGTGTCCTGGCACGCGCCGCTCTGCCAGGTCCTCGCGGTCATCGATGCTGACCGTCCCCACGATCGGGGCACCGCGCTGGCCCAGCGGCCTGGGTGCGCGGCGGCGGGTGCGCCGGGACCGAAGCATGATTCCGTGCGCGGTGAGCTCGCCCTTGGGCAGGGCGTAGATGAACCGGTAGATCGCCTCGTGGCTGACCGTCTTACCGCCGGCTGGCACCGATCCCTTCATCAGGCCCACGCTGTCGTTCCGGGCCTCCAGGTGCAAGCGGCCGGCGATCTGACGCGGGGTGCGTGAGTGCTTCAGGTCGGCCAGGACCCGGGCGCGGAGCACGGGGTCGGCCTCGACCTTCCCGGTCTGGGGCCGGGACCGGCGCCGCTGGGCGCGGCAGTCAGCGGTGACCATCTTGTACCCGCGCGTCTTCGTCGAGTTACGCCGGATCTCACGCGAGATCACCGACGGGGAACGGTCGAGGTGCTCGGCGATCCTGCGCACTGTCCACCCCGCCTTCAGACCCGTGGAGATCTCCGCCCTGTCCGTCGCCGTCAGCATCCTGCGCACCGCATGCAACCCCTCGCCCGGCCAGCGCTGTTGCTACGACGCTATGACATCGCCGATGGGCTCCAGCGACTGGGCGTCGACGACCATCGCCCCGTCGGCGGCGATGACCGGACGAGGAGCGTAGATGGTGCACATGAGGACGTAGGGCTATGACGGTAGTGCGCACAACGTTGGTCAGTTGACGCAACCAGTGGCCGACGAGTCATTGAGCAGAGTGATGTGTACGCTCGCAGGCGTGATCCTCTGGCTGGCCAACCTCTTATCAGCGGTAACCCCGCAAACCCGGTGGTTCGGTTTACGGCGAGCGGCCTATCGTGCCGCGGGGGTGGACGTCGCCGGCACCGCCGAGGTCAACGGCACCGTCCGGATCCACTATCCGAACGTGTCGATCGGCGAGCGAACGTGGCTCGGCGCGGGTGCGCAGGTCATTTCGACGTCGATAGCCAAAGTGACGATAGGTGCCCGCTGCGACGTCGGTCCGGGGGTCATGCTCGTTGCCGGTACGCACACTATCGGCGGCCACGAACGGCGGGCCGGTCCCGGGGACTCTGCTCCGATCAGTATCGGGGAAGGGACTTGGGTCGGTGCCCGTGCTCTTTTCCTCGCCGGCACCGTCGTAGGTGCCGGGTGCGTAGTCGCGGCTGGGGCGGTGGTGCGGGGAGAGTTCCCCGACGACGTGCTCATCGCTGGTGTGCCTGCCGCGGTCGTACGTCACTTCTGAGCGCGTTGGCGGCGGTTCCACACGGCCGCCGGTGCCGCCCGACGCCCGGATCGGCCGTTTCGCGTCGCGCCGTGTCCGGTGGCGCCGCCGCTGCGGTACTCGTAGGAGTACCGGTCGCGCTCCTTGCGCTGGACCTTGTTGAGTACGACGCCGAGGACGTGTGCCTCCACCGTCTCAAGAGCGTCGAGTGATGCGCGGAGCTGCTGCTTGTGCAGACCGTCAGCGCTGGCGACGACGATGGTGCCATCGGCCATCCGGCTGAGGATCGCGGCATCTGTTACCGGGAGCAGCGGAGGGCTGTCGAGAATGACGACGTCATACGTCGCGGCGAGATCCGTCAGCAGGCGGGCCATCGCATCAGAGCCGAGCAGCTCGCTCGGGTTCGGAGGGATGCCTCCAGAGGGCAGGATGTCGAGGCGTGTATCGCCCCAGGGCTGCACGGCGTCCGCCACCTCGGCGCGGTTGATGAGCACGGTGGTGAGGCCGACAGCGCCCTCGAAGCCGAGGTAGTCGGCGACGCTAGGAAGGCGCAGGTCGGTGTCGACGAGAACGACGCGTGAGCCGGCGTCGGCGAGGGACACCGCCAGGTTGATCGACGTCGTCGTCTTGCCTTCTCCGGCGATGGACGAGGTGACGACGATGGATCGGCTACGACCGCCCAAGTTCACGAACTGCAGGTTGGTCCGCAGCCGCCGAATCGCCTCTGCGCGGGGGCTCATGGGGGCGTCATGCATGAAGACTGGATGGTCCGCCTCCGACTCCGCGACCGGCACGGTGGCCAGCCGCGTCGCGTCGGTGACCGCGGCGACGTCGGCTTCGGAACGAACCTTCGTGTCGAGCATCTCCCGGAGGAGGGCGAGGCCTACGCCGAGCACGAGTCCCAACACGAGGCCGATTGCGAGATTCTCGAGCAGCTTGGGGGAGGAAGCGTTCTCGGGGACCTCCGCTTCCTCGAATATCGTTGCGCGGACCGACTCCGTCCCGTCGGGACGCTCGGGCGAGAGCCCACCGACGGACGCGGTGAGCTGGTCGGCTACGGCATTGGCAAGGTCGCGGGCGCGCACCGGGTCCGGGTCACTGGCAGAGACGACGAGAATGGTGGTGTCCTCGGCGACCGTGACCGTGAGGGCCTCGGCGAGGTCCCGTGCCTCCACATCGGCACCGCCGAACATCTCGGCGACCGGGTCGAGCACAAGGGGCGAGCTGGCGATGCGGGCGTAGGACGCCATCTGCTTCTCCGTGAAGGTTGACCCTTGGGCGAGGTCGGTGACCGACTCCCCGCCCTGCACCGCAAAAAAGGTGCTCGTCGTCGCCGTGTACTGCGGGGTCGAGAGCAGCGTCACGCCAGCCGCACCCGCAACGGTCATGACCATAACGACCACGACGGTGAGCCATCGGCCGCGTAGTGCGTTGAAGTAGTCGCCTAGTAACATTCCAGCCCCAGTTCTTCCTGATCGCCCGTCGGGGAATCCAACCACAGCCCTATTCCCCTTCTGTCCCGTGTTGTCGTGCACTTTCCGTGCCAGCGAGGTCTTGACCACCCGCCAAGCGGCGGTGGTCGTCGTACAGGTCGAAGATGGTGGGGCCGTCCTGCCGTGCCCGCCACGACTCGTAAGCGACGCTCGCAGCACTTCGTAGTGACCTGGATTCTGCGCGCACTCGCCGTGCGTAGTCGTCGACGGCCCGCGTCCAGCACTCGACGGTCGAGGGCGAGACGACGACCCCACCGCCCCCGGCGAGCACGTCCGTCCACGGCGTCGCATCGGATGTCAGCACAGGACAGGAAGCGGACAATGCTTCCGCAATGACGTGCCCGAAGTTCTCCCCGCGGGTGGGAAGGACAAGCGCATCGTATGCGCCGATGGTTGATCGGACGGCCTCCGGCGCAAGCGGGCCGCGGAACGTCACGCGGACGTGCGCCGGCAGCTGCTGGGCGAGCCTGCGGCAGAGGGTGACGTGCTGAAGGTCCTCCTCAGCACCGAACACGTCCAGCTCGAGCGCTTCGCTGACCTTGGCGAGCGCTCGCAGCGCGACGTCGAGGCCTTTCATCGGCACGAGTCGGGAGACGAAGACGAAGCGCGGGATCGTGCGAGCAGTGTCCCTAGGAGGAGCCGCTTTTGGGGGAAGATCGGTCTCGTTGGGGCGGACGAGGACGGCGGGAGCCCCGGGAATCGTCCCCTGGATGTCGGCCGCCTCCCGCTCGCTCGACGCATGCCAGACCGTGGCGTCGTCCAGCCCGATGAGACGTGCCACTGCCATGAGCGCCCGCTTCTTCGCCGACTTGATCCCGAGGGCGCCGGCGCTTAGCTCGCCCCGGGGCGCGAGGATGAGTGCCGCCGCCCCCCACCAGTGCAGCCGGTGGAGCAGCCTCGGGAGGAGCGAGAAGCGCGGGCTGAAGTACGAGTTGAGGTAGATGATGTCGGGCCGACGGCGTCTCAGCTCCCTCAGGGCCGACCAGTACCTGCCGGCACGATCGGCCGAGGCGTAGTACACCTCCACAGCGTCGCGGTGGAGCCACTGGTCGGACGGGACGTCGAGCCGGGTTGCTTCGCCGAGGTCGCGGTTGCTCGTCAGGACGAGGACCTCGTGCCTGTCAGCAGTGATACGTGCGAGAGCGTGCATTGTCCGGATCGGCCCACCCCCGAGGTAGGCGGGCGGGTAGCCAGGTGCGAGGACACCGATCCTCACAAGGCCCACCGCCCCGTCAAGGTGGGACGCCAGGAGTCGACATCGGTGGCCAAGTTTCCGTCGGACGCCGCGGGTGCCCACCTGGCGACCAAGATCCAGGCTCCAGCGAACACAAGGAGGAAAGGGCTGGACGGGGAGAGGAGCCAGCCCTCGAACAGGCTGTGGAACAGGCCCGCTGCGGCGAATACCGTCGCGCGGCCCGACACGA
Organism: Georgenia sp. Marseille-Q6866; assembly: GCF_965111665.1. Taxonomy (NCBI): domain Bacteria; kingdom Bacillati; phylum Actinomycetota; class Actinomycetes; order Allobogoriellales; family Allobogoriellaceae; genus Georgenia; species Georgenia sp. Marseille-Q6866. The sequence continues at coordinate 99,287 of NZ_CBCOOR010000012.1, read as the reverse complement.
GGCTCGCCCTGAGGACCAGAACAGCCTGCAGAGCGACGCAGAGCAGACCGAGAGCCCCTCCGTTGCTCAGCGCCCGGAGCGGCGAGGAGGCGATGATCGAGGACTCGCTGTTGAGGCCGACACCCCACAGCGGACTTGTACGGGAATCGGCCAGTGCGGTGGCGAGAGAGCTCGAGCGGGAGTCCGTCGTGCGGAGCAAGCCCTCGAGGGGGCCCATCGGGACATCGAGTCGGGTCACGACCACCACACCGAGCACGAGCGCGACTGCCAGCGATGCCACAAGCCCGTACCGGCGCCGCCTCAGCAGCTCGAGCAGCCCAATGGTCACGAGCGCAAGTGCACTCGCCCGGCTCGCCGACCACATGAGCGCGACGGCGGACAAAACGAGGGACAGTCGAGACCAGCGAGTCGGGACGAGGATGGCGAGACCTCCCAGGAGAAAGGCGAGGAATCCGAGGCCGTTCGCATTCTCGAGCAACCCACGCAGCCGGCCGCCCTCGATCCCCAGGTCGGGGCGCACGACGGCGACCGCGAGCGAGCCGGCGACGCTACCCGCCAGCCCGACGGCCAGCCCCCTGCGCAGATCGGTGACGGTGAGATGACTGCCCGTCGAAACCACGAGGACGGCAGGCAGGCACAGGGCGACGAGATATAGCGCGAGCTGGTTCCACTGTCCGTTCGGTGCCGTCGTCAGGACGACGTACGTGGCCAACGGAGCACACAGTGCCAGGGCCCACCGCCCGGCGAGGGCCGGTGCCCCGGCTGGCCGGGGCACCGGAGATGTGAGTGCGGCGAGCGCGATCAGTGCGACGCCGGCTGGGCGTGCGGCCACACCGGCAACGGGGACGGTGAGGACACCGGCCGAGGACACAACCAGGAAGAATCCCGTGCCGCACAATAGGGGAACTCGGGTCTGCGGATGATTGAGCAGCAGCGCAGCCCAGACCAGTACCGCCGCAATCGCGACCGCGGGGACGAAGATGCTCATCGAGCCTCCTGCTCCGCGAGCCATGGAGGGGCGGTGTGCACGTCTTCTAGGAGCAGTTGGTGAAGGTACGGCGACACGGCTTTCGGCGAGATGCGTTCCTGTGACCACTGCCGGATCTGCTGGCGCCGCTCGGTGGGAGGGGGACCGTCAGCCAGCTCGTCACTTATCGCGCTCGCGAGTGACCCCACATCTCCCGTACGGAACACGCGACCCCGGTTCGAGTGGGCGACGAGCAGCGACGAGCCGGAGCGGTCACTCACGACCGCCGGGGTTCCCACCATGAGCGCCTCGTTCGTAACCGCGCCCCACCCGTCGTACCGGCTCGGAAGGACGAGAAGGTCGGACCGGGCAATCAAGGCACGGACGGCGGCGTTCTCGTGGCTCTCGCAAACGCGCACGCGGCTCTCCAGCCCGTGGTGTGACACTGCGTGCCGGACGTCGTCGCGGAGCGGCCCGGAACCCACCACGGTGAGGCGGACGTCCCGGAGGGAGGCCACGGCCTCGACGAGGAGCAGCGGGTCCTTGCGTGGACTGAGGGTCCCAACGAATATGACCTCGGGAATCGCAGCGGCGTCCCGCACCGCCGGAAGCTCCGCGTCCGACACTGAGTAGATGAACTGTGCGATACGGGCGGCGGGGATGCCCGCCGAGGCGAACTGGGCGGCGGCCAGCTTGCCGATGGCGAGGACGCTGTCGATGTGCCGGCGGCTGCCCAGCACCCGGGCCGTGTAGCGCGCGCGGCGGAGCAGCTCACGGGCTCCGCGGGGGTCCCAAGACTCGGTCATGACCGAGAGATGCCTGTGAGTCCCTGCGGCGAGGGTGCGGAAGGCCGTGCTCACGGCCCGGTTGGACCCGAGGCCGGTGAAGACGTGGGCACGGTCCGGCCGTGCCGACTCGGCAAGTTCCCGGATGGTGCCGAGGTCGTCGGCGATGCAAAGCGTGGCGGCGCCGTAGTCCGGCCGATGCCAGCCCATGGCCCGACGTGCGGCGTTGTCCGCGCTGGGCACCACGACCCGCACTCGTAGGCCGTCGGCGGCGAGGGCGGCCATGAGCGGCGCTTGGTGGATCGAGGGCGAGTTCTGCCAGAACGTCACGTCATACATGTCGCGCACGGAGCCTCCTCAGCAGCACGGCGCCCACCAGCGAGGCCACCGCCGCGCTGACAATAGTGACGACGGTGGGAGAGGGGTTGGTGAGCAGAGCGAGAAGCGCAGCCGTCGCCAGCCCGGTGGTCAATGCCAATCGTCGAAAGGGGCGATAGGTCCCGGAAGCCACAAACAAGACGTGGATGCTCGGCATCGCAACCACTCCAAAGGCAGCGCCAGGGAGGCCGAGCTGGAAGACCAGAATGGCGACGAGTGCGGTACCGGCGAGGACGGCGAGTAGGGTCCTGCGCGAGAGTGAGCGAACTTCTAGCCGGAACTGGTGCTCCCAGCTCGCCGTGATGGCCAGCGCCGCAATCGCCGTGGCAATGGTTACGGCAGGCAGGAGTGAAAGGTCACGCAGGTTCTCGGCGACAGCGAGCCGTACCAGCCGGTGGTCGCCTGTGCTCGCTACGGCGAGGACCCCGGCAGTAGTCGCGATGATGAGGAGGGCCGTGTTTGACATCGCTGTATAGACATCCTCGTGTCGTCCGACGTCCCAAGCTTGGCGTAGACGCGGGTATGCCACAGTCGTGAGGAGCCCTAGGGCGGAACCACTCGTGAGCGCCGCGAACTGAGCCATCGCAGCGAAGCGCCCGACGGCTTCGGGGGCCTCCGCTAGAGGCAGCATGACGAGCACCGCATTCCCCATCAGTGTGATTGCGGCCGAGGTGAGAGCGAGCTGTACGCCGAAAGTCAGCCGCCAGGGCCTACCGTGACCGGCACGCCCCAGGGCGCCAAGGCGCGGGCCAGCGAGGAGGGCTGCGACGCCGCACGTGAGCCCGGCGATCGCCATGGATGTGTCGGCGTTGCCTGTGGTGGTGATCAGGGTGATGAGTACAGTCGTGCGCACTGTTGTGCTCACAGCTATCGCGCCGGCGTAGGACCACGGCTTCATCCAGCCCAGCCAGGCGGTGGCAACGAACCGACTCGCCGCCACACCGAAACCCCAGCCCGCTATCGCGAGCGCGTACTGCCAGTCCCCTCCGAGTGGGTAGCTGATGGCTAGGAGCATTATGGCGATTGCGATGACCGTGCCATATGTGCGTCTGGCGGCGTACCCATAGTTTGTGCGATTTTCCGCCGTGCCCGGGAATCGTTGGAACGGAAGGACGTGCACCTCGGTGCAGACGCTGAAGTACGTAGCGACAGCGATAGCCACCGCGAGCTTTCCGTAGTCTTCAGGCTCCAGCAGTCGGGTAAGAATAGGGAGTTGGACAGCCGCGGCGACAAGCGAAGCCAGCCGCGCGGTTGTGACGGCTGCTGCTGATGCCAGCGCAGTTCCCGTCCGCCTCGCCGTTCTCCCGTCTACCCCTGCCGCCCCAGTGTCCATCTAGCGTCGAATCCCCGCACGTTCGTGATGCGTAGCGACGGTCGAGCGGATGAAGTTGATTACCCGGCGGGAACTGTCGGTGATCTCGTACTCGGCGGGTACAGTCGCAGGCCCATGGGTGGCGAACTGGTCGAGAACCAGGCGGACGGCGTCGACGACGTCGGCTGGGACGAGACCGGTGGCGACGATTGTGCCCGTGTCGAAGGCCTCAGGACGCTCGATGGCGTCGCGGATGGTCACGGCCGGGAAGCCGATGATGGCTGACTCCTCGGAGATCGTGCCGGAGTCGGAGATAACGCACAATGCGTGGCGCTGGAGCGCTACGTAGTCGTGAAAGCCGAGGGGCTCGTGGAGCCGGATGTTCTCAGCGATGTCGAGCCGGTGCGCCTCGATCCGCTTCCGCGTCCGCGGGTGCGTCGAGACCAGGACGGGGACGTTGAACTCCCGCGCGACGGCGGCGAGGGAGTCGAGCACGCCCCTGAGCCGTTCCTCCGTGTCGACGTTCTCCTCGCGGTGAGCGCTCGCGACCACGTACCCGTCCGGATACAGACCGAGGCGTGCGAGGACGTCGCTCTCCGCCTCCTGGGGCGCGTAGTGCTCGAGTACCTCTCGCATCGGTGAGCCCATGAGAACGACCCGGGACGGATGCAGGCCCTCGCCCAGGAGGTTGCGGCGTGAGTGCTCGGTGTACACAAGGTTGTAATCGGCCACGTGGTCGACAACATGACGGTTGATCTCTTCGGGCACGTTGGGGTCGAAGGACCGATTGCCGGCCTCGAGGTGGTAGACCGGGATCTTAAGGCGGCGTGCCATCAACGCGGAGATGCAGCTGTTCGTGTCGCCGAGAACGACCATGGCGTCAGGGCGCTCCTCGAGGAGGACGCGCTCCGTGCCTCGAAGGACGTCACCCAGCACCGCGCCGAGCGAGGAGGTGTCGGCGTCGAGAACGTGGTCGGGAGCTCGCAGACCGAGGTCGTCGAAGAAGATCTCGTTGAGGGTGTAGTCGTAGTTCTGTCCGGTGTGGACGAGGACGTGGTCGGCGTGTGCCTCGAAGGCGGCGATGATCCGCGACAGGCGGATGATCTCCGGCCTCGTTCCTACGACCGTCATGATCTTGAGGCGGCCCGCCATTACACGTCCTCGGGAAAGGTGTCGGTGTCCTCAGGATCGAAGAGCTCGTTGGCCCAGAAGATCGTGGTCAACTCGTTGTCCCCGGTGTTCGTGATGCTGTGGGCCCAGAGCGTCGGCATGTCGACGGCCACGGGCTCCTCACCTGTGACGTCGAAGTGCCTCGTCTTGTCACTGAGTACCTTACGGAGCGAGATCCGCGCGCGGCCGGAGACGACGACGAAACGCTCCACCTTGCGCAGGTGGAGATGCTGCCCGCGCGTCACGCCGGGGCGAGTTGTCGAGACGAAGGTCTGCCCCGCCCCACCGTGGACACGAGCCGTCTCGACCAGGGCGCCACGTGCGTCCGTGTGCCGGAGCAGCGGGATCGGCAGGTGCTCACGAACCATCGCCGCGCGCAGGGTGTTGAATAGGTCGGTCTCGAGCCGGTTCGCGAGCGGGGGGATCTCACCCGTGCGGTAGTGGGCGTGCTGGCCCTGCAACGTGCTGAGGACATTGCCGACGGTTGTCCGCGTCCCTCGTGGTCGAACCTCGTGCGAGGTTCCGGTCATGGCGTCGATGAGGACCTGCGCAGCGGCCTGCGCGTGCAGGAGCTCGATCTCCCGGTCGCTGATCTCGGGAGTCTCCCCACGGGTGACCGCCGCGACGAAGGTGGCGACGAAGGAGTTGTATCCCGCCCGTCCGTGCTCCCCGAAGAGATTCGGGAGCGCGACGTCGACGAAGCGCGATCCTGCGTCGGCCGCCGCACGGGCAAGTCTCGTGGCTGCTTCGCGTTTGCCCGCACCGTAGGAGGTGTCCTCGCCTGCTCTCACCGAGTTCGCGAACACGACGACCGGGCGACGACGGCTCAGCCTGACGGCGGCGGCGACGTCATCGGCGAGGCTGACGTTGCCGTCCTCCACCTCCCGGCCCGCGCCTCGGTTGACGCCCGCGAGGTGGAGGACGGCGTCAGCCTCGTTGATCGCCTCTGTGAGCTGGAGCCAGGTCGGCCGAGAGATCGGGACGACCGTGTGCGTGGTGAGGGCACGCAGGCGTGCACGGGTGTGCCAGCCGAGAAAGCCGTCGGCTCCGGTCACGACGATCCGCATCAAGCAAGCACCTTCGCCGTGCGCTGCCGCACCGTCGGACGCGCCTGCGGCTCGTAGAGCGGCGGAACTCCTGGGACCGGCAGCAACTTTCGCATCTCCGGGAGCGTCAGAAGGAGGTCGATGGTTCGGGCGAGTGACAGCCGGTCGGTGTTCTCCGAGGTGTAGTCGTCCAGGCAGGCCGTCTGGTGCTCACCCTGCTCCACGTACGCCGCGTAGTTCAGCCCGCGGCCGTCGAGCGGAACTCGGAAGTAGTCGCCCTGGTCCTGTGCGGAGACGATCTCCTCACGGGTGAGGAGCGTCTCGTGGAGCTTCTCGCCGTGGCGGGTGCCGAGGACGTCGATGGCAGGGTTGTCGTTGCCCAGGATCGCGGCGACTGCACGGGCGAGAGTCTCCACAGTGCTGGCCGGAGCCTTTCGGACGAAGAGGTCCCCGGGCTCCGCGTGGAGGAAGGCATGGTTGACAAGGTCTACCGACTGGTCGAGCGACATGAGGAAGCGAGTCATCCGCGGCTCCGTGACGCTCAGGGCGCGCCCCTCCTGGGCCTGCTTGGCGAACAGCGGGATGACCGACCCTCTCGAGTACATGACGTTGCCGTACCGGGTGACCGAGACGACGGTCCGGGACTTCGGGTTGTTCCGGGCGAAGGCCTGAGCGGTCTTCTCCATGAGCGCCTTCGACATGCCCATCGCGTTGACCGGGTACACGGCCTTGTCGGTGCTGAGGCAGACGACCGAGCGGGCGCCGGCACGCGAGGCCGCCTCGATGACGTTGTAGCTGCCCTGGACGTTGGTCTTGACCGCCTGCTCGGGGAAGAACTCGCACGAGGGGACCTGCTTGAGAGCTGCCGCGTGGAACACGAAGTCAGCACCGGTCATCGCACGTTCGACGCTCTGCGAGTCACGGACATCACCGAGGAAGAGCCGCAACCGGGGATCGTCGAAGCGGCGACGCATGTCGTCCTGCTTCGCCTCGTCGCGGCTGAGGACGTGGACGGCAGCCACGTCCTTGCCGAGGAGGTCACGGACCATCGTAGAGCCGAAGGAACCCGTCCCACCGGTGATCACGACGGTGGCACCGCTGAGCCCGTTCATCGCCGCGCTCCCTGCGGACGGCTGCTCGCGGTTTCGAGGATCGCACGGAGGCGCGAGAGGTTGTCCTCGCGACCCATGTGCTGGTCGTAGTACCGGCGTGCCTTGTGGCCCCGCGACTCGAGCTCGGAGGAAGTCGTCGCACCGATCCGACCGAGCGCACGCCGGATGGAATCGACGTCGTCAGGATCGGCTGTCCAACCAGCCCCCGAGGCGTCGGCAGCACGGGCGACGTCCCCGGAGGCGATCGCGAGCAGTGGCATACCGGCGGCGAGGATGCCCTGGACCTTGCTCGGCATCGTGTACGAGAAGAGTGGGTCCGCGCCGAGGGATGCGACCTGGACGTCGAACTCCCCCTGTAACGCCTCGAACTCTTCCCTGTCCAGCCGCTCACGGAAGTAGACGTTCGAGGCGCCGGTCTCCTTTGCGACCTGTATGAGGCGGGGCTTGTCCACCCCGTCCCCGATGAGCGTGAGATCGATCGTCGGGGAGGCGGCCGCAGCGCGGACAAGGGCTTCCAGGCCCTGGGCCCGGCCGTGGTTGCCGGCGTAGAGCACCCGGACGGGGCCGGTCCGGCGGATGGTGTGCGGGGGCGCGGGCTGGGGATCGTCACGCCAGTTGTAGACGAGCGTGAGCTTCTCGCGCGGCACGCCGCGGGAGACAAGGACGTCGACCATACCGGGCGAGATCACGCAGATGTGCGCCGCATGCCGGTAGAGCACCCGGCACATGAGGTCGAGCGCTCCTCTGGCGCGTGCGACGAGCGGTGTGCCGAAGCCCGCGGCGAAGACCGAGTCTGGCCAGAGGTCCTGGATCACAAGGACGTAGGGAGTCCGGTGAAGCAACTTGCCCACGAGGGCAGGCAGCCCGGACGTGGCGGGGGAGGAGTAGACGAGTGCGACGTCCGCGGACCGCAGGGCTCGCTGACCCAGGAGCGTCGACGAGACGGCCCAGCTCAGGTACGTGGCCATCCGGGCGACCACCGACGAGGAGTGGCTCGGATACTCGGGGGTTCGGGACACGGAGATGCCGTCCAGGTGCTCACGTACCGGCCGACCGGCCCGGTAGCCGCTGAAGACGCGCCCCGCAGGGTAGTGCGGCATCCCGGTCAGGACGGAGACATCGAAGCTGGAGTCACGGAGAGCCTGAGTGATGCGTTCTGCCACAACAGCGGGTTCCGGCGGATACCACTGGGTGACGAAGAGGCACGTGGTCCGGGTCGCACTCGAGGGTTTGGCACGGCCAGTGAGCCCTGGTGAGAGGTCTGCAGATCTGGTGGTCATCGGCGTTCTTCCATGTGGAGGACCGGCTCGCGACGGTGCGGCCGGGGGTGGTGCTGGGAGGAGCCGTCGTGCAGCTCGCCGAGCTGCTCTGGCGCCAACGGCGGCACCGTGACGTGGGAGATGAGAGGGTGACGGCCACGGACCGCCACCTCACCGGCGCTGAACAGCTCCTCGTGGAGCTTCTCGTTGGGGCGCAGCCCGGTGAACACCACTTCGACGCCCTGCCCAGACCGTGCGATGAGCTGGCGTGCGACGTCGAGAATCCGCACCGGCTGGCCCATGTCGAGCACCAGGACCTCCCCGTCACTACCCACAGCTCCTGCGTGAAGGACGAGCTCGCAGGCCTCGGGGATGGTCATGAGGTACCGGGTGACGTCGGGGTGGGTCACGGTGACAGGGCCACCGCGCGCGATCTGGCCGCGGAAGGTGTGGAGCACCGAGCCGCGTGAGTCGAGCACGTTCCCGAAGCGCACCGACAGGTACGTCCCGTCGGCGTTCTCCCCGTACCAGGCCGCGAGCTGCTCGGCTACCTGCTTCGTCTGCCCGAGGACACTCGTGGGGTTCGCGGCCTTGTCGGTCGAGATGTTGACGAACTTCTCGACGCCGCACTCGGCCGAGAGCACGAGGAGATTGTGGGTTCCGACCACGTTCGTCTTCCAGCCCTCGGCGGGATACTGCTCCAGCAGGGGGAGGTGCTTGAGCGCGGCAGCGTGGAAGACGATCTCTGGCATGTGCCGCTGGAAGACCTCGCGAAGCGCCTCCCTGTCGCGAATGCACGTGAGGACGATGTCCGGGGTGTCGAGCAGCGCCGACCCGTAGAGCGAGAGCTGTACCCCGTGCAGGGCCGACTCGTCGCGATCGAGGAGGACGAGCTCGGCCGGAGCGAAGCGGTGCACCTGGCGCGCCAGCTCGGAGCCGATCGAGCCGCCCGCGCCGGTGATGAGGACGCGCCGCCCCGTGAGGTAGTCCGACAGCCCGGCGATGTCGTGGTCGAGCGGCCTGCGCCCGAGCACGTCCAGCTGCGTGGCCTCACGGACCATCGCCTCGTCGAGAACCGCTGCGGAGGAGCGGAGGCCGGCGAGGCCGGGAGGGTTCGAGGTCGTGCTGGCCACGGCGAACCTCCTTCGGTCAGGTGTGTGATCGTGTGATAGAGACGAGGACGTCTCTGTCGACGGTCGCAGCATAAAGTCGGATTTCGGCGCGCTCGCGGACCGGGCGCGCACAACGCCGCTCGAACAGGCGCTGGGGCGGCCTCGAGGACGAGGGGCGGGCTGCCATCGGGGTGAGTGGCTGCGCCGGCCGGGCGCACTGCCACGCCTCTACCGGCGGCCGAACGGCACCCTCCGGAGGGGGTGGAAGAGGGGGGCTGGGGTCCCGGACCGGCGCGGCGGCGCGGTTCCTCGCGCGCGCGATCCTCACGGGAGGCTAGCGAATCGCACGAGCGAGTCACCCTCGCTCAGCCTCTGTCACCCCGCTTTCCGCAGCCGATCGTCTCGCTGTCACCTGCGACTCCTGGCCGCTAGTGAGCCGCCAGGTGTTGTTCTGCTGGTGCGCTGCCGGTCCGTCGCTTTGGGGGGCCCGGCAGCCCCTCCAGCACCTCACAGAGACGGACGTTCACCATGCCTCCATGTCCCCACCCGGCACTTCTGAAGACGCGCGCGGCCGTCAGCCGTGCGCGGCACTGAGAGGAGTGACGATGCGCCAACGAAGCAGGCTCTGGTCGCGCGACGGACAACGGAAGGTGGTAGCGAGCTCCGCTGCCCTCGCTGTCCTCGCCACCATGACGGTCGGAGCGACCTCCGCCCTGGGGTTGCCCATCGACGAGGTCCCGACAGACCCGAGCGAGTGGGCCACCACCCCGTACTCGCCCTTGGGCCCGGGCTCGATCGCAGCTCCGGACAACACGGTCGAGCTCGACTTCACCGGCACCGAGGGCGGGCTCAACACCTCCGGTGACGTCGGCACCGGCTTCACCATGATCCAGCCGTCGAGCGCCGACAGCACGTACTACCTGCCGCAGAACCTCTCGGTCAGCGACAGCAAGCTCAACATCCTCGCGACTCAGGGAATCGCACACGCCAACGCGGCCGGTGCGACCGGCGACGTCAACAAGCAGGACAACACTCTCGGAGTTGGTGTCGACGCGACCGACGCCATCCTGCGCTTCACCACCACACTTGAGAGCCCGAGCGGTGTGTACGGCTCCGCGCAGGGCGGCCTGTGGTTCGGCCCGAACGACGACAACTACGTGAAGCTGGCAGTCCTCGGTAACGGCACTCAGAGCAACACCTCGGGCCGCCAGATCCAGCTGTCTCGCGAGACGAACGGGGCGGTGCCGAACGCGACGACCGACCAGCGCACGCTCACGACGACGGCAGCTGCCCTGGGTACTGGCCCAGTCACCCTGCAGCTCGACGTCAACGCAGTCGCTGAGACGATCACCGGGTCCTACCGACTCGGAAGCGGTCCGGCGGTGTCCCTTGGAGCCCCGCTGGCGCTCCCGGAGAACTTCATCGACGCCACTCTTCTCAGCGCCACGGTGCCGAACGTGACCGCGTTCGGCGGCATCTTCGCAACGAAGCGGAACATGCCGGCGAACAGCGAGGTCACGTACTCGTTCACGGACTTCTCCGTCAAGGAGATGACACCGCCGGCTTCGCCGGCCGGACTCGAGGCTGTGACAAGCCCCGCCAACGTCCTTCTCAGCTGGGACGCCGCTGACGTCTCGTCCGACGTCGTGGGCTACCGCGTCTACCGCGGTACGACGACTCCTGTCGCGACCAGTGGCCCTGGTCTGGGCGGTGACGCGCCGCTGACGACGCCGGAGTTCGAGGACGACTCCACCTTCGTCGGCGAGACGTACCACTACGCGATCGTTGCCGTTGACTCCGACGGGAGCGTCTCGGCGCCTGCCGAGACCGAGGCGACCGTTCCTGAGGTCGACGCCGAGCTGGTCGAGAGGATCAACTTCCAGACCGGAGACATCGGTCCCCCCGCCGGCTACACCGCCGACACCGGACTGGCCTACTCCGCGGACCGCGGCTTCGGCTGGATCGCCGCGGACGATGGCACCCCGCTCGACAACACTGCCAACGTCCGCCTTCGTGAAGGTGCGGGGATCACCCCTGACCTGCGGCTCGCGACGATCGCCCACATGGACATCCCCAACGGCTCCGTCGAGGAGGGTGTCTGGGAGTACGACCTGCCCAACGGCAGCTACACCGTGGTCACCGCCGTCGGTGACGGCGCCAACTACGACAGCACCCACGTGGTGCGTGCCGAGGGCACGACGATCCTCGACGGGTTCGTCGGCACCGCCTCCCGTCAGTTCGACGAGGTCGTCGGCACCGTCGAGGTCGAGGACGGCACGCTGACGATCGACCAGGTGGGCGGCAACAACACCAAGCTCGCCTACGTGGAGATCTACGCCAACGCCGATGAGGTGGCCGCTCCGGCCGCTCCCTCCGACGTCTCCGCGACGCACGGGGCATCCGGCGTGACCGTCGAGTGGAGCGGAAGCGAGGGAGCCGACAGCTACAACGTGCTCCGCGCCGCTGACGCGGACTCGCTCGCCGACGCCTCGCCGATCAACTCCGAGCCGGTCACCGGCACGGAGTACCTCGACGAGACCGTGGAGGCGGGGGAGAGCTACGTCTACGCCATCGTCGCCGTGAACACCGGCGGCACGTCGCCCATCTCCGAGCACGTCGTCGTCGACGTCCCCGCTGCGCCCACCGCTCCCGCCGCACCGGCGGACCTCGCCGGTGACGTCACCGAGTCCGGTGTCAGCCTGTCCTGGACGGAGTCCGACGGCGCCACCGGTTACGTCGTGTACCGCTCCGAGGACGAGGGCACCCTCACCGAGGGTGAGCCCCTCGCGGAGGTGACCGAGCCGACGTACCTCGACGAGGACGTCACCGCCGGGACGACATACGTCTACGGCGTCGTCGCCATGAACGACGCCGGCGAGTCCGACGTCGCGACCGTCGAGGTCGCAGTTCCCGAGCAGGCACCCGAGGCTCCCGCCGCTCCCGGTGGCGTCGCCGCGACCGTCCGCACCGACGGCGCGATCGAGCTCCGTTGGGACGCGGCCGAGCGTGCCGAGGGCTACAACGTGTACCGCGGCATCGGTGCCCCCGCCACGACGGCGGACCAGCCGATCAACGGCACGACGCCGGTCACCGGGCTCGCGCTCGTCGACCAGGACGTGCAGCCGGGTACCACCTACCACTACCTCGTCGTCGCCGTGGGCGACGGCAGCGCGACCCCCGCAGCCAGCCAGGCCGTCGTCACCACGCCGCCTGCAGCGCCGGCATGTCCTGAGGGTCTGTGGGCTGCGGAGTACTTCGATGGTCGTGAGCTGGAGGGTGAGGCCGTTTCTCGGGAGTGCCTGAGTGCGGTCGACAAGAACTGGTACAACTCCGGGAGCCCGGCTGGTCTGGAGTCCAACGACTTCTCTGCTCGGTTCACCACGACGGTCAACGAGGGTGCGGGGACCTATGAGTTCCAGGCCCAGGCCGATGACGGCGTGCGCGTCTACGTCGATGACGAGCTTGTGATCGACAAGTGGGGCACGGGGGACTATTCCCGGCTCCACACCGGTTCGATTGAGCTCACTGATGGCCCGCACGAGTTCGTGGTGGAGTACTTCGAGGCCGCCGGCGCCGCCCGCGTCACCGTGGACTACTTCAAGGTCCAGCCTGGTGAGGGTCCGGCGTGTGAGCCGGGTCTGTGGGCTGCGGAGTACTTCGATGGTCGTGAGCTGGAGGGTGAGGCCGTTTCTCGGGAGTGCCTGAGTGCGGTCGACAAGAACTGGTACAACTCCGGGAGCCCGGCTGGTCTGGAGTCCAACGACTTCTCTGCTCGGTTCACCACGACGGTCAACGAGGGTGCGGGGACCTATGAGTTCCAGGCCCAGGCCGATGACGGCGTGCGCGTCTACGTCGATGACGAGCTTGTGATCGACAAGTGGGGCACGGGGGACTATTCCCGGCTCCACACCGGTTCGATTGAGCTCACTGATGGCCCGCACGAGTTCGTGGTGGAGTACTTCGAGGCCGCCGGCGCCGCCCGCGTCACCGTGGACTACTTCAAGGTCCAGCCTGGTGAGGGTCCGGCGTGTGAGCCGGGTCTGTGGGCTGCGGAGTACTTCGATGGTCGTGAGCTGGAGGGTGAGGCCGTTTCTCGGGAGTGCCTGAGTGCGGTCGACAAGAACTGGTACAACTCCGGGAGCCCGGCTGGTCTGGAGTCCAACGACTTCTCTGCTCGGTTCACCACGACGGTCAACGAGGGTGCGGGGACCTATGAGTTCCAGGCCCAGGCCGATGACGGCGTGCGCGTCTACGTCGATGACGAGCTTGTGATCGACAAGTGGGGCACGGGGGACTATTCCCGGCTCCACACCGGTTCGATTGAGCTCACTGATGGCCCGCACGAGTTCGTGGTGGAGTACTTCGAGGCCGCCGGCGCCGCCCGCGTCACCGTGGACTACTTCAAGGTCCAGCCTGGTGAGGGTCCGGCGTGTGAGCCGGGTCTGTGGGCTGCGGAGTACTTCGATGGTCGTGAGCTGGAGGGTGAGGCCGTTTCTCGGGAGTGCCTGAGTGCGGTCGACAAGAACTGGTACAACTCCGGGAGCCCGGCTGGTCTGGAGTCCAACGACTTCTCTGCTCGGTTCACCACGACGGTCAACGAGGGTGCGGGGACCTATGAGTTCCAGGCCCAGGCCGATGACGGCGTGCGCGTCTACGTCGATGACGAGCTTGTGATCGACAAGTGGGGCACGGGGGACTATTCCCGGCTCCACACCGGTTCGATTGAGCTCACTGATGGCCCGCACGAGTTCGTGGTGGAGTACTTCGAGGCCGCCGGCGCCGCCCGCGTCACCGTGAGCTACGAGCGCACCGGTGCCGTGGACGTCACCGCCCCGGTCGCCCCGACGGTTCTCACCGCGACGGCGACGGACACCGTCCAGCTCGGCTGGCAGGCCAGCGTCTCCGAGGACACGCTCGGCTACCGCGTCTACCGCTCCCTCGAGCAGGGCGTCGTCACCGAGGGTGTTGCTTACTCCGGTGAGACCCTCCTCGGCGACACCTCGTTCTTCGACCCGAACGTCGACCCGGGCCAGACGTACTACTACGTCGTCACCGCCGTCGACGCCGCGGGCAACGAGTCCGTGGCCTCCAACGAGGTCGAGGTGACGCTCGAGCAGATCCTCCCGCCCACTGATGTCGCTGCCTCGGCTGGTGCCGAGACCATCGGCGTCACGTGGACCGCGAGCGCCACCACCTCGGTCGTCGGCTACTACGTCTACCGCGGTACCGAGGCCGGCGTGACGGCCGACGGGGCTCCGATCTCCGGGGCCGACCCGGTCATGGGGACGAGCTTCACCGACAACACCGCCGAGGTCGGGAAGGCCTACTTCTACGCGGTCGTCGCCGTGGACGGCGAGGGTCGTATGTCCGACCTCTCCAACGAAGTCGTCGCACAGATTCTCGAGACGCCCGACACCGAGGCCCCGGCCGCCCCGGCCGAGCTCGCCGGCACGGCCGGCGACGGCGTCGTGGACCTGTCCTGGACGGCGTCCGACTCCGAGGACGTTGCGGGGTACCGGATCCACCGGGCCCTCGAGCCCGAGGTGGGCACCAGCACCACCACGGAGGTCGTCTCCGGTGAGGGACTCGTTCTCGAGCCGACGTACACGGACATGAGCGTCACCAACGGCACCACGTACCACTACGCCGTCGAGGCGGTGGACAGGGCCGGCAACACGTCGGAGCTGTCGAACGTCGTCATGGCGGTGCCGCGCGTGCCCAACACCCTCGACGTCAAGGTCGACTTCGCCACGGCGTCGGCGACCCCTGTCGAGGGCTATGTCCTCGACTACGGCCAGCCTTTCGGCGCACGCACCGGTGCCAACCAGGGGACCGGCCTGACCTACGGCTGGACGACCGAGGACGGCAACCCGGTCTCGCTCGTCGGCAACGGCCGGATCCGCGTGCACGACGACGTGGACCCGAACCTCAACTCGATCATCCACATGCAGTACGGCGACGTGGACGGCACCAACGGTGTCGACATCCCGGGCACCTGGGAGCTCGCCGTGCCGGACGGCCTCTACGAGGTCACCGTCGCCGTGGGCGATGAGCGGGGCACCAACGGCTACGACTCCACACACGTGCTCAACATCGAGGCCGGCGTCGGTATCGAGTCCTTCGTCGCCACCGACGCCGAGCAGTTCCGCACCGCCACCGTCACGGTGGGCGTGTGGGACGGCGCGCTGACGATCAACCCGGTCGGCGGCACGAACACCAAGCTCGCCTACGTCGAGGTCGTCGGTCAGCCGCTCGCCCCGCACGTGGACACGGTGCTCCCGGACAACCGCAGCGTCGACCACGACGTCACGGCCGGTGTGTCCTCCACCATCCGGATCCCCTACGCCGGCGTGGGCGTCGACCCGACGACCCTGCAGGGCAACGTTCACCTGTACGAGCTGCCCTCGGGCACGCAGGTGCCGGTGCAGGTGGGCACCTCCGGCGGCAACGACGTCATCTCGCTGTCCCCGGACCAGCCGCTCAAGGCGAACACCGGCTACCGGTTCGTCGTCACGAGCAACGTCAAGGACAACCTCGGTGCCGCGTTCCTTCCGTTCACGTCGGTGTTCACCACCGGTGAGGGCGAGATCGGAGGCGGGGGGAGCGACGAGTTCACGCCGCTGAAGAACATCGAGTTCGAGCAGGTGGAGCTGCCCATCGGGGCCGGGAAGTACTGGGCGTCGTTCGCCTTCGGACCGGACGGCAAGCTGTACGCCACCACCATCGGGCAGGGCCTCTTCCGGTTCGACGTGGCCGAGGACGGCACGCTGTCCAACATGACGAACCTGGGCTACCAGGGTCGAGCGATGGTCGGCCTGGTCTTCGACCGGGACGCCACCGCCGACGACCTGCGCCTGTGGGTCACCTCCACGAGCGCCAACATCGGCAACGAGACCGACGAGTGGATCAGCGGCGTCAGCCTGCTGACCGGTGACGACCTCGGGACCGAGCACAAGGTCTTCACCAGCCTGCCCCGCTCGCGCACCGACCACCTCACGAACTCGATCGCCTACGGCCCTGACGGGCGCCTGTACTTCCTGCAGGGCTCCAACCAGGCCGCTGGTGACCTCGACGACGCATGGGGTCAGCGCGGGGAGAAGCTCCTGACGGCAGCGACCCTGGTCTTCGACCAGGACCACCCGCAGGTGGCGGCGGCGATCGACGGCGGTCCGGCGATCGACGTCAAGACGGCTGACGGGGGCACCTACGACCCGTTCGCTGAGAACGCTCCCCTGGAGATCTTCGCCACGGGTATCCGTAACGCCTACGACCTCGCCTGGCACAGCAACGGCCACCTGTACGTGCCCACCAACGGCACGGCAGGCGGGGCGAACAGCCCCGGCGTCACGGTGAACTCGGACGGCACGTTCACCCGCGAGGCTGCTTCCGGCATCCCCGGTTTCTCCGAGGTGGACGGCCTGGACGCCACCGAGGCCTGCCTCGACCGGCGTATCGACGGCGAGGAGTACACCGGCGGGAACGTGCCGCCGATCAAGGGCCACCCCACGCAGCAGGACCACCTCTACCGCGTGGAGGAGGGCGGCTACTACGGCCACCCGAACCCCGAGCGGTGCGAGTGGGTGCTGCACGAGGGCAACGACCCGGCCAACCCGCCGCAGTACGCGGGCCAGGGCGGCAGCAGGTACCCCTCGGGCGTCAAGGCGGACCCGAACTACCGCGGTGTCGAGTGGAACCTCGGTTTCAACAAGTCCCCGAACGGTGTGCTCGAGTACAAGAGCGAGACCTTCGGTGGGCAGCTCGAGGGCCGACTCGTCGTCATCCGGTTCTCTCAGAACGACGACCTGCTGTTCCTCCAGGTCGACTCGGAGACCGGAGAGGTGCTCGGTGAGCAGACCTCAGCTGGTCTGACTGGCGTGCCGGACACGACGATGTCCGGTGTGAGCGGGTTCGACGACCCGCTGGAGATCGTGGAGGACCCGAACAACGGAAACCTCTACGTCAACCAGTACGACCGCGGTGGGTCGAACCAGAAGCTGTACCTCCTGCGTGTGCCGGAGGACCAGCGCGCCCCGAGCATGGCGGTCTCGGCCGACGAGCTCGTCTACTCGACCGTCGTCAACACGACGTCGGCGGGCAAGTCCCTCATCGTGACGAACGAGTCCACGGAGTCGGTCACCCTCGGTCGGACGCTCGTCGGGTCCCACCCCGGTGAGTTCACGGTGACCGGCGGCGCCACGACGCTCGCCGCCGGGCAGAGCACCACCATCACGGTGGCGTTCAAGCCCGGGTCGACGGCGGGGCAGCGGTCCGCGGTCCTGCGCCTCACCGGCGGGGACCAGACGATCGACGTCGGGCTCTACGGTCTGGCGATGCAGGGCATCGAGGGTGGCAACGAGCCCTCGCTGCACAACGTCCTCGGCACCCTCGGGTACAACGTGAACGTCGGCTGGACCAACCTGGCCGGTGGCATGAACCCCGCCGCCAGGGGCGAGGAGGTGCTCGAGCCGCTGTTCGTCAAGGCCGGCACCGCCCCCGTCAACATGCGTCCGCTCGCGCACTACGCACCGAAGGAGCACCTGCCCTTCGGGTGGTACACGGGTGACGGCGGCGCTTCCGAGCGGAACATCATCGCGCAGATCGACACCTCCGGGTACCAGTCGCTCCTCCCGCCCATCACGACGGGTGGCTCGACGAACTTCGACCCGGGCACCGCGGAGTTCGGCTTCTTCTACCGCTCCGACAAGTTCGACCGGTTCGGCTACACCGAGGACCGGCTCAACTCGCCGGCCGCGGACGCCCACCGGGCGCGCATCTACCCGGCGAAGGACCGCGAGGGCACGCTCATCCGCAACGCCTACATCGTGGCCTTCGAGGACGCCAGCAACGGTGACTACCAGGACTACCTGTTCCTCGTCACCGGTGTCCGTCCCGCCGGTGAGGCCCCCGTCGAGCCGGTCGGTGACCCGATCCGGATCAACTTCTCCAACGAGGCCGCCGCGCTGCCCAGTGGCTACCTGCGTGACTTCGGCCAGCCCTTTGGTGCACGGACGCGCACCGACCAGGGCACCGGCCTGAGCTACGGCTGGAAGAACCAGGCCAACGGGCAGGTCATCGACCTCTCTGTCGGCGGGACGAGCGGGCCCGGCAACGGCCGGGACCGCAACACCTCGCAGTCGGACCAGCGGCTCGACACGCTCATGCACATGCAGTCGCAGGACGTGACGAACAACGGCAACACGTTCAACGGTGTCTCGGCGTACGCCTACTGGGAGCTCGCGCTCCCCGAG
This sequence comes from Georgenia sp. Marseille-Q6866, assembly GCF_965111665.1. Lineage (NCBI taxonomy): Bacteria > Bacillati > Actinomycetota > Actinomycetes > Allobogoriellales > Allobogoriellaceae > Georgenia > Georgenia sp. Marseille-Q6866. Next base: position 80,898 of record NZ_CBCOOR010000012.1, on the reverse strand, counting down.
GGCTCCTACCGCGTGACCGTTGCCGCCGGTGACCCGTCGGTCAACTCCGACCCGGAGAGCCACGTCATCAACCTCGAGGGTGAGCGAGTCATCGATCCGTTCGTGCCGAGCGGCAACGCCGGTTCGAACACGCGCCACACCACGGCGACGGCGGACGTCGACGTCGAGGACGGCTTCCTCACCGTCACCGCCGTCGGCGGCACCAACACGAAGATCAACTACATCGACGTCGTCCCGCTCGACGTCGACGAGGGCCCGGACGACCCGGGTGACGGTGCCGCCGTCAAGGTCAACTTCCAGACGGCGGGGGCTCCGACTCCCTCCGGCTGGACGGCGGACACGGGCGCGGCCTTCGACGCCGAGGCCGGGTTCGGCTGGCTGGTGGGCACCTCGCCCGCCGACCGCTCCGACTCCATGCGTTACCGCACGGGGCCGACGTCGGGCGTCACGTTTATCAACGACCCGCTCCTGCAGACCTTCACGATCCTGGACAACAACCAGGTGACGTCGCTGACGAACGGGACGTGGGAGTACGAGGTGCCCAACGGCACCTACGAGGTCGCGGCCGCCGTGGGTGACTCGGGTTACACCGACTCCACCCACACGGTGCTCGCCGAGGGGCAGCCGGTCATCACCGGCTTCGTCCCGACGAACACCAACCCGCACCAGACCGGCGTGCGCACGGTGGAGGTGACCGACGGTCGCCTGACGATCACCAGCGGTGGGCACAACACCAAGCTCGCCTGGGTGACCATCGACGGTGAGGGCCTCGGCGGGGAGGAGCCCACACCCACCGAGACAGTGCAGGTGGCCTTCGCCCCGGCGACGGCCCCGACCACGCCGGGCTGGACGGTGGAGGCCGGTGAGGCGTACTCCGCGACCCGCGGGTACGGCTGGCTCAACGCCGCCACCGGGCAGCCGGCGGACCGGACGGCAGCCACGCGCTACCGCGCCACCCCCACCGGCAGCATCGCCTTCCCGACCGAGAACGTGCGCAAGTCCTTCGCGTTCCTCGACAACGCCACCCAGCCCACCTACACCAACGGGACCTGGGAGTACGCGCTGGGCAACGGCACATACGGCGTGGAGGTGTCGGTCGGCGACGCCGGCTACACCGACTCCGTCCACGGCGTGACCGTGGAGGGGGTGGAGATCGTCAAGAGCTTCGCTCCCTCCAACGCGACGCCCTTCACGACGGGCAGCGGGACGGTCACCGTCACCGACGGCAAGCTCACGATGACGAACTCGGGTGACAACACCAAGGTGAACTGGATCCGCATCACGGGTTCGGCGCTCCTCAAGCCCAGCGTCACCGTCACCGCCAACGGCGTCGCGCTTGCCGACTCCTACAGCGGTGGCCCGGCCGAGATCGCGATCTCGGCCGACGCCCCCGGTGGCTCGACCCTCGAGTCGCTCACCTACACGGTCGACGGCGGGGAGCCGGTGGACTACACCGAGCCCTTCACCCTGGGCCTGGGCGAGCACGTCCTGGAGGTCACGGCCACCGACAGCGAGGGGCGGACCACGGTCCGTGCGATCTCCCTGGAGATCCTCGACGTCGGCGGCACGATGTCCATCCGCAACGAGCAGGCGACGCGTCAGGGGGGTGCGCCGATCCCCGGGATGTCCGAGGACTGGATCACCCTTCACCGCATCAACAGCGGTGTGGTGGCCCACAAGGTCATCGACAAGGCCACCGTCACGGTGACCAACACCGGCACCAAGGACCTGCGCATCACGGACGTCTCGCTGGGCGGCAGCAACGCCACCCAGTTCACCGTCACCGGCGCGCCGACGGCCCCGTTCGTCGTCGCGCCGGGGGACTCCCTGCCCCTGGAGGTCACCTTCACGGCGAACTCCGGGAGCAAGGGCATCCGCGCCGCGCAGCTCGTCCTCACCTCGAGCGACCCGACGAACCCGATCATGACCATCCAGGTCCGTGGCGGGTACATGACGGCGCCCGAGGGCGGGAACGAGCTCTCCCTCAACCAGCTCGCCGCGCTGTACGGCTGGACGACCGACATCGGCAACCTCAAGAACGGTGACGAGATGCGGACGTCCCCCCTCAACGGGGACGAGGTGCGCTCCCTGCAGTGGAAGAAGGCGGACCCGAGCCAGCCGGTCGTCGTCCGCCAGCTGGCAGCCTTCCACGGCTGCTGCGGGCAGCAGGAGACGATCAACATCGGTGGGACGACCGTCACGCACGCCGCGGCGTACGGGCAGTCGATCCTCCCGCTGACGAACCAGGGCAACCCGACGCAGCTGTCCGCCAACCCGTCCGGCAACTTCGGGATCGTCGTCAGTGGCCAGACCACGAACAACGCCAACTACATGGCCTCCAAGACGTGGCCGGTCATCGACCGGAACGGCGACGCGGTGGCCGGGGCGTGGATCGTGGGTCACGACTACATCAGCTCGCCGAACCAGTGCGGCATCGGTGCGACGAACTGCGACTTCCAGGACAACGTCTACCTCATCACCAACGTCCTGCCTGTCACCCCGCACTCGGCGACGGCGCCTGCCGCTCCCGCGGGACTGGCGGCGGAGGTCGGTGACGGGTCGGTCGAGCTGTCCTGGACCGCGACCGACGAGGACCTCGTCGTCGGCTACCACGTCGAGCGGGCGCTGTCCGAGTCCGGGCCGTGGTCCCGCCTGACCGGGGGGACCCCGGTCACCGGGACCTCGTTCACCGACGCGAGCACGCCGGCCGCGGCCACCGGGTACTACCGGGTACTGGCCGTCGACATCTCCGGGACGGTCTCCACGACCGCCACCCCGGTGGAGGTCGAGCTGCCGGATGTCGACGAGGCACCGATCCGGATCAACTCCGGCGGTGGCGCGGTGACGACCGGTGGCGTGCAGTGGCTCGCGGACACGATGTTCAACGGCGGGAAGATCTTCTCCAACTCGTCGGTGACCTCGATCGCGGGGACCACGGACGACGTGCTGTACTTCACGGAGCGCAGCGCGGCGGGGACGTTCGGGTACGACATCGGCGTCAACGGCGGCGAGTACATCGTGCGGCTGCACTTCGCCGAGATCTACCACGGGGCGCCCGGTGGTGGTTCCGGTGGCCTGAACAAGCGCGTCTTCAGCGTCAACCTCGAGGGCGGGGCGACGGAGATCGTCAACCTCGACCTCAACTCGCAGGTGGCACCGGCGACGGCCCACGTCGTCGACGTCCCGATCACCGTCACCGACGGGAACCTGGACATCGACTTCTCGGCCACGGTCGACCAGCCGAAGGTCAGCGCCATCGAGGTGATCCCCGCGGGGTAGTCACCTCCCAGACCCCTGGTCCGCACCGCTCCACCGCCCGAGAGCGGTGCGGACCGGGCCTCAAGACCCCGGTTCGTACCGCTCCACCGCCCGGTAGCGGTGCGGACCGGCCCTCAAGACCCCCGGTTCGTACCGCTCCACCGCCCGTGAGTGGTGCGGACCGGGGCCTCAAGACCTCCGGTTCGTACCGCTCCACCGCCCGGTAGCGGTGCGGACCGGGCCTCAAGACCCCGGTTCCTACCGCTCCACCGCCCGGTAGCGGTGCGGACCGGGACCAGCGCCGCGCTGGAGCCGTCCTCCCCATGACGGCTCCGGCGCGGCGTCCGCTTGTCCCCGGTCAGCGGGACGCGAGGCGGCGCGCATCCGCTCGAGGGCCTGCCGCAGGATGGGCCGGGGCGTGGCGAACCAGCCACGACGCGAGCGTGAAGTGCGAGGAGCGCGAGCTCAGCCAGCTTCGGATCCGGGCGGAGGTGGTGACAGGGACGGTCTCAGTCGCAGCGGGCACTGGGGCATCGTGCCAGCGTCAGGACCGGGACCGTGTAGCCGGGACGCGCTGCCCTGGCAGCCGAGCATGCGGCGGTGCGGACGCGGCTGAGACAGGCCATCGACGCGGAAGCGGGCGACGTCGTCAGGTAGCGATCTCCGCGACAGGTGGGCGCGCACGCCGGGCCATAGCCTTTCCTCCATGCAGCCGGTGCTCAACGTCGTCGCCGCGCCGGACTCCTTCAAGGGGAGCCTCAGCGCGCTGCAGGTCGCGCGCGCCATGGCCGACGGAGCGCGTCGCGCACTCGGTCCGGGGGCGAACATCTCCGCGGTGCCGATGGCCGACGGCGGTGAGGGCACCCTCGACGCGCTGCTCGATGCCTGGCACGGCCGCGAACTGCGCCACGACGTCACCGACGCCCTTGGTCGGCCGCGGACCGCCAGGTACGGGCTCTCCGCGGACGCGACGAGGGCGGTGATCGAGGCGGCCGAGGCCAACGGGCTCCCGCACGTGCGCGACGTCGCCCTCCAGCCCCTGCGCGCGGACTCTGCCGGCGTCGGTGCGCTCGCGCGCGCCGCCCTCGAGGCCGGGGCGCGGGAGATCCTGCTCTGCATCGGTGGCTCCGCCACGACGGACGGCGGCACCGGCGTCCTCCGAGCGCTCGGCGTGCGCTTCCTCGACAGTGACGGCCGCCCCACCAAGCCGGGCGGGGGAGGGCTCGCCGCCATCGACCGCATCGAGCTCGACGACCTCCACCCGCTCGCCCGCCAGGCCAGCTGGCGCATCGCCGTCGACGTCGACAACCCGCTCGTCGGCGAACGCGGCGCGGCCGCCGTCTTCGGCCCCCAGAAGGGCGCAACGCCGTCGGACGTCGCCACCCTGGACGCCGGCCTGGCGCACCTCGCCACGCGGCTCGCCGACGTGACGGGCACCGACGAGGCCGCGATCCTCCACACGCCGGGCATGGGTGCCGCCGGTGGTCTGCCCGCGTCGCTGTCCGCGGTCCTGGGTGCGGAGATCGTGCCGGGCTCGCGGCTGGTGGCGGACGCCGTCGGGCTCCCCGCCGTGCTCGCCGACGCGGACATCGTGCTCACCGGCGAGGGGAGCTTCGACGCGCAGTCCCTGCGCGGAAAGGTCGTCGACGGCGTCCGGGACTGCGCTCCCGACGGCGCGGCGATCGTCGTCGTCGCCGGTCGGGTCGAGCTGTCGGCGGCGGAAGCCGCCGCGGCGGGACTGGCCGCGGCCGTGTCCATCGCCCGTGGGCCGGCCACCGAGGACGAGCTCCGGGAGGGCGCCGCCGAGCTCGTCGCCGAGGCGACCGAAGCCGTCTGCCGCCTCCTCGCCCGCAGCCGCCACTGACGACCACCACGTGCAAGGGAGCACCTCATGATCGACGTCCTCATCCTCGTCGCGCTCGTCGCGGCCATCGTGTTCGCGACGGCGAAGCTCAAGATCTCTCCGTTCCTCGCGCTCATCGGGGCCGCGATCATCGGGGGCTTCGCCTTCCGCCTACCCACCGCCGACATCGTGCCGACGATCCTCACGAGCTTCGGCAACACGATGGGCAACATCGGGCTCGTCATCCTCTTCGGGACGATGATCGGCCTGGTGCTCGAGCGCTCCGGTGGGGCCATCTCGATGGCGGACGCGCTCATCAAGGTGCTCGGCACCCGGTTCCCGAACCTCACGATGAGCGTCATCGGGTACATCGTCGCGATCCCGGTGTTCTGCGACTCCGGGTTCATCATCCTCAACTCGCTGCGCAAGGCGATCGCCGTGCGGGCGAAGGTCTCCCCGGTGGGCATGGCCGTGGCGCTCATGACCGGCCTGTACGCGACGCACACGATGGTCCCGCCCACGCCCGGCCCGCTCGCGGCGGCCGGCGAGCTGGGCGTCATCGAGGACCTCGGGCTCGTCATCGGGCTCGGGCTGCCCATCGCGGCGGTGGCGGGCGGGGCGGCGCTCCTGTTCGCCAGCTCGCTGCGGAGGAAGAGCTTCGAGCTGCTCCCCAAGAGTTCGGGGGAGCCGGAGCTCGACCAGTCTTACGAGGAGCTGCGCGCCAGCTACGGCACGCTGCCCCCGGCGTCGCTCGCGTTCCTGCCGATCCTCGTGCCGATCGTCCTCATCTGCCTCGCCTCGTTCGGGAACCTGCCCAGCGCCCCGTTCGGCGAGGGGACGCTCCTCACCGCGCTGCAGTTCGTCGGGTCCCCGTCGATCGCGCTCATCATCGGCTTCGCGCTCGGTGTCCTGCTCCTCAGGGGGAAGGGTCGCCTCGAGCAGTTCAACGACATCGTCACCGGCTCGATCGGCGTCGCCGCGCCGATCCTCCTCATCACCGCCGCGGGGGCGGCCTTCGGCGGGGTCCTCGGCGCGAGCGAGCTCACCGGGTTCATCGCCGACAACCTCAGCACGCTGGGCTTGGGCATCTTCGTGCCCTTCATCATCGCGGCGGCGCTCAAGACGGCGCAGGGCTCCTCGACGGTCGCGATCATCACGACGGCGGCACTGGTCGCGCCGATGCTCGAGAGCCTCGGGCTGGGCGAGACGATGGGCGCCGTGCTGACGGTCTTCGCGATCGGCGCCGGCGCGATGGTGGTCTCCCACGCCAACGACTCCTACTTCTGGGTCGTCTCCCAGCTCAGCCGGATCCCGGTCGCCACCGCCTACCGCACCCTGACCCCGGCCACGGCGATCGAGGGCGTCGCCGCCATCCTCGCCACCTGGGTAGTCAGCCTCATTGCCCTGTAACGCTTGTGTCCTCACTGACAGCGCTAGGAGGGAGCTGCTACACCGCTACGGGGTCTCGTCCGTGTCTTGAGGTTCAAGGTTCGACCAACGGAGTCGAGCGCGCCGTCGCTCCTCCGCCACCTCGTTGCTCGCGGGCTCGTCCTCGATCTCCCGGAGCAGCCTGCGAATAGCGGCCCTGCGGGCATCCACGTCAGGTGCCGCGATGTATGTTCCACCGCTGGCATCCCAAATTACGGTCATCCTGCGCCTCCCTCTGAGGTGCCCACTGTACTCGCCTGCGCCGACACCGCGGCTCGACTGGCCGTGGCAGTGACGGCCTTCTGGTACGCGGGGTAGGTGAGGCAGAACAGCTCAGCGATTCCGAGCAAGCTGGCAATCGCTTCCACGAACAAGCGATCCTCCTTGAGGAGGCTACCTGGCCTGATTGCGTTTACCGTCAGTGCGCCGAAGGGAATGCCCCCTGCCTGGACGCGGACAGTGATGAAGGTGCCGTAGGTCGGTACCGTGTCGCCCTTGGCGCGTTCTACCACCCAGCGTGCGGTGTCCTCGACGAACGCGGGGGGTCTGTGGCCATCGACGATCTCCCACACATCCGAGTCTGCTGGATTCGCTTCGTCGAAAACGGTGGTGAAGCGGTCCTGCCGCTCGGGGCTGCTTGCGACCTTGTCGGGACTCATCGTGCGTGACGGGGCGGTGATGTCTGCTACGCGAAAGTAAGCGGCCCGGGCATCGGTCGGGCTGACCCCCTCCTTGGTCTGGACCGCGGCCGAGAGGCGTACGGCTGCTACCTCATCCGAGCGTTTCCCCGGACTCTTCTCGACGAGACCGTCAATGGTGTCGAGAACTTCGCGAACATTGTGGCCGAACAGAACCGCACTACGATCACGTTCCGCTTTGGCCAGCCTCTCCGAGTCTCTCCGGAGGGCCTGCTCCGCTTCCGACTTCTTCCAGGTGACGATGAGCCCGGCGAACACCAGGGCGGCTACCGGTATGCCCGTGAGCCATTTTGCCCCGTCAGGAAGGAAGAATCCGAGCGCCGTCAGGAGGAAAATCAATGCGCCCAGAACAACCTGCGCTATCTGCAGGCCGGCGGGCCGGCGCGACGAGGTGCCGTCGACATGAACATTCAGCAACCCGGTCACGAGGGCATCCTGGCAGGTTTCGCAGCGACACGGGCCCGTATGCTCCGCGTGCCGCCGTACTGGCCTGTGTGGAGGATGGGCGAGCGGTCTAGCTGTGGGTAGGCCGCAGAGCGAGGAAGGTCTCGAGCACCTGAGCGACGCCGTCCTCCTCGACGGGAGGGGCGACGTGGGGCGCTGCGGCGAGCGCCTCGTGGTGACCGCCGTGCATGGCGAAGCCGTGGCCGGCCCAGCGGAGCATCTCGACGTCGTTGGGCATGTCCCCGAAGGCGACGACATCCGCCTGATCGATGCCGCGGGTACGCGCGTACTCGGCCAGGGTCGAGGCTTTGGTGACGCCCAGCGGGCCGAGCTCGAGGAGCGGCTTGGCGACGCCGGATCGGGTCACGCTCACGACGTGTCCGGCCTCGGCGCGGCCCGTGTCGAGCATCTCGTCGGGGTCGGACGCGGGGCTGCGGACCAGAATCTTGATGACGTCCGCGGTCTGGATCAGCTTGTCGATGGAGGACGCCTCGATGATGGGCGGTCCCTCCGGGGTGAGGCCTTCACGCGGGCCGCGCGTTGGCGCCTCCGCGAAGCCGGGGCCGATGCGCAGCTCCGAGGGCGTCTCGACCGCGAACACGGCGTCCGGCAGCGCTGCGGTGAAGCGCTCAATCGCTTCGGTGAGCTGCTCGAGCGTGATGGCCTTGAGCTCGGTCGGCTCCAGCGACTGGGCGTCGACGACCATCGCCCCGTTGGCGGCGATGACCGGTCCGGTGAGGCCCGTTGCCTCGACCACCGGCGGCAGCCACCGTGGCGGGCGCCCCGTCACGAGGACGACGTCGATGCCTCGCTCGAGGTACTGCTGCAACGCGGCGCGGGTCCGGGGCCTCACGGTGCCACCGTGCGGCACGATCGTGCCGTCGATGTCGGTGGCGACCAGGCGGGGGACCATCTCAGGCCAGGGCTTCACGACACTCCTCAGCTCGATGGGAAGGCTCTCCCTCCACGCTACGTCGCGGCGTGAGAAAGGGCTGTGACCGCGGCCTCCTCAGCCACGGGCTACGGCGGCGCGCATCTGCTCCAGGGCCTGCCGCAGGATGGGCCGGGGCGTGGCGAAGATGAGGCGGGCGAAGCCGTCGCCGGCTTCCCCGCACTGGGTGCCGTCGGTGAGGGCGACGCCGGCCTCGCGGCGGAAGAACTGTGCCGGGCCGCCGGGCAGGTCGAGCTCGCGGCAGTCGAGCCAGGCGATGTAGGTGCCCTCGACGGGGCTGACCGTGAGGCCGGGGATCTGGTCGACCATCTCGAGGAGGAGGTCGCGGTTGCCGCGCAGGTAGTCCACGACGTCGTCGAGCCAGTCCTGGCCGTGGGTGTAGGCAGCGATGGCGGCACGGCCGCCGAGGAGGCCGACCGTGTCGCTCGCGTCGGTGGCGTACGGGGCGAAGGTGGCGACGTCGTCGTCGTTGGACAGGATCATCTGTCCGCACTTGAGCCCGGGGATGTTCCAGCCCTTGGAGGCGGCGACGGCGGTGATGGTGTGGCCGGCGGTGCGCTCGTCGACGGAGGCGTAGGGGATGTGGGGGAGGTCGTCCAGCACGAGGGGGGCGTGGATCTCGTCGGAGAAGACGCGCCCGCCGTGACGGTCGACGACCTCGGCGACGGCGGTGAGCTCCTCGCGGGTGAGGGCGCGGCCGACGGGGTTCCACGGGTTGCACAGCACGAGCAGGCCGGCGCCGGCGGTGAAGGCGGCGTCGATGGCCTCGAGGTCGAGGCGGTAGCGGCCGTCCTCGTCCAGGAGCGAGGGAACCTCGATGACCTCCCGGTCCAGGGCGGGCACCACGGTGAGGAAGGGCATGTAGGCCGGCGTCGGGACGATGACGGGGGAGCCGGGCCGGGTGAAGCGCTGGATGGTGATGCGCATGGCGGACAGGACGTCGGGGAGGAGGTGGACGTTGTCCTCGGGGATGTGCCAGTCGAAGCTGCGGGCCAGCCACTGCGACGTCGCGCGCCTGGCGGCGGTGCGGTCGGCGGCGGGGAGGTAGCCCATGGCGTGCGCGTCGGCGGCCTGCCGGACGACGTCGGCCACCTGCGGTGGGACGCCGAAGTCCATCTCGGCGACGAAGGCCCCGAGCGCGTCGGGGAAGGTCGTCCACTTGGTGCTGCCCGCGGCGCGGAGCTGGTCGACGGTGATCTCGTCGAAGGGGTGCACGGGTCCTCCTGGGTGCGGGCCTGCCCCGTGGCCGGGGCTGTCGTACCCGAGGTTAACCGCGCCCTCGCACCCGAGGCGCCTGTACGGGCGCACGCGTCAGCCGGTAGCGGAATTTGAGCTCCGCGGGGAGTCATCGTCTACTGTCGGACATATCGGCACCGGGCGGGGTGCCGATACCCGGCGGGAGGGGAGCCCCATGGGAGAAGAGCAGGCAGCTGACCGGACGTCGGAGATGAAGGCCGTGCCCCTGTGGTACGAAGCCCTCATGGCGGAGCACGCGACGGTGCAGTCGCGGCTGCGAGAGAGCCTCGTCACCGACAGCTACGGCGAGGAAGCCGTCTAAGTGAGGTGTCTTCCGGCGCTCGCCGAGCGCCGGGCGTCGTGTGCGGGTAGCCAGACGCCGATGGTCTGACGGCGCCTGTCGTGCAGCTCGACGAGCACGCTGCGTGAGGTCCACGCCCACGCGACGGTCTCGAGGTGCTCCACGCCGTCGCGCTCCCACACGAGCCGTGCCGTCACGGGGACAGGCAGGTCGCAGCTGCGCTGGGCGCGGCGGTGGGGGATGGACTCCTCGTTGAGGACGGTCTGCCACAGCGTGGCGTGCGCGTCCCACGCGAGCAGCTCCTGAGTCACGGTCCCATCGTGACCGGAGGGTGTGACGTCGAGTAGGCGCGAGTGTGCGCCGGCCCGAGCCTGCCCGGTGGCCGTCGTCCGGAAATCGACGATTCTGCGAGGTTTCGGACGTGATGTTCGCCACAGTCGCTGGCATACCCTCCGAAAGGAGGATAGAAAGGGTCCTCCGAAAGCATGAGGCTATCGGGATGTGACGCCCACACGCGATGGAACGCAGGGGAGGGGTGTAATGACGCGCACCCGAGTACGGCTCGTCGGCGCTGCGGCTGTCGCCGTCGCGACCCTCGCGCTCAGCGGCCTCCAGCTCGCCGCTCCCGCCCAGGCCGCGAGCGAGCCGTTCAACCCGTTCGAGATCAACCGGGGCTTCACGGTCCTGGCGCAGGGAGACGCAGCCCTGGGCAACGGTGAGCTCGAGGGAGCGATCGCGGCCTTCGGGTCGGTGTCGTCGAGCACCGGGAACTTCCCGGTGCGGCACCGGGCGTCGGGGATGGGGGACTACGGGGCCCCCACCATCGACGGCGACCCGGTCCGTGTCCTCGCGGGCCAGTTCACCGGCCAGGGCAACATCGATCTCACCAACGACAACGCGCCGGCGGGATCGGCGGAGTCTCGGGCCATCGCCAAGTTCGCCGACACGCGGAACCTGAGCGCCGTCCCGGAGGTCAACGGGCAGTTCACGCGGCTGCTCAGCTCGAGCAGCGACACCGAGGGGCGCCTCGACCTCAAGGCGCTGCCCTACACGACCACCGCCAAGCAGCGCGTGACAACGAGCCAGTCCAGCGCGGCGGCCTACTTCGACGTCGACGCCCAGCTGGCGCGGACCAGTCAGTGCCTGAGCCGGATGTACGGCGCGAAGCCGTCCCTCCTGAACGTCGTCGACGTCCGGCAGGACTGGAACCTCGCGTACATCTCCACGCTCGACAGCACCCGACCCAACGTCGTGTCCTACAGCGACGTCGCCGGCAAGGTGATCAAGCTCGAGGGCGCGGCGTCGACCTACGTCCCCAGTGCCCAGGCGCCCCTGATCGTCAAGGTTCCTGCCGGCACCACCACGATCGGGCAGATCAACGTCGAGGGCTGGTCGCTCGACGCAAACGCCCAGCAGTCCTACGCGCGGTACATCCTGCTCGACCTCTCCGGCGTCACCGGGACGGTCCGGGTCGACGGCCTGGAGCTCGGATCGATCTGGGCGCCGCGCGCCGACCTCGAGTTCAGCTCCGACAGGAGCACCAACGGTCAGTGGTTCGCGAAGAACGTCACCACGGCCGGCGGCGGGGAGATCCACCACCACACGTTCCTCGGCGAGCTGCCGTGCCCCTCGCCCCCGACCGGTGGGTTCACCCTCACCAAGGCAGTGGCAGGCGACGGCGCTGCGCTGGTCGGAGCCCGGGAGTTCGTCTTCGACGTGACCATCGGTGGCGCCACCGAGGCGGTGCGGCTGGCCAACGGCGGTTCCCGGTCGTTCACCGGTCTGGTCCCGGGAACCGCGGTGTCCGTCACCGAGCGAGCAGTCACCGCCCCCGCCGGTGCCGTCTTCGACGGTGTCCAATACACGGTCGGCGGGCTGCGTGTCAGCGCCGTCAACCTCTCCATCGCCTCCGGGACCACGCAGGCCGTCAAGGCCACCAACACCTTCAGCCTCGAGGCGCGCCCGGTGCTCACGCTCCACATGAACGTGCCGGACGGTGACCCGGCCGCCTGGACCCTCTCGGCCACCGCACCCGACGGCGAGCCCGCCGTCACCGGGCGCGGCACCGCCACCGCGCCCGTGGACGCCAGCGTGCGCTACACCCTAAAGGAGAGCGGCGGGCCGCCCGAGTACGTGCGGGACGGTCCCTGGCAGTGCACAGGAGAGCGGGACGACGGCGTGAAGGTGACGGTCGACGTCGTCGACGGCGCCGTCGTCGTCCCCGATCGTACCCACGTGACGTGCGCCGTCACCGCCGTCACCGCGCGGCTCACCCTGCTCAAGACGGTCACCGGGGACACCGGCACCGCGCCCTCCGCCTGGGACCTCAGTGCCACGCCGGGCGCCGGGGGAGGGGCGCTGCGCGCGACCACCGTCGACGGCGCGACGTCCCCCGGTCACGGCAACACCGTGCTCGTCCGGCCGGGCCACCAGTACGCACTCGCCGAGCACCCCGGTGAGGGGGTGCCCAGCACCGCCCTTCAGGTGGCCGTCGAGCGGTACGTCGGCCCCACTCCCACGGCGCCGGACCATGCGGTCCGCTCGCACTGGGAACGCGTGGACGCGTCAGCGATCTCTGTCGCCGGGAGCGCCCACGAGATCTACCGGTTCGTCACGCTCGTGCCGAGCCCCATCGCCCTGCCTCCCCTCGGGGGCCTCAGCAGCTCTGCCCTCCTCGCGAGCGGGGCCACGGTCACGGCCGTGGGTCTCACCGCCGGCGTCGTTCTCCATCGCCGCCGCACCACGAGCGCGACGTAGTCGCGCACCCCTCCTGCTCCCACTCCGACGGCTCAACCAGACCCGTCGGGACCAACAGCCGGCCACCGCCGGAGAAACCGGAGAACCAGCATGCTCCCTGTGCCCAAGCGACTCCGCGCTGCCCTCGCGTTGACCGTCGCCGCCCTCGTGGTCCCCGGCCTCGCCGTCACCGCATCGGCTACCGCGGCTGCGCCGCCCTCGAACATCGACGTCGCCAGGAACGGCGAGCTCACCATCACCGCGCAGGCCCGCGTGGCGGAGAATGCCCAGCCCATCCTCATCGACGGCGTGACCTTCACCATCGAGCGGGTCACCGCGTACGACGGGAAGCAGGTGGACCTCACGACCGCCGCCGGCTGGGAGGCAGTCGAGGACATCCACGTCGACGACGTGAGCGGGGACCTAGCCACTCGGGTTGCCGCCGGCTCCGCCACGACAGGCGCTGACGGCAAGGCCGTCTTCACGAACCTCGAGCTCGGCCTCTACTACGTCACCGAGACGGGGCACCGCCCCGACGTCGCGGCCCGGACGGCGCCGTTCCTCGTGACGATCCCGTACCCCGACGACGACGTGGTCGGCGGGTGGCTCTACGAGGTCGACGTGGTCCCGAAGAGCTCCGTCGTCACGGCGGACAAGACGGTCGACGACGCGAGCGCGGTCACGCTGGGAGACCGCGTGACGTGGACGATCACCGGATCGGTCCCGCAAGCTGCCACGGCGGGACAGCCACTGTCCCGGTACGTCGTCACCGACACCCTCGACCCGCGCCTGACGTACGTCGTCGACACCTTCCGAGTGACCACCCAGCCCACCGACGTGGGCCTGCGCGACACCGAGGACTACAGCGGCGGCTTCGACCCCAGCACCCGGACCGCCACGATCGCGTTCACGGCGAGCGGCCTGGCGAAGCTCGCGACGATCGCCGGGCCCACTGCCACGCTCAGCCTCTCCGGCGAGACGACCGTGGTGGAGATCGGGGACGGCACGATCGAGAACACCGCGGAGCTCCTCATCGGTGACGCACGGCTGACGGCCACCGCCGTCAGCGAGTGGGGCTCCCTGGAGATCTACAAGTACGCCGAGGGCGACGACGACGCCTCGCTGGCCGGTGCGGTGTTCCAGGCCTTCGCGAGTGCCGACGACGCGAAGGAGGGGACGAACCCGCTCGAGCTCGTCGTCAACGGCAGCCCCGTCAGCACGTTCACCACCGGCACGGACGGAACCGTGCTCCTGCCCGGCTTCCGCGCCGGCACGACCGTCCACCTCGTCGAGATCGAGGCCCCGGCGGGATACACGGCCGCGGGCACCATCGAGCCGGTCACCATCACCACCGGCGAGAACCGGGTGGAGATCGCCAACGCGCAGCGGGACGGCGTGACCCTGCCCGTGCTCGGTGCCCAGGGGATGGCCCTGGCCGGGTTCCTCGGCCTCGGGCTCATGGGTGGCGGCGCCGGCCTCGCCGTCGCGAGCAAGCGCCGCAAGGCCCGCGCCCACAGCTAGGACCGTGGTCGGGCGGCCCGCTGCGGGCCGCCCGGCCGCACTCCCGGAGGACCCCGTGTCAACGCTGAGCAGACCCACCCGCCTCGTCATCGCCCTCATGGTGTGGGGCGGGGCGATGGTGATGCTCTACGCCCCGATGGCGACGTGGTTCATGCAGCTCGAGCAGGACCGGGCCAACGACGAGCTCGCGGGCACGATGCGCACACTCGTCCCCGCCGAACGGACCCGCGTGCTCGAGCGCGCTCGCGAGTACAACGACGCCCTGCTCTACGGCGTCGGGCTGGAGGAGCACGGCTACCGTTCCATCCTCACCGTCGGCGACACCGACGTCATGGCCCGGTTGCGGATCCCGTCGATCGCGCTGGACCAGCCGATCCGGCACGGCATGAGCGAGGAGGTGCTGAGCCGGGCGCTGGGGCACGTGGAGGGCACGAGCCTGCCGGTCGGCGGGCCGAGCACCAACGCCGTCATCGGGGGGCACCGCGGCCTCGCGACCGCGACGGCGTTCACCCACCTCAACGACGTGACGGTGGGTGACGAGGTCATCGTCGAGGTGGCCGGCGAGGTGCTCACCTACGAGGCCGTCAGCTACGAGGTCCTGCCTCCCGGGGACGCCGAGCACCAGCCGGTCCAGCAGGGCCGGGACCTGCTGACGCTCATCACCTGCACGCCGCTGGGGATGAACACCGAGCGGATCGTCGTCGTCGCCGAACGCGTGGGGACGGCGCCCGGGGCCGTGGCGGGGGAGCCTTCCCAGGCGCTGGGCTTCCCGTGGTGGGCCGTGGCGGCCGGCGGGGTGACCGTGGGCGGCATCGCCTTCGTCGCTCGGCCGACGAGGAAGGAGCCGGCTCACCGAGGCGGCAGGGTGAGGATGCGTGCTCACCCTCATCACCGCCCGCCGTCGGGCCAATCATCTTCCGGTACCCGCGTCAGCGTGCACGGCGCCCATCCCGGCGGGTTGTCCTAGTAGTGCGCTGCCGTGCAGCGCGCGCCTCGGACCGGCGGCCGCAGGGCACCCGATCCGCGGCACGTTCGACACAGCTCCGGAGGGCGGACATGGCGGAGATCTTTGCGACGGTCGGGGACGAACCTCGCCGTCGTCGTGGGGTGATCGCCCTCGTCGTGGCGGTCGCGATGATCATCGTGCTCACGGTGAGCGCGGCGGCGCTCCTGCTGGGCGTGCAGCTGCGGCTGGACCGGGACATCGAACGCATCCCCGGACTCACCCTGCACCACGGCGCCGCGCTCGCCGCGGACAGCGAGCCGGTCAACGTCCTGCTGCTCGGGACCGACTCGCGAATCTCCGCCGGTGACCCGACCCAGTGGGAGGTGGGCGCGCAGCGGACCGACGCGATGATGCTCGTGCAGCTCTCGGCCGACCGGCGATCGCTCACGGCCATGTCGATTCCCCGGGACTCCTGGGTGGAGGTCCCGGGCCACGGGCACCACAAGATCAACGCCGCCTTCTCCTTCGGCGGCCCACAGCTGACGATCGACACCGTCGAGCACCTCACCGGCGTCCGTGCCGACCACTTCGTCGTCGCCGACTTCGAGTCCTTCGTGGCAGTCACCGATGAGCTCGACGGGGTGGACATCACCCTCAGCCAGCCGCTCGAGGTGGGCGGTGAGGTCCTCGACCCGGGCCCGCACCGGCTCGACGGCGCCCAGGCCCTGCACTACGCGCGCGAGCGGACCAACGTCGAGGGAGGTGACTTCGGCAGGGTCCAGCGCCAGCAGAACTGGATGCGTTCCGTCATGGCGCGGGCAGTCGACGGCGACCTCCTCACCGACCCGCTCCGGCTCGCCCGCTTCCTCGACACCGCGACCCAGTCGGTCGCTGTGGACGACAGCCTGACGCTCGGGACGATGCGCGACCTCGCCATCGGCGCCCGACACCTCAGGGCCGAGGGCATCCAGTTCATCACCGCGCCCTACCGCGGCACGGGCTGGAGCCCCGACGGCCGGCAGTCGATCGTCGTGCTCGACGACAAGCCCATGGCGCGTGTCTCGGCCGCCTTCACCGACGGCACCGTCCACGAGCTCCTCCGCGCGAACCCCGACATCGCGCCGCGCCTGGGCGAGAAGGTCCACTGACCCGGTCGGTCATCCATTCTGTCTGTGCTGGTAAGTCCGGCGGTCAGCCACGCCACTGCGTTCCTTGGACGTCGTCCATGGTCGTGACGGAAAGGGGAAAGGTGTTTCGCCTCCACGCCGTCCATGAATCATAAGTTTCCGCCAACCAGTCCAGCGAATGAGGTCCGCCAGAGAGCTGGCCGGAATGGCCGGTCTCGCTTTCAGCTCAGCCGGGTGAACCGCATTCTGGAATGGTGCCGGGAGAATTGTGTCGGTCGGCTCGCGTCGTGATATCAATAGGCCCGACACCGGGCGGTGACCACAGCCGAACCGGAAGGCGACCCTATGGGCACGCAGCGAGACCACCTCACGGAGATCACAGCCGAGCGCGCAGAGGCGCCGCGCGATCCCGTGGCTCACGGGGACGACATTCAGCCGGCAGTGGCGCGCCCCCCGATCGCCGACCTGGGGGACGCCGAAGAGTTCATCTGACGCAGCCCGCGGCTGCCTGCGTGTGGGGAGTCAGCCACCGCTGCAGTCCCGCTCGGCGGGTTCCGCGAAGACGGGAACGGGCCGGGCCTCGGCCTCCGCGGCGGTGGTGGCCGGGCCGTTCTGGGCAATGTGGCTCTTCATAATTGAGGGTGTAGCTGCGGCCTGAAGCCTCCGGTCTCGAGCAGTGATCTGGCGATGTAGTTGGTGAGGTTGCGGAAGCCGAGGGCGGAGCCGCGCAGGTGCTCGAGGCGCCCGTTGATCGCCTCTGTCGGACCGTTGCTCGTGCCGGGCCGATCGAAGTAGGCCAGGACGTCGGCGGCGCGCTTCTTCAGGGTCCGGCCCAGGGTGCGGACCTCGTGGAGAGCGGCGGGAACGCCGGAGCTCAGGGATGTGATGAGCTGGGTCATGACCGTGCGGCCGGCGGCGCGGTCGGGTTGGCGGTAGGCGGTGATCATCTGCTGGTAGACGCCCCAGGTGGCCTCGACCTGGACGTGCTCCTCGCGGGCGAACAGCGCCTCAAGCCGGGACTGCTGCTTGTCGGTGAGCAGGTCGGCGCCGGTGTGCAGGGTGCGCCGGGCCCGGTAGAGCGGGTCGGCGGCTCGTCCGCGGTGGCCGTGGAGATCTTGCTGGACGCGGCGCCGGCACCGGTCCATGGCGTCGCCGGCCAGGCGCACGACGTGGAAAGGATCCATGACCGCGACCGCCTCGGGCAGCTCCTCGGTGGTGGCGGTCTTGAACCCGGTGAAGCCGTCCATCGCCACGACCTCCACGCCCTGTCTCCAGTGCTCGCCGCGGTCCTTCAGCCACTGCTTGAACGCCTGCTTCGAGCGGCCCGGGACCATGTCCAGCAGCCGCGAGGGACCAGTCCCGTCGCGGATCGGGGTGAGGTCGATGATCACGGTGACGTACTTGTCGCCCAGGCGGGTGTGGCGCCACACGTGCTCATCCACACCGACAACCTGGACCCCGCCGAACCGCCCGGGATCACTGATCAGGACCCGGCGTCCCTCGGCCAGGACGGCGGTGTTCGCGGTGTTCCACGACACGCCCAGGCCCTCGGCCACGCGCGCGACGGTCAGGTGCTGGCACACGATCGCCTCCAGGGCCCAGCGCAGCCCGCCGCGGGAGATCGCCGCCCGCGGCTCGGCCGCTGCGGTGGTGTCCTGACGCCACACGTGCCCGCATCCGGTGCACCTGTAGCGGCGCACGGTGATCAGCAGCGTGGTGGGGCGCCAGCCCAGCGGCTCGTGCGCCAGCCGGCGGGTGACGGTGTCGCGCGGCACGCCCTCGCAGCCGCAGCGGCGGCACCACTCGTCGGCCGCAGTGACTCGGCAGGCGAGCACCGCGCGGTCGGGCTCGAGCAGCTGGCCGATGACCTCCAAGCCGAGGTCGTCCAGGCGGGCGAACGTGGTCAGGTCAGGGCGCGTGAAGGTAGCGTCGAGTATGTCGAGGTCTTTCGGGTGGCTGGCGTAGGAACCTCCATCATCGGAAGACCTCGACCTCTACCCAGCGACCGACGCGCCCACTACCTCTACACCCTCATCTGCGAAGAGCCGGCAATGTCCTCGATGAGCCAGTCCATCTCCATGATCTCGCGGCGCTGGGCCTCGCTGATCTCCACCGCAACCTCGCACACGCGAACGTCCTCCAGCCCGGCGCGCTCGGAGCGCGTGATCGCCAGCGAGTGGTGCGGGATCATCGCCTTCATGTAGGAGGAGTCGCCCACCGTGGCCTGGGTGCGGTCCAGCGCGGTCCCTCCGGCGAGCAGGGCGAGGCTGACCACGACGACGACGACGTTCGCCTTGGTGCTCCGGTACATGTTGAGCATCCACGCGAGCATGACGAGCCCCATCGCGCCGCCCATCGTCACGGCCATGAACACGCGGCTCTGGCTGAAGCGCACGTGGTCCCACTCCCACGTGCCGACGAACATCACCCAGTACATGACCACCATGGCCGTCAGCAGCATGACGCCGAAGCGCAGGTACATCCGTCCGGAGCCGGAGTGTCCGCCGTCGTCGTCCTGGTCCTGTCGGTGCTCGTTCCCTGTCACGGGCCACCTCCGCACTCTCGGGGTCTGTTGCCGGCCCAGTGTCGACCCACGGCGCGGGGCTCGCGACCGGCGACGTCCTCGCCTACGAGGGCATGCTCTGGTCGGCCTTGTAGGCGGCGAGCACGCCGGCCGTGTCCGAGCCGGTGTGGAGGAACTGGTCGTCGAGCACCTCGGCGAGGTCGGCGAGGACCGCTGAGAGCGTCCGTCCTCCGTGCTGCACATCCTCCGTCGTGCTCTTCCTGGCCACCTCGGCGAGCTCGAGGGCGTAGGGCACCGTCACCGCGAGCGTGGTCCGGGCGGCACTGTCACGGAAGAAGTACGTCTCGCTGTACTGGAGGAGATCGACGTAGGCCTTCCCGACGCCGTCGGACAGCTCACCGAGCAGCCCGGACGCGGCGGACGGGTCCAGCTTCGGAAGCGCCTCGACGGTGCCGGCACGGCGCAACGCGTCGAGCCGGAGGGCGAGCGAACGGCGGCGGGTCAGCGCGGGGTAGACCTGGAGCACCCACGAGACGGCTGCGGTCAGCAGGGCGAAACCGAGCAGCGCCTCGAGGGGGACGAGCAGCCGCAGCCACCCGGCCGTGGGAACGATGTCGCCCAGTCCCAGCGTCGCGAGGGCGACGATGGAGAGGTACAGCGCGTCGGGGAGGTCGCCGCGCTCCTCAGGCATCAGGCCGGGGCTGTAGGAGAAGGCCTCGGGCACGTGCGGCCAGTAGATCAGTGCGCTCCCGACGACGACCATCACCGCCCACGTGAGGATGACGAGGACGAGCGTGGCTGGGCCGCTGAGCCGCTGCGCGCGAGCGCCCGCGTGCTTGGACGCCCGCCAGACCAGCCGCATGAGCACCCGGCAGACCGGCCCCTGACCGCTCGGGTTCCACAGCGTCTGGAAGACGTCCCACAGCGCGGCGAGCACGAGCGCGGCGCCGACGGCGGTCGCGATCCACATCATCGGTCCCAACAGCTCACTCCTCAGCTCCGGCTCTCTCGGCAGTCGACACCAGGGCGGCGCGGAGCGCACGGCGAGGGGGATCAGTACCCGTCGTCCGGCTCGGCGCGCGACGACGTGACGGCGGTGCTCACCGAGGAGGGGCAGGCGACCTTCGACGCGGCGATGGTGTGGTGTGGTCGAAGGGGAGGTGGATGAGTCGACGCCGACGGAGGAGCCGCCCCGGCGGAGCCTGGGCCTGCACCGTCCGAGCCGGGGCCGCCGTCGCCTGCTGCGCCCGGCAGGGGAGGTGAGCTCCCCAGTACGGGTGCTCCCGGGGTGGTCCTCGGCGGCCTTGGCGCCCTCGTGCTGCTGGAAACGGGACTGCTGCTGACGTTTCGGCCGGCGCCGAGCGCGGTAGCCGCCGAATGACGACTCCAGGTGGCCTACCCAGCGTGAACGATCGTGATCGGGTAGTCGTCGAACCGCGGGTCTGCAGTGACGACGGGCAAGCCCTCGCAGACGGCCTGGGCGATGATGAGGCGGTCGAAGGGGTCGCGGTGGTGGAGGGGGAGGTCCCCCACGGCGAGGCCGTGCGCGGGCGACAGTCCCAGGACCCTCAGACCAAGCGCCTGGACGGCGTCCTCCAGACCGGGTGGCACGTCGAGCTTGTTGAGCGACACCTTGATCCCGATCTCCGCGAAGGAGACGGCACTGATGAGGAGGTCATCGGCGGCAAGGAGTGCCTTGTGTGCCTCGGGCGACACAGAGCGCTCACCGGACAGCTGCCACAGGACGACGTGCGTGTCGACCAGGAGTCTCACGGATCGAGCATCTCGTCGACCTCGGCGTCGGTGAGCTCGAAGTCGGTGCCGATCCGGATCTGGCCGGCGAGAGCGCCGGCCCCGGTGAGGAACCGGGCCCCGGGCCGCTCCTGCCGCACGGGCACGAGCCGCACGACGGGCACACCGTCCCGCGCGATCTCAACCTCCTCGCCGGCCTCGGCCAGCGCGAGGAGCTTGGACAGCTGGCTCTTCGCCTCGCCGACATTCACCACGCGCATGCCTCCAAGTCTATGTGGCCAAGCTTGGCCAAGGAAGAGCCGTCAGCCGATGAGGTAGACCAGGCCCCATCCGCGCTCCTGCATCTGGGCAGTGAACTCCTGTGTCCTGCGAAGGTAGTGAGTGACGTACTTGCGGTCGTCGCGCTCCTCAGCGGTTCCACCGTCCACAGGGGCGAAGCGGGCCTCGACATCGCTCGCGTCGAGCAGGACGAGGTCTCGAGCGACGTCGTCGACGTCGCTGGGGGTGAGGACGTCGGTCCACGGCAGCCAGCCCCCGCCGACGTACGTCACGTTGCCCGCAACGAGAGCGTGGGAGGGGCGCGGCCTGCCACCGGGAGGGCTCGTGAGGCTCTGGAGCTGGCGCCAGCACTTGTCGAGATAGAGCATCTGCGAGTGTCTGGGCCGGCCAAGTCCCCAGGCGTCGGCGAGCGGGTCGTCCGACAGGAACGGTCGGGGATCGTCCATCGCCCTCCCGAGGAGCTCGGGGGCGAGCGGGTAGGCGTAGTAGCGAACTCCCATGGCTCCATGGTTCGCGGTTCGGCGAGCAAGACGGGTGCGTGGTCGTCGGTCTGTGGAGCGCGCGTCGAGGGGACGGCCGTGTGGAGCACTCGACGCGCTCGAGAGCTTCACCGCCCTGGACGACGCGTCGCGACCACGGCGTGAGGTGCGAGGATCGCGGCATGCGTAGTGACCGCTGGATCGACGTGGCCCGGGGCGCCGGCCTGCTCTCGCCGTCGGGCGCCGTCGCCCCGACGATCTTCGCCGAGATGTCCGAGCTGGCGACCCGCACGGGCGCCGTCAATCTCGGCCAGGGCTTCCCGGACGTCGACGGGCCGGACCACCTCAAGGACGCCGCGATCGCAGCCATCCGCGACGGCCACAACCAGTACCCGCCCGGCCCCGGCATCCCGCAGCTGCGTCAGGCGGTGGCCGTGCACCAGGCCCGCGAGTACGGCCTGGGCGTGGACCCGGACACCGAGGTGCTCGTCACCGCCGGCGCCACCGAGGCGATCGCCGCGACCATCCTCGCGCTCGCCGGCCCGGGCGACGAGGTCCTCACCCTCGAGCCCTACTACGACTCCTACGCCGCCTCCATCGCCATGGCCGGCGCCACCCACCGCACCATCGCGCTGCGCCCCGGCCCGGACGGCTTCCACCTGGACCCCGACGACGTGCGCGCCGCCTTCACCGCCCGCACCCGCCTCGTCCTGGTCAACACCCCGCACAACCCCACCGGCACCGTCCTCACCACCGAGGAGCTCACCCTGCTCGCCGAGCAGGCCGCCGCGCGCGACGCCGTCATCGTCACCGACGAGGTCTACGAGCACCTCACCTACGACGGAGTCCGCCACGTCCCGCTCGCCACGCTGCCCGCAGCGGCCGGCCGCACGCTGACCATCTCCTCGGCCGGCAAGACCTTCTCCTTCACGGGCTGGAAGGTCGGCTGGGTCCACGGCCCCGCTGAGCTCGTCACTGCCGTGCGCACCGTCAAGCAGTTCCTCACCTACGTCGCCTCGGGCCCCTTCCAGCACGCCGTCGCGACGGCGCTCGCGGACGAGGACGGGCAGACGGGGGAGTACGTCGCCGGGCTCACTGCCTCCCTGCAGTCCCGCCGCGACCTCCTCACCGGCGCGCTCGACGCTGCCGGCTTCGCGACGGTGCGCGCCGCCGGCACCTACTTCGTCGTCGCCGACGCCGCCCCGCTCGGCTTCACCGACGCCGTCGACCTGTGCCGCCGGCTGCCGGAGCTGGCCGGCGTCGTCGGCATCCCCGTCAGCGCCTTCTGCGCCGCGGGGTCCCCGACGGCGGAGGCGCTCGGCTCGTGGGTGCGCTTCACCTACGTCAAACAGGAGAGCGTCCTCGAGCGCGCGGCCGAGGGGCTCGCGCGACTGGGTGGCTGACGGCGCCGCGCCGCTCGCTCAGGCGACGGCCCGCAGATAGTCCGCGACGTCGGACCGGCGGCAGGAGCCCTCGCGGACCCACGCCTGGAGCGCCGTGATCTCTCCGGCGGTGAGGTCCTCCGCGAGGTCCTCGGCGACTGCCTCCGCCAGCTCCGCTCGCGTGAGGCCCGGATGCGCCGTCCGCGCGACCCAGGAGCCGATGGTGAAACGCCAGGGATGGAGGTCGGCGGGCACCTGAGAGACCAGGCGGGCGAGCGCGAGCAGGCGGCCCGTCACGACCGAGGTCGTGCCGAGCAGCTGGGCGAGCTCGGCGGGCGAGTGCGCGAGGAGGTCGCGTTCACTCGTGATGCCCAGGCGCGCGAGGTGTTCCTTCAGGCGGCCGATCCCGGGCAGGGAGAAGAACTCGTCCTTCTCGGGCGGGAACGCCGCGCGGTATGTGTCGGTACAACGGAAGTGCGCGAGCTGGGGGTCCAGTGCGCGCCATGCGGCGAGCTGCGGTTCGGCGGCCGCGAGACGCAGGTGGTGGACCGCGCGCTCGAAGTCCGGCGTGGGGGCCGTGGCGTAGTGGCAGGCGGCCTGGTGGTGCTCGAGCGGGGTGAGTGGTGCCTCAAGGGAGCCGTTCGTCCCGACGACCATGAGGATCCGGGCGTTGCGCCCGATCGCCCGGAGCAGGGTGATGCTCTCGGCGGGGACGGCCGGAGCCGCGGCGCGCGTGTCCACGTCCGTCACCAGCGCCGTCGCCAGCTCCCGGGCGCACTCCAGCCCGGCGGCACCGTCACCGCCGTCGGCGAAGGCGAGGTTGATCCGGGCGACGAGCCGGTTGAGCCGTGCTCGGCAGATGAGGAGCATCGCGCCCGCAGGGTCGTCCTCGCGGAGGTGCTCGAGCCTTTCGAGGAGAGCGGCGAGCTCGTCCACGTAGAGCCTGAGGTCCGGCGCGGTGCTGGCGCTGCGAAACCTGCAGTGGAGCAGGCCGAGCGTCGCGGCGAGGTTCGCGCTGTCCAGGCCCACGGCCCGGGCGAGGAGCGGCGCGGCGGCGTCGTAGTCGCGTGCGAAGTCGCTGGTCGCCACGGCCTGGAACCCGACGGACAGGCCGTCGGTCGCGCCGCCCAGCCCGGGGAACCGATGCACCTCGTGCAGCTTGCCCAGCACCAGGGCGGCGCTCATGCGGTGCAGGTCGGGCAGGATCGCCGCTCCCGTGGAGAGAGGTGCGCTCGCGGTGAGCACCGGCGTGCGGAGGCCGAGCGCGTCCCGGTCCACGACCGCGACGAGGGCGGAGCGGCCGTTGTGGGTCACCTCCACCGTCTCGCGGTCCGCGCACTCCTCGTCGACGGACACCTCCCACGGGGCGCGCGGGACGAGCACGTGGAGGACGGCGAGGAGGAGCTTCGCAACGGCGCCCGCGGGGAGCGCGCTGATGACGGCGGTGTCGAGCGCGGAGACGTCCGTGCCGCGGGGGAACTGCGCCCCCCGCGGGCCCCGGGCTCCGAGCTCGTTGAGGATGCCGATGACGTGCGCGGTCGCGCTCGTCGACTCCTTGCCGTCCGCGCCCCGCACCGTCACCGCGATTCGCAGCGAGCTCGCCAGGAGCCGGGCGACGCTGTTGACCGCCCACGCCGTGAGGGCAAGGACCCCGACGGCGACAGCAGCGATCACCGGTGCGTCCCCGCTCGCGCGCGGTGCCCAGACGACGAGGAAGACGAACGCAGCCGTCGCGGCGAGCACCACCACCCCGGCGGCGACCTTCGCGCCACGACGGCTGGCACCGATCCTGGCCAGCGCGACGTACCGCGTCGGCGAGAGGCGACGAGTCTGGACACGGGCGAGCACGTAGACGGCGGCAAGGAAGCCCAGGACGGTGAGCGCAAGGTCCCGGAGTGGTTGCGCCCACCGCTCGACGAAGCTCGCGAGGGAGGACGCGACGTCCTCGCTCCAGGTCATGGGCTGCTCGGTGGACACGGCGACGTCGCAGGCCGCGAGAACCTCGCTGCGCGTGTCCGCCGACGTGCCGCAGACGTCGGAGAGCTGGCCGCGCAGCGGGGCGAGGGCGCCGTCGTCCGCCAGCGTGGAGATGACCGTCGCCAGCGAGGTCCGGGCCTGTGCCTCGAAGTACTCCGGGGCACAGTCGCGGCGATGCGCTGCCGCTGCGGCGCGATGCTCGTCGATGAGGGCACGCGCGTCCTGAGGGCGGGCCTGTGCGTTGAGACTGCCTGCGAGTGCGCAGGCACGATCGGTGGGGTCCTGGGTCGGCTCCTCCGTCTGCGCCTGTGCCCCGGGTGCCGTCAGGAGGGCGAGGACCGCGAGCAGCCCCGCCAGCACGACGACGACGGCGCGCATCCGACCGCCGACCGCACTGCTGACGCTCCTGCAGACCATCGTGTGCTCCCGACGCCGACGTCGAACCTCCTGGTCCCACCGTTCCACCGGGACGCCCGACGG
Source organism: Georgenia sp. Marseille-Q6866 (assembly GCF_965111665.1). Taxonomy (NCBI): domain Bacteria; kingdom Bacillati; phylum Actinomycetota; class Actinomycetes; order Allobogoriellales; family Allobogoriellaceae; genus Georgenia; species Georgenia sp. Marseille-Q6866. The sequence continues at coordinate 55,535 of NZ_CBCOOR010000012.1, read as the reverse complement.
TGGAGGGAGGGAGCGGGTGATGCTCCGGCGGTCGCGGCTGCCGACGAGGGTGACCGCCACGCCCGCCGATCGCCGGGCGTCGCGGCGCGCGGTCCTTCGACCCGCTGCCGCTCCTCGACGAGCCGACGGCGGCGCCGGACCGCAAGCGCAGCCACGAGGTCATCGAGCCCATTGCCGCCCGCTGCCACGAGAGGGGGGTCGCCGTCGTCATGGTCACCCACGACCACGACGTCCTCACGCACTGCGACCGCGTGGTGAAGATGGTCGACGGCCGCCTCTTGCCGGTCTCCGACCCGCGATAGGCCGGCTCATTGAGGTGAGCGGTGCGGCCCGAGCGGTGCCCCCTTGGGTCGCACCTTCCGCTCCCCGCCCATGCTCGTAGGCAATCGCGCCGACCACGAACCATGCAACACCTCCCATGTGTTGCATCGACCGTATGGATCCGCCGGCGCCCTAAGATCGGGAAGTGCGACGCAAGCGCGGGCGGGCGCGCAGCCGCGCAGCCGCGCCTGCCGCGCTGCACGTCACAAGTCACATCCTGAGATGTGCGTCTCTAGAGGTGGACAGCAGCCCGTCTGGCGTCGGACCCTGGTCCTGCCCACGACGCGCCGCACCCCCGCGCGCCTCGTGCACCGTAGGAGGCCCGGTTGATCGATCTGGTGGACGTGTCCAAGACCTTCCGCACACCCGGCGGCGAGGTCCACGCGCTCGACCACGTCACCCTGCACGTCGAGCCGGGGGAGATCTTCGGGATCGTCGGGCAGTCCGGTGCTGGCAAGTCCACGCTCATCCGGACGGTCAACGCCCTCGAGAAGCCGGACTCCGGCACCGTCACGGTCGACGGCGCCGTCATCTCCGAGCTCAAGGGCAAGGAGCTGCGCGAGGCCCGCCGTCGCGCCGGGATGATCTTCCAGCACTTCAACCTCCTGTCCTCCCGCACCGCGCAGTCCAACGTCGAGCTCGCCCTCGAGATCGCCGGCACCTCCCGCGCGGACCGCCGCCAGCGCGCCACCGAGATCCTCGAGCTCGTCGGCCTGTCCGACCGCGCCGGCGCCTACCCCGCCCAGCTCTCCGGCGGCCAGAAGCAGCGCGTCGGCATCGCTCGCGCCCTGGCTGACAACCCGAGCGTCCTCCTCTCCGACGAGGCCACCTCGGCGCTGGACCCGGAGACCACCCGCTCGGTCCTCGACCTCATCCGGCGCCTGTCCCGCGAGCTGGGCCTCACCGTTCTTCTCATCACCCACGAGATGGACGTCATCAAGCGCATCTGCGACTCCGCCGCGCTCATGGAGAGCGGCCGCATCCTCGAGCACGGCCCCATGGACCGGCTGCTCACCACTCCGGGCTCGCGCCTCGCCGCCGAGCTCTTCCAGCTCGGCGAGCTGCCCGGCCCGCGCGGCACGACGATCATCGACGTCACCTTCACCAAGCAGACCTCCTCCGAGCCCGTCATCGCGCGCCTCGCCCGCGACCAGGGCCTGGACGTCGCGATCCTCGGCGCCGCCATGGAGACCATCCACGACGGCACCCAGACCGGCCGCACCCGCCTCGAGATCCCCGGGACCGGCGAGCAGGTCCAGACCGCGCTCACCTACCTGCGCTCGCAGGGACTCTTCGTGGAGGTGGTCCGATGATCGACCGCAACGACCCGGACTTCTGGTCCGACCTCGTCGAGGTCGTCACCGGCGCGACCTGGGAGACCCTCTACATGGTCTTCGTCGCGCTCCTCTTCACGGTCGTCGTCGGGATCGCGATCGGCGTCCTCCTCGTCACCACCGAGGACGGCGGCCTCTACGCCAAGCCCTTCGGCTCCCGCGCCCTGGGGAAGGCGCTGAACCGGCTGCTCGACGTCGTCGTCAACATCGGCCGCTCGATCCCGTTCATCATCCTCATGATCCTGCTCATCCCCTTCACCCGGCTGGTCGTCGGCACCTTCATCGGCCCGACCGCCTCGATCGTCCCGCTCACCATCGCCGGCATCCCGTTCTTCGCCCGGCTCGTGGAGATCGCGGTCCGCGAGGTGCCGCGTGGTGTCGTCGACGCCGCCGTCTCCCTCGGCGCGACCAAGCGCACGATCATGTTCAAGGTGCTCCTCGCCGAGGCGGTCCCCGCCCTCACGCTGGGACTGTCGACGACCGTCGTCGGCCTCATCGGCTACTCCGCGATGGTCGGGGCCGTCGGCGGCGGCGGGCTCGGGGACGTGGCCTTCCGCTACGGGTACCAGCGCTACAGCCTCGAGTACATGCTCGTCGTCGTCGTGCTCCTGGTCGTCCTCGTCCAGATCCTCCAGTCGGTCGGCAACTACGTCGCCCGACGCGCTTCCCACCGCTAGAAAGTAGATCCATGCGCCTTACCCGCACCGTGCCCGTCGTCGTCGTCGCCGCCCTTGCCCTCACCGCCTGTGGCGGAGGGGACGACGACGGCGCAGCCTCCGACGCAGAGTCCGACACCATCCGCGTGGCGGCCCTCGCCGTCCCCGCCGGCGACATGCTCCGCTTCGTCGCCGAGGAGCTCGCCCCCGCCGAGGGGCTGACCGTGGAGTTCGTCGAGTTCAGCGACTACAACACGCCCAACCCCGCCGTGGTCGACGGCGACGCCGACGCCAACCTCTTCCAGAACACGACCTTCATGGAGACCTTCAACGAGGCCATGGGGGAGGACCTCGTGTCCGTCGGCGAGGTGTACCTGCCGCGGATGGGCCTGTACTCCAACGACTTCGGCTCGCTGGAGGAGCTGCCCGACGGCGCCTCGGTCGCGATCCCCAACGACCCGACGAACGAGGGCCGCGCCCTCAAGCTCCTCGCCGCGCACGGCCTCATCGAGGTCACCGAGGAGCCCATCACGGTCGCCGACATCACCGCGAACCCGCGCAACATCGAGTTCGTCGAGATCGAGAACGCCACTCTCCCGCAGGCCGTGGAGGACCAGGACGCCGCGATCGTCACCGCCGCCTTCGCCCTGCCCGCCGGCCTGGGTGAGGACAAGATGATCCTCGCCGAGGAGAGCGACAGCGAGTACTACAACGTCCTGTCGACGACCCCCGAGCTCGCCGAGGACCCGCGCATCGCCACGCTCTACGAGCTGCTCACCTCCGACGAGATGGACCAGTTCATCGAGGAGGAGTACCAGGGCGTCATCATCCCGGTGGAGTGATCAGTGATCCGGGACAACTGAGCTCCGGGCGTTGGACCTCGCGGACCACGCTGCAGAAACGGAACTGCGCGGCTGACATATCAGCCGCGCAGTTCCGTTTCTGCAGCGAGGACAGGGGAGGGGGCGCCGGCCGCCGCCTCAGAGCGCGACGGCGACGAGCGCGGCGGCCGGCAGCACGGACGACGCGACGGTGCCCTTGACGCTCTTCCCGCGCGGCCGCCAGTAGCCGAGCGCGTCGGCCAGGCCCATGGACAGCGAGGAGAGCAGCAGGTACACCAGGCAGGCGACGACGAGGACGGTGCCGGCGGCGGGGTCGCCGAGGTTCACCATGCCCAGCCCCACGAGCGTGCCGACGCCGACCAGGGCGTTGCGTGCCCCGATGCAGAAGGACCACAGGTGGACATTCGAAAGGCCGTCCGGCTCGATGCCGAGGAAGCGCTGGACCCGGGGGCGGTGGATGTAGAAGGCCTCCAAGGGGGAGACGGCGATGACGATGACCGCCGCGAGAGCGGCGCAGATCTGGGCGAACGTGCTCATGGCTTCCTGCCCGGGACGGCTTCGATGAGGGAGATGGGCGAGACCGTGGGGACGATCCGTGTGGTCCGGAATCCGGTGTCGGCCAGCAGGGCGCGCCACTGGGGCTCGGTGCGCTCTCGGCCACCGACGAACAGCATCATGTCGAGGTCGAGCGCCTTGGAGAAGTCCCGCGTGTTCCCCGGTGGGACGACGCCGTCGAGCACGAGGAGGGTCGCGCGTTCGCGCACGTGCTCGCGCAGGGTGGTGAGGATCGCGGCGGCCTGGGCGTCGTCGTAGTCGTGGAGCACGCGGCGCAGGAGGTAGAGGTCGCCGTCGGCAGGAACCGTGTCGAAGAACGACCCGGCCTCGAACCGGTAGCGGTCGCCGAGGCCGGCCTCCCCGAGCAGGCGGGCAGCGCTGTCGGCCATGGACGAGCGCTCGACGAGCACCCCCTCGGCGGCGGGGGCGGCCCCGAGCACGAGGGCGAGGAGCTGCCCGTGCCCGCCACCGAGGTCGACGACCCGGGAGAAGCGGGTGAAGTCGTACACGGCGGAGACCGCGGGCCAGTCCAGGGCGGAGAGACGGGTCATGGCCGCGTGGAAGACGTCGCCGAACTCGGCGTCGTGCTCCAGGTGCTCCCACATCGACCGGCCGAGGGCCCGCTCGGCGCCCGGTTCGCCCGTCCGGACGGTCGTGGCGAGCTCCGCCCAGACCCGTTGGTAGCTCGGGTCGCCGAGCATGAGGACGACGGCGCGCATGGAGTCACGCGTTCCCGCGCGCAGCCGGTCCGCCAGCGGTGTCAGCGCGAAGCGGCCGTCGGGCTCCTCGCTGAAGACTCCCCACATGGCGCACGCCCGCAGCAGGCGGTGCGTCGCGTCCTCGTGCGTGCCGACCCGCGCGGCGACGTCGGCGGGGGGCAGCGGGCCGGCGACGAGCGCGTCCGGGATGCCGAGGCGCGTCGCGGCGTAGACCGCGTGCGTCGCCATGAAGCCGGAGGCCAGCTCGAGCACGCCGACCTCGGGCGGCACCATGCGCGCGGCGAGCTTCTGGACCGTCGTCCGGACCGTGGTCGCGGCCCGGACGAGCCGGGTGGGAGGAACCCTGCTCATGATGACCCCTATGATGGTCAGTGTTGCTGACTAGTTTCCTCCGTACCTGACCGCTGTCAAGGGGGTGTGCCGATGGATCTCGCGACGCTGATGTTCGTCTCCTACCGGGCCATGGACGAGCGGGTGGTCGGCGCGATGCGGGCGGCCGGCTTCGACGTGACGCCGGCCCAGGCCCGGCTCGCGCAGCGGATCGCTGACGGCGGGTCGCGGCTCACCGACCTCGCGCGGCAGGCGCAGGTGACGAAGCAGACGGCGAGCCTGCTGGTCGTCGCGCTCGAGGAGAAGGGGCTCGTCGAGCGGGTCCCGGACCCGGCCGACGGGCGGGCCCGCCTCATCCGCTTCACACCGCAGGGCCGTGTGGCCGCCGAGCAGGCGCTGCAGGTGGTGGCCGCGGTGGAACGCGAGTGGGAGGAGCACCTCGGCGCCCAGCTGGCCGAGTGCCTGCGGGAGGCGCTGATCCGGCTGCGGGAGGTCACCGACCCCTCCGGGTGACCTGGCGGTCCTGGAGCAGCAGCCCCGGACCTCGCTGCTGAGACCGAGCTGCGCTGCTGATATGTCAGCCGCGCAGCTCGGTCTCAGCAGCGGGGATCGGACCGGGCCGGCAGGCTGGCCCGGCTGCCGGCTGCCGCTGCTGCCGCTGCCTCAGCCGGCGAGGGTGAAGGAGATCTCCGGGGCGTCGTCGTGCTCGCCCGCGGGCGCGTACGCCACGGTGTGCTCACCGGCGTCGGCGATCTCGACCGGGCCCTCGTAGGCTAGCCACTCGCCGCCGTCTAGGGAGTACTCGATCGCCTCGACGCCGTCCTCGGCAGGCTCGAGCACGAGGGTGACGGCACCGTCGTAGGCGGCGAAGTCCGCGCAGGCGATGGGCAGACCGGGGAACTCGGAGTCGTGGATCATCATCGACAGCGGTGTCTCCCGCGGGACCCAGTCGGCCCCGCCGGAGCCGAGCGCGCTGCCGGTCTGGCTCGGCTCGAGCGGGCCGGCCGGGTCGTTGGACGAGGACAGCCAGATCTCGTTCGGCGGCTCGGGCGGGCCGGCGTGGTCGTGCATGTAGTGCCCGCCGAACTCGGTGCACGAGCCGTCGTGCAGGTGGGCGGGGTGGGGCGCCCCGGAGGTGAGGCCGGTGACGTTGGTGGACATCTGGGTGCCGTACTCGTCCTTGACGAGCGTCACGGTGCCCTCGACGACGAGCGTGTTCGTCCCGCTGCCCAGGCCCTCGTCGAGGGGGCCGTAGGTGCCGGTCGAGGTGCCGAGCACGGAGGCGGTGACCGGGCCGGTGGCCGCTGCGGCTGCGGCGTCGTGGTCCTCGGCGCCGTGCGCCCCGTGGGCACCGTGATCCGCGGCCTCGGTGCTCTCCGTCGTCGGCGCCGGTGCCTCAGCGGTGGGGCTGGGCGTGGCGTCCGCCGGCGCCTCCGCCGCGTCGGAGCACGCGGCCACGACAAGGCCCAGGCTGAGGACGACAGTTGCCATCCGGATATTCGAGCGCATCGTTGCCTCCGTCCGGCGGCACCCGTTGCCGCCCGCGAAATTGTATAGGCATGTGCGCCAAATCGGACGCAGCCGTCCGGGGCTGCTCAGCTCTCCTTGGGGGACACCCGGTAGCGGCGCAGGACCAGCGCCGGGTTGGTCTCGCGCACCTGCTCCAGGCGGGCGCGGTCCAGCTGGGCCACGGCCACGCCGGGCGCCTCTCCGGCCGCGGCCAGCGCGACGCCCATGGGGTCGAGGACGACGCTGTTGCCGACGCTCGTCGGCCCCGTCTGGTCCGCGCCAAGCACGTAGACGGTGTTCTCGATCGCCCGCGCCCGCAGCAGCGTGCCCCAGTGGTACTCCTTGAGCGGCCCCGGCGCCCAGGCGGCGGGGACGGCGAGGACGTCTGCGCCGGCGTCGACGAGCGTGCGGGAGACCTCGGGGAAGCGAACGTCGTAGCAGGTCTGCAGGCCCACGGTGAAGCCGTCGACCTCGAGCAGCGCGGCCTCCTGCGGGTCGGCCGCCATGACGCGGTCGGACTCCCGGTAGCCGAAGGCGTCGTAGAGGTGGACCTTGCGGTAGACCGCGCGCAGCTCCCCGTCCTGGAGGCCGACGAGCGCGTTGCGGATCCGCTCGCCGTCGGCGGCCTCGTTGACGCCGGCGGCGACGGTGAGGCCCAGCTCGGCCGACAGCTCCCGCAGCCGCCCGACGCTCGGCCCGTCCAGCGGCTCGGCACTCGCGACGAAGCGCTCATCCATGGCCGGCGCGGTGAAGACGGAGAACTCGGGCAGCACCGCGAGCCGTGCGCCGCGGGAGGCCGCCGTGCGCAGGTGCTCCTCGATGATCCGCAGGTTCGCGGCCTTGTCCTGCCCGGGCGCGAACTGCGCCACCGCCACGGTCAGCGCCATGGTGCTTCTCCCTCCGACGACCTCCGGCCGAGGGTACCGCTCCCGCCGGGAGGCCCTGCCGTCGGCGTCCGCACGACGGCGGCGCCACTCCCCGCCCGAGAAGTAGCGCCGTCGTCGGCCCCCCACCGGCACGTGCGAACCGGCTCGAGGTCTGTGCGTGTGCCCACACTAGCGGTCGACGGCGCTCGCGGGGGCGCGTTCGTCGTCTCGTGACGACGGCAGTGCGTCGCCTCAGGTCATCTCCATGAAGCGCTCGGCGACGGCGGCCGGGCCGACGACGATGATCGTGTCGCCCTTGGCGAGCACGGTCTCACCGGTGGCGTGCCCCCAGCTGCCGTCGGGCTGGCGCACGGCGACGACGTTGAGGTTGTGCTTCTTGCGGAAGCCGACCTTGTCCAGCGGCCGGCCCGTCATCGCCTCCGGGGCCGCCGCGGTCACCATCGCGAAGCCGCCGCCGAGGTCGAGGTACTCGGCGATGGTTCCCCGCAGCAGGTGCGCCACCCGCCGGCCCATGTCGCTCTCCGGGTAGACGACGTGGTGGACGCCCAGCTGGGTGAGGATCTGCCCGTGGGCCGCCGTGATGGCCTTGGCCCACACGTGCGGCACGGCCAGGCGCAGCAGCCACGAGCTCGTGAGGATCGAGGCCTCCATGCTCGAGCCGATCGCGACGACGGCGTGGCTGAGGTCGGCGACACCGAGCTGGCGGAGCACCTCCTCGCGGGTGGCATCCGCGCGGACCACCTGGGTGAGGCGGCCGTTGAGGTCCTGGACGATCGTCTCGTCCGTGTCGATGCCGAGGACGTCGACGCCGGACGCGGCGAGCTCCAGGGCCAGTGCCTGGCCGAAGCGGCCCAGGCCGATGACGACGACGGAGTCGTCGCGCCCCAGGGAGGTGATGCCGCGGCGGCGGGGGCGAAGGTGCTCAGCCAATGAGGGGTCTCTCCTTCGGGAGTTCGTACAGGCGCTTGCGGGAACGCAGCGCCAGTGCCGTCGCGAGCGTGACGGGACCCACCCGGCCCGCGAACATGACGACGACGAGCAGCAGCTGCCCGCCGTCGGGCAGGAGGTGGGTGATCCCGGTGGACAGACCCACCGTGGCGAAGGCCGAGATCACCTCGAAGACGAGCTGGTCCAGGGTGAACTGGGTGGTGATGAGCAGCGCCCACGTGCTCCCCATGACGACGGCGACGGAGAGCGTGAGCACCGTGATGGCCTGGCGGTGCACGGAGCGGGAGAGCCGTTTGCCGAAGACGTTGACGGCGCCCTCGCCGCGGATCTCGGTGAGGACGATGGCGAGCAGGACGGCCGCCGTCGTGATCTTGATGCCGCCGGCGGTGCCCGCCGGGCCGGCGCCGATGAACATGAGGACGTCCTGGGCGAACCACGTCTGGGTGTTCATCTCCGCGGTGTCCACCGAGTTGAAGCCGGCGGTGCGCGCGACGGTGGCGGCGAAGAAGCCCGCGAGCAGCTTCCCCGGCGCGTCGAGCGGGCCGAGCGTGCCGGGGTTGTCCCACTCGAGGGCGGTGATCGTCACCGTGCCCCCGACGAGCAGCACCGCGGTGCCGACGAGGACGATGCGGGTGTTCATGCTCCACAGCCGCGGCACGCGCACGTGGCGGCGCAGCTCGATGAAGACCGGGAAGCCGACGCCACCGAGGATGACGGCGACGGCGAGGGGCAGGCACACCCAGGGGTCGGCGACGAAGCCCATGACGTTGTCGGAGTACAGCGCGAAACCGGCGTTGTTGAAGGCCGAGCCGGCGTGGAAGACGCCGTGCCACAGCGCCTGCCCGGGCGGGTAGTCGTAGGTGAGCGCGAAGCGTGCCGCCAGGACGACGGCGGTGGCGGCCTGGACGGTGAGGGCCACCTTGGCGATCCCGACGACGAGCTCGCGCAGGTCCCCGGTGGTCGGGGTGCCGAGGGAGGCGCTCGTGGCCATGCGCGAGCGCAGGCCCAGGCGGTGGACGAGCAGGAGGCCGAGCAGCGACGCGAAGGTCATGAGCCCCAGCCCCCCGAGCTCGATGAGCGCGAGGATGACGACGTGCCCGAAGCCGCTCCAGTACGTGGCGGTGTCGACGACGATCAGGCCGGTCACCGAGACGGCCGAGCCCGCCGTGAAGAGCGCGTCGACGAGGCCGGCGCTGCCGCCTGCCTCCGGGGTCACCGAGACGGGGAGCATGAGGAGCGCGGTGCCGGCGGCGAGCGCGGCGGCGTAGCTCGCCACGATGACCTGTGCGGGATGTGCCGGGGAACGCCGGCGGAGGGAAGGTCGCGCGCGACCCGTGTGTGGCACGCGAGGACTGTAGACCCACCGGGGCCCTCACGCCCACACCCGCGAGGGGCCGTTCCCCTCGGCCGCGGTGCCCGCTAGCGTGGCCCGCACCCGAGGGAGGGACCCACCATGAGGATCACGCGTCTGACCACCGTCTTCGACGCCGCCGACATCGAGGCCGAGAGCCGCTTCTGGGCGGGCGTCCTGGGCGGCACCGTCACCGTCACCGCCGAGGACTGGCACAAGGTGCTGGTCGACGGCGCGAACCCGGTCTCGGTCCAGCTCGCCCCCGACCACGTCCCGCCGCAGTGGCCCGACGGCAACCCCCAGCAGGTGCACGTGGACCTGTGGGTCGAGGACGTCGCCGCGGCCCACGAGCACGTGATGTCGGTGGGGGCCGAGCTGCTCCAGGAGGCCCAGTACCCGGACGAGGACGAGGACTTCCAGGTGTACGCGAGCCCGGCCGGCCACCCCTTCTGCCTGTGCTTCTCCCGGGCGGCGTCATGAGGGACCCCAAGGAGATGCTCCACGAGTACCTGCAGCGGAGCCGCGACGTGATGCTGTGGAAGCTCGAGGGCCTGCCCGAGCGGGAGCTGCGCTGGCCGCACACGCCCACCGGCACCAACCTGCTCGGCCTGGTCAAGCACCTCGCCGGCGTCGAGCTCGGCTACTTCGGGGAGACCTTCGGCCGGCCGAGCCCCGTCGCGCTGCCGTGGATGAGCGAGGACGCCGAGGACAACGCGGACATGTGGGCGACGGCGGAGGAGTCGGTCGAGGACGTCGTCGGCCTGTACCGCCGGGCGTGGGCGCTCTCGGACGCGACCATCGCCGAGCTCGACCTCGACTCACCCGGCCGCGTGCCGTGGTGGCGGGCCGGCGACGTCACGCTCCACCACATCCTCGTCCACGTCATCGCCGAGACCTCCCGGCACGCCGGCCACGCCGACATCGTCCGCGAGCAGATCGACGGCACCGCCGGTCTGCGCACCGGCGCGACCAACCTGCCGCGGCGCGGTGAGCGGTGGTGGGCCGAGTACGTCGAGCGGCTGAAGGAGGTCGCCGACGGCGCTCGATAGGCTGGGGGCACCATGACCGAGAACCCCGCTCCCGCCCTTGCCGACGACGGCGCCCGCTCCGGCGCCGTCCGCGTCCGTTTCTGCCCCTCGCCGACGGGGACCCCGCACGTCGGGCTCATCCGCACGGCGCTGTTCAACTGGGCCTACGCGCGCCACGTGGGCGGGACCTTCGTGTTCCGGATCGAGGACACCGACGCCGCCCGCGACTCCGAGGAGAGCTACGAGCAGCTCCTCGACGCGATGCGCTGGCTCGGGCTCGACTGGGACGAGGGCGTCGAGGTCGGCGGCCCGCACGAGCCCTACCGCCAGTCCCAGCGCATGGACCTCTACGCCGACGTCGCCGCGAAGCTCCTCGAGGCCGGGCACGCCTACGAGTCCTTCTCCACCCCCGAGGAGATCGAGGCCCGGCACCGCGCCGCCGGGCGCGACCCCAAGCTGGGCTACGACGGCTACGACCGCGACCTCACCGAGGAGCAGAAGGCCGCCTACCGCGCCGAGGGCCGCGAGCCGGTGCTGCGCATCCGCATGCCTGAGGAGGACGTCGCCTTCACCGACCTCGTCCGCGGCGAGATCAGCTTCAAGGCCGGCTCGGTACCGGACTTCGTCATCGTCCGTGCCAACGGCCAGCCGCTGTACACGCTCGTCAACCCCGTCGACGACGCCCTGATGAACATCACCCACGTGCTGCGCGGTGAGGACCTCCTGTCCTCCACCCCGCGCCAGGTGGTGCTCTACCGCGCGCTGCTCGACATCGGCGTCGCCTCGGTGATGCCGCAGTTCGGGCACCTGCCCTACGTCATGGGGGAGGGCAACAAGAAGCTGTCCAAGCGCGACCCGGAGTCCAACCTCTTCCTCCACCGCGAGCGCGGCTTCACCCCCGAGGGTCTGCTCAACTACCTCGCGCTGCTCGGCTGGGCGATCTCCCCGGACAACGACATCTTCACCCGCGAGGAGATGGTTGCCGCCTTCGACGTCGCCGACGTCAACCCCAACCCGGCGCGCTTCGACCTCAAGAAGGCCGAGGCCATCAACGCCGCTCACCTGCGCCTGCTCTCGGCGAACGACTTCCGCGGGCGGCTCGTGCCGTACCTGCGCGACGCCGGCGTGGTGGGGGCCGGCACCTTCGAGGAGCTGCCGGCGGAGCAGCAGGCGCTGCTCACCGCCGCCGCGCCGCTCGTGCAGGAGCGCATGACGCTGCTCGGCGAGGCGCCGGGGATGCTCGGCTTCCTCTTCGTGGCCGACGACGCCGTCGTGGTGGAGGAGGACGCGCGGGGGGCACTGCGTCCCGAGGCCGCCGACGTGCTCGACCGCTCGATCGCCGTCCTCGAGGGGCTGGCGGACTTCTCCCCGGAGGCCCAGCAGGAGGCGCTCAAGGCGGTGCTCGTCGAGGAGATGGGCATCAAGCCGCGCTTCGCCTACGCGCCGCTGCGCGTGGCGATCACCGGCCGCCGCGTCTCCCCGCCGCTGTTCGAGTCGATGGAGATCCTCGGCAAGGACGCGAGCCTCACCCGCCTCCGCGCCCTCCGCGCCAGCCTGTAGGTCGCCAGCCCCCCCACGCCACCACTCACGGCCGACAGCCGGATTCCTCCCCGAGGGATCCGGCTGTCGGCGTCGGAGGAGGGGAGGCTCCGCGGGACGTGTGTGTGCGGAGACGTGAGATTGCTCCACCAGACGGAGCAACTTAACGCCTCGGCGCCATGTCACCTTCTCGCCGGGTCGGCGCATCGCAAGGTGTGGACTTCTCGACCTCTGAGGTCCACGAACCCACACCTCACGGCCCCGGGCGCCACCGAAGCGGGTCCGTCGAAGGGGCAGAGCTGCTCCTGCGTCGGTAGCAGACCCCGCATCGTCTCGACTGCCGGTCGCTTGCCGTTCACTGACACTTCCCTCAACTCGGCCTCTCGGTTCACCCCCGCTTCCTACCGTCCGAGGCGGCCCGCACGCCGCGGGCACGAATCGAGTCGAGAGTGAGCATCCCCATGGATCACCGACCTTGCGGCCTGACCCGCCGCGGTCTGATCGCCACCGGAGTCGTCGCTGCCCTCGTCGGCACGGCCGCCGCTGCGAGCGCGGCCCCCGAGGACACGCCTGCCATCCCCGAGAACGTCATCGTCTTCATCGGTGACGGCATGGGCTACAACCACATCGCCAGCACCAACCTCTACGAGACCGGCCAGAGCCGCTACCAGGTCTTCTCCGACGCCCAGGGGGGCGTGAAGACGCTGCCGGGCAACGCCGTCCAGGTCTACGAGGACTGGGCGCTGACGAACATGACGACCTTCCAGCACGGCAACTCCTACGACCCCGAGCGGGCCTGGACCGACTTCGCCTACATCGCCGGCAACAGCACCGACTCCGGCGCGGCCGGCACCGCCATGGGGACGGGCGTCAAGACGAACAACGGCGTCATCGGCCTGGACCACGAGGGCAACCGCGTCGAGAACCTCACCGAGCGCGCCAAGGCCACCGGCCGCGCCGCCGGCGTCGTCACCTCCGTGCCCTTCAACCACGCCACCCCCGCCGGGTACGTCGCCCACAACGGCGACCGCAACGACTACGTCGGCATGGCGACGGAGATGCTCGGCACCGACCTCGACGTCGTCATGGGCGCCGGCCACCCCGGCTTCACCGACTCCGGCGAGGCGCGCGAGACGCCGTCGTACGACTACATCAGCGAGGGGGACTTCGCCCGCCTCCAGGACGGGCAGACCGGCTTCAGCTACGTCGAGGAGAAAGCCGACTTCGAGGCGCTCGCCGCCGGCGAGGACGTGCCCGAGCGCGTCTTCGGTCTCGCGCAGGTCGCCTCCACCCTCCAGCAGGGCCGCGCGTCCGACGGCGAGGAGACCGCGCCGTACCAGACGCCCCTCAACGACAACGTCCCCTCCCTGGAGATGATGACCGCCGGTGCGCTCAACGTCCTCGAGCAGGACGAGGACGGCCTCTTCCTCATGGTCGAGGGCGGCGCCATCGACTGGACCGGCCACGCCAACGACACGGTCCGCAACATCGAGGAGACCCAGGACTTCAACGCCTCCGTCGAGGCAGCCGTCGAGTGGGTCGAGTCCGAGGACAGCGACGCCACCTGGGACAACACCCTCATCATCGTCACGGCGGACCACGAGACCGGCTACCTCGCCGGCGCCGGCTCCGACCCGGGCTGGACCCCCATGCACGGTGACGCCGAGCAGCTGCCCGAGCTCGACTGGTACTCCGGCAGCCACACCAACCAGCTCGTCCCCGTCTTCGCCAAGGGCGTCGGCGTCGACACGCTCCTCGCCCGCGCGACGGGCACCGACCCGGTCCGTGGCGAGTACCTCGACAACACCGACCTCGCAGGCGTCCTCCTCGACGAGCTGTGGGCCACCCAGCCCTCCGAGGGCGGCATCGAGGTCGAGGCCGTGATCCCCGAGCTCGGTGACGGCGAGGGCCCCGGCCTGCCCGGCACGCTCGTGCTCTCCGTGGCCGACGGCAAGGTCGCGCTCGGCGACCTGCGCCACGCCGGTGACCGCCTTCGTCTCGACGGCGAGCTGCCCACCGTCTCGGTGACCGACTCGCGCGCCGAGGCCGCCGGCTGGGCCGTCTCCGGCCAGGCCTCCTCGCTCGTCTCCGCGGACGAGCGCGTCATCCGCGCCGGCCACCTCGGCTGGACCCCGGGCCTCGTCGAGGAGCAGGACGGCGTCACCCCCGGCGAGCGCGTGCGCTCGGTGATGTCCGGCGGCGAGGGCCTCGCCGCCGCGCAGACCCTCGCGTACGCGGACGCCGAGGGCCGTATCGGCACCGCCGTGCTCGACGCCGACCTCGAGCTTGAGGTGCCCGTCGACACGCGCGACGGCGCCTACACCGGGTCGCTGACCGTGACCCTCTTCCCGGTCGACTGACCACACCACCCCCTTGCCGTGCCCGCCGGTGCGACCCGCCGGCGGGCACGGCTCGACCCCGTGAAGGACCCACCCATGCGTCACCTGCGCACCACGGTGGCGAGCCTGCTGCTCGCCCTGCCCCTCGCCGTCGTCGTCCCCGCCGCGGTGCACGCGGACGTCGCCGACCCGCACTTCGGGGAGAAGTCCGTGCCCGATGGCGGGGCACCGCCGACGGAGGGGGAGCCGCAGGACGCGACCGGTGACGCGCCGTCGCGCCCCGCCGACCAGGTCACCTTCGGGATCGCGCCGGCGGGGGCCGACGGCGCCGACGGGCGGGTGTCCTTCCGGCTCGAGCTGGAGCCGGGGGCGAGCCACACCGACCACGTCGAGGTGGCGAACTACTCCGAGGAGCCGATCACGCTCGCGCTCCTCGCCTCGGACGGGACCGTGACGGCGGGTGGGAACTTCGACGTGCTGCCCAGCGACGTCGCGCCCGAGGCGGCCGGCTCGTGGGTGGAGATCGAGGAGGAGGTCGACCTCGAGCCCATGGGCAGCGCCGTCGTGCCCTTCACGGTCACCGTGCCCGACGACGCGACGCCGGGGGACCAGCCCGCGGGGATCGTCGCCTCGCTGCGGTCCGTGGGGACCGACGTGGAGGGCAGCTCGGTCTCCCTCGACTCACGCGCCGGTGCGCGGCTGCACCTGCGGGTGGCCGGGGACCTCCTGCCCGCGCTCGGCGTCGCGGACCTGCAGGCCGAGTACCGGCCGTCGTGGAACCCCTTCGCGCCCGGGACGGTGGACCTGTCGTGGACCGTGGAGAACGAGGGCAACGTGCGGCTCGGGGCGGCGCAGGTCGCGAGCGTGACGGGGCTGCTCGGGACCGGGGGCGGCGACGTGGTCGTCGACGGGCCGCGTGAGGTGCTGCCGGGCCAGTCCGCGACGCAGACGGCGTCGGTCGAGGCGTGGCCGACCTTCCGGCTCGGCGTCGAGGTCGGCCTGACGCCGGTGGTCGTGGGGAGCGACGAGGTGCCCGGTGAGCTGCCGGCCGCCGTCGGGACGGTCTCGGTGTGGGCGGTGCCGTGGGCGCAGCTCGCGCTCCTCGCGCTGGTGGCCGGGCTCGTGGTGCTCGCGGTGGCCCGCCGTCGTCGTGCCGCGGCACGGCTGGAGGCGGCGGTCGCCGCTGCCCGTGCGGAGGCCCGCGAGCTGGCGACGGCGACCACGCAGTAACGCCACGGCCGCCGACAGTGCACCTCCCGCCGTCGTCCGTGCCGGGAGGGGGCGCCGTCCTAGGCGTCGGGTCGGGGAAGTGCCTACACCTCGGGCGGGGCGGCCGCGGTGGCGGGCGCCGCGTGGAGGGAGGCCAGCAGCTGGAGCTTCTCGGCGCTGGGCGAGCCGGGCGCCGCACCGTAGACGACGAGCTGGTGCCCGGGCAGTCCCCTGACGTCGAAGGCGTGGTAGTCGAGGGAGAGCTCGCCGACCTCGCCGTGGTGGAGCTCCTTGGACTCGTGCGTCTTGCCGCGCACGTCGTGCCGCGCCCACAGGTGACGGAAGGCAGCGCTGGCCGAGGCGAGCTCGGCGACGAGCGCGCGCACGCCGTCGGCCGCGTCCACGTGCCCCAGCGCGAGACGCAGGTTGGCGACGCACGACTCCGCCGCCCGGTCCCAGCGGACGTAGAACCGCGCCCCGACCGGGTCGAGGAACGTCATGCGGGCGAGGTTGTCGAGGCGGGCGAAGTCGGCGTACAGGGCGGCCGCCAGGGCGTTGTGCGCGAGGACGTCGAGCCGGCGGTCGATGACGACGGCGGGTGTGTGCGGCCACGCCTCGAGCAGCTCACGCAAAGCCTGCGGGGGCGGCTCGGTGGCGGGCGCCAGCGCCGTGGGCGCGAGACCGGCGAGGCGGAAGAGGTGCTCGCGCTGGTCGAGGTCGAGGCACAGGGCGCTGGCGATCGCGCCCAGCACCGACGGCGAGGGGTTGCGCTCGCGGCCCTGCTCCAGGCGCGCGTAGTAGTCCACGCTCACGCCCGCGAGCACGGCGACCTCCTCCCGGCGCAGCCCGGGCACCCGGCGCGGGGTGTGCGCGGTGACGCCGACGTCCGCGGGCCGCACGTGGCCGCGCCGCGCCTTGAGGAAGGAGCCGAGCTCGGAGGTGGTCACCCTCAGACGGTACGGGCCGCGCCCGCGCCCAACCAGGACCTGGCGCTCCCTGGCAGGCTCCGCCGTCGGGTCATGACGAAGCCGGCGTGGTGGAGGACGCCGTCCACGAGCTGGCCGAAGGCCCAGAAGCCGGAGTCGTCGAGGTAGGTGATGCGGTCCTCGTGGACCCAGTAGCGGCCGGTGAACGCGTCGGCGCGGCCGCTCCTGGTCTCGGAGTAGCGCCCGTCGGGCCGCAGGTGCTGCTGGAGGGCGCGACCGGTGTCGTGCCAGGTGCCGGCCCACGTGGCACGGACGGTGGGGTCGGTGAGGTCCTCGCCCGCGGGTCGCGTCGGCTCGCCGTCCCAGGCCTCGAGGTGGCCGGCGACGTACACGGCGAGGAGGTCGCGCGGGTCGACGACGAGCATGCGGCGCACCTGCGACTCGTCGACCGGCCGGCGGACGACGGCGAAGGTGGCCGCGTTGCCGGGGACGAGGTCGAACCTGTCCCGCTCGGCGGGAGGCAGCTGAGCGACGGCGGACTCGACGAGCAGCGGGACCGCGTACGCGCCGTCGGCGCGGACGCGCTCGGTGGTGGGGGACGGTGAGCCAGCGGCGACGCGGTCCCCGACGACGGTGAGGTCCGCGGGAGTCGTGGCCCCCGGGACCGGCATGACGTGGGCACCGGTGAGGACGAAGGACGGGGAGGGTGGTGTGGGCATGGCTCCAGCCTCGCGCGGGCGCAGCTGCGGGAGAAGGCCGGGGTGCACCAGGGAGTGGCACACCCCGGCTGCGGGTCCGCCTCGCGCCGACAGCCGAACTCCTCGGGTGAGGAGTCCGGCTGTCGGCGGAGCGGCTGTCGGGCTAGGCGGAGGCCCGGCGGCGGGCGAGGAGGATCGTGCCTCCCGCGGCGAGGAGGACGACCGTGGCGAGGGCGGCGACGGTGACGGCGGCACCGGTGATGGCCAGGCCACCACCCGGTGCGGGAGGCGCTGCTCCGTCTCCGCCGGTCGCCGGAAGCTCTCCGTCGTCGGGGGTGTCGGTGCTCGGCTCGTCGGTCGGTGCGCCGGCGCCCGGCTCCTCGGACGGGTTCTCGCTCGGCTCCTCGGTGGGCTCCTCGGACGGGTCCTCGGTCGGCTCGTCGGTGGGCTCCTCGGTGGGCTCCTCGGTGGGCTCCTCGGTCGGCTCGTCGGTCGGCTCCTCGACGGGCTCGACGACGGCGAGCACCGCGCTCCCCGACGACGGCGCCGTGGCCGGGCCACCGGTGTAGGAGGCGGTGATGTCGTACTCGCCCACGGGGAGGTCCGGGAGCGCGAAGGTGGTGCCGGCCGCGCCGGCCGTCCCGGTGAAGGTGCGCCCGGCGACCTCGAGGACGACCACGCCGCCCGGCTGCACACCGCCGGCGGCGACGACGTCGACGACCGCGGTCGCCGGTGTCCCGGTCTCCAGACTGTCGGGCACGGTCACCTCGACCTCGGTCGGGACCTCACCGGCGCTCACGGGCAGCGCCGGCGCGAAGTCGGTGGTGACGCGGTCGCTCACCTGCTGCTCGAGCGCGAAGCCCATGGCGAGCACCTCGGCGTCCGACCAGGCCCGCCCGAGCACCTGCAGGCTCATCGACTCGCCCAGCGGGCTGGCACCCACCGGCACGACGACCGTCGGCAGACCCACGCTCGAGGTGAGCACGCCGGTGGCGCGGTCGGAGGTGTGGACGGCGGAGGCGACATCGTTGTTCCCGATGGCCGAGAGGAAGCCGGGGTACACGACGGCGTCGACGCCCGCCTCGTCCATCCACTCGGCGATGTGCTCCTTGTAGCGGTCCCGCCAGTCGAGGTAGGCCTCGACCTCCTCGTCCGTCATCGGCTCGGTGTCCCGCTCGCGCTGGTTGTACGGCAGGACGAGCGGGGAGGAGAGCAGCTCGTCACCGTCCGCGTAGGGGAACGCGGTCTGCTCGGCGATGTACCGCTCCCAGCCCTCGGCGCCGCGGTTGCCTCCCGGGGCGCGCTCGAAGCTCGGGGGCTCCGGGATCTCGACGACGGTCGCGCCGGCCTGCGCGGCCAGGAGCTCGAGCGACTCGCGGGCCGCCGGTCCGGTCGGGTCGCCGGAGATGGCGGTGGAGACGAAAGATCCGGGGATGACACCGAGGACCGCTCCGTCGAGGGCGCCGTCGTCCAGTCCCGCGGTGAAGGACTCCGGTCGCAGCGTGTTGTCCACCCGCGCGGTGAGCAGGTCGTCAGGGTTGTTGCCGGTGCTCCGCGTCGAGGTGGCGTCGAGCAGGAACGCGAGGTCGGTGACGGTCTTCGCCATCGGACCGGCGTAGTCCTGGGCCCAGGTGAGTGGCATGACGCCCGAGGTGGAGGACAGCCCGTCGGTGCCGCGGAAGGTCGCGAGCCCGGCCGAGGTCGACGGCGCGTACAGGGACACGCCCGTCTGGGAGCCCATCGCCGCGGCGGCGAGGTCCGCGGCGACGGCGGTCCCCGAGCCCCCGGAGGAGCCGTGCGACGTCTTCGAGGGGTACAGCGCGTTCCACGTCTGCATGAAGCCGGACTCCGACATCGACCCGGAGTTCGCGAACTCGGAGAGGTTCGTCTTGCCGATCATGACCGCGCCGGCCTCGCGCAGCCGCGCGACCTGCCAGGCGTCCGCGGCGGGACGGTAGCCCTCGAGGGCCAGGGTGCCGCCCGTCGTCGGCATGTCGGCCGTGTCGTAGAGGTCCTTGAGGGCCACCGGGATGCCGAGGAGGTCGCTGTCCGCGCCCGCCGCGCGCGCCGCGTCAGCGGCGGCGGCCTGCTCGAGCGCGTCGTCCGCCACGGTGATGAAGCTGCGGAAGCCGAGTGCGCCGTCGTCGTACGCCTCGATGCGGTCGAGGTAGGCGCGGGTGAGCTCGACGCTCGTCGTCCGGCCCGCGCGCAGGTCGGCCTGCAGCTGGGCGATGGTCGCCCCGGTGACGTCGTAGCCCGCCGTCGTCGACGCGGCCTCCGACGCGAGGGCGGTGAGCTCGGCGGTGGGCTGGGCGAGCAGTCCGGCGGCGGCGCACGCGGCGTCGTCGGACAGGTCGAAGTTGACGACGCTGCACAGCGCCGGCTGGTCGAGCCCGTCCACGTCCGGCTCCTCCGCGAGCGTGCGGGTGGTCGCGGTGAGCGCGTCGAGCGCGCCGGCCTCGTCAGAGCCGGCGACGACGTAGCTGAGAAGGGACTGGCTCTCCCCGGGCACGATCGTCAGCGAGTGGACGAACCCGGGGTGGTTGGCGCGGGAGCCGGTCGGCTCGTAGGGCGCGGTGAACGGGCCGGCCTGCTGGTCACCGAGGGCGTCCACCCCGTGCCCGACGACGATGCCCACCGGGCGGACGCCGTCACCTGCCGGCGCGGACGTCAGCCACACGTCCTCGACCTCGAGGGTGGTGTCGCCGTCGGACGTGTCCACGATGGTCCCGGCGTTCCTGCCGGTGCCCGAGCCCAGGGAGCCGCCGAAGGAGACGTCGACGGTGAGTGGCCCGCCCGTCGTGTTCGTGAAGGTGTCGAGGAAACGGAGGCTCTCGCCGACGACGTCGAGCGTCCGGGCGACCTGCACGCCGTCGAGCAGGACGGAGCGGGTGGACTCGAAGCCGCCGTCGTCGGCCGTGATCCCGAACCCGCGGAGCATCTGGCCGTTCATCCGGCCCTCGCCGCCGTCGACGTCGAGGAACACGTTGCCGAAGCCCTCGACGCGCGAGCCGGACAGGGAACGGATCGAGCCGGTGTCCAGGCCTGGGCGGTAGGCGTCGTGGATCGTAGCTGGCGCCGCCCGGGGTGGTGACGTCCGTGACGGCGGTGGCGGCGGGGGCGGTGGCGGCGAGCAGCGCCAGGGTGGCGGCCAGCCCTGCGGCGGCGTGGCGTTTCGAGGTCGGCATGAAGGTCCTTCCGCTAGGCCGGCCCCTGTGGGCTGGCGACGCCATCCCAGCGGACACGCGTCGCGCGCGCGTCGCGGACGTTTCGGCGGCGTAACAGTGCGCGGCAGGTGCGCGGGGGACGGGCCGCCCGAGGCACTACGGTATGGACGGCCGCGATCCGGAAGGAACCGAGATGACGCACCCCACGACCACCGCCGACCCCCGTCCGGGCAGCGACGACTACCGCCGCGCCCAGCGGGCCGAGCTCCTGCGGTTCGGCGCGGGTGCCCGCTGCGAGCTCGGCTTCGGCTACCTCGACGAGCGCGGCCGGGTGGACCCCACGACCGCCGAGCTGTGGATCACCTGCCGCATGACGCACATCTTCAGCCTGGGCGTCCTCGCCGGCGAGGAGCCGGCACCGGGCGGTCCGTCCCGCGAGGAGCTGGCGGCGCTCGCGGCCCACGGCGTACGTGCCCTGCGCGGCCCGCTCCACGACGACGAGCACGGCGGCTGGTTCGCCGCCGTCACCGCCGACGGTCCGTCGAACACGACGAAGCAGGCCTACGGGCACTCCTTCGTCGTCCTCGCAGCGAGCTCCGCCGTCGCCGCCGGCATCGAGGGTGCGCAGGAGCTGCTCGACCTCGCGCTCGCGGTGCAGGAGGAGCACTTCTGGGACGAGGACGCCGGGCTCGTCGTCGACGAGTGGGACCGCGCGTGGACCACGCTCGACCCCTACCGCGGCATCAACGCCAACATGCACAGCGTCGAGGCCTACCTCGCCGCCGGGGACGTCACCGGGGACACCCGCTGGCACCGCCGCGCCGGGCGCATCTCGGCGCAGGTCGCGACCTGGGCGCGGGAGAACGAGTGGCGTATCCCTGAGCACTTCGCCACCGACTGGACACCGCTGCTCGAGCACAACCGCGACCGCCCGGCCGACCCCTTCAAGCCCTACGGCGCCACCGTGGGCCACGGCCTGGAGTGGGCGCGCCTCCTCCTCGCCGTCGACGCCACGCTGGGCGCGGACGCTCCTGCCAACCTGGCCGAGACCGCCGTGGCGCTCACCGCGCGGGCCGTTGCGGACGGCTGGGACGCCGACGGCGCGGAGGGCTTCGTCTACACGACCGACTGGTCCGGGAAGCCCGTCGTCCGGGCCCGGATGCACTGGGTGGTCACCGAGGCCATCGCGACGTCCACCGTGCTCGAGCGGGTGACGGGCGACGCCGCCCACGCCGCCGACCTTGAGCGCTGGTGGGCCTACGCCGACACCTACCTCGTCGACCGCGACGGCGGCTCCTGGCACCACGAGCTCGACCCCGCGAACCGGCCGGCGTCGGGCACGTGGGAGGGCAAGCCGGACGTCTACCACGCCTACCAGGCGGCCCTCATGGCCGACGTCCCGCTCACCCCTCCTTCGCCTCCGCCCTCCGCGCCGCCGCCCAACCCCGCCGGCGCCCTGCGCCTGAGGCCCAGCCCCCGCCGACAGCTGAGGTGTTCCCGGGAGCGCCACAACGGGCGAGCCCGCCTCACCGTGCTGGTCCTCGGTCCACCATGCGCCCGGTAGACCGGGAGCATGGTGGACCAGAGGGCGCACGGTCGACCGGGGCGAGCCGCTGCCCGCGCGGACGGACGGCGGGCAGGGCCGCCCGGTGCTACTCCGGGCGGGCGGCGGCTGCGGCCCTCGCGGCGGCCGGCAGGGCGTCGAGGACGCGGTTGACGGCGTCGTCGTCGTGGGCGGCCGAGAGGAACCACGCCTCGAAGACCGACGGTGGCAGGGCCACGCCCGCCTCGAGCATCGCGTGGAAGAACGGCGGGAAGCGGAAGGCGTCCTGCGCCTGCACCTGCGCGTAGTTCCGCACCGGCGCGGCAGCCGCGGCCTCGCCGAAGAAGACGGAGAACAGGCTCCCGGCCCGCTGGACCCGGTGCGGGACACCCTCGGCGGACAGGGCGGCGCCCACCGCGTCGGCGACGACGCCGGCCGCCTCGTCCACCCGGGCGTACACCGTGTCGTCGGCGAGCCGCAGCGTGGCCAGACCGGCCGCCGTCGCCAGCGGGTTCCCCGAGAGCGTGCCCGCCTGGTAGACCGGCCCGAGCGGGCTGAGGAGGTCCATGAGCTCGGCCCGTCCGCCGACGGCGGCGAGCGGCATCCCGCCGCCGACGACCTTGCCGAAGGTGACGAGGTCCGGCTCCCAGGCGCGCGTGCCGCCGTCGCCGGCCTGCTCCAGGCCCCACCAGCCGGAGGGGTGGACGCGGAATCCGGTGAGCACCTCGTCGAGGATGAGGAGCGTGCCGTGGGCCGCGGTCAGCTGCCGCAGCAGCCCGTTGAAGCCGGGCTCGGGCGGGACGACGCCCATGTTCGCGGGCGCGGCCTCGGTGATGACCGCGGCGATCTCGTGCCCGCGCGTGGCGAAGAGCTCGGTGAGGGCGACGGCGTCGTTGTAGGGCAGGACGATGGTCTGCGCCGTCGTCGCCGCGGTCACCCCGGCGGAGCCGGGCATGGCGAAGGTCGCCACCCCGGAGCCGGCTGCGGCGAGGAGCGCGTCGACGTGCCCGTGGTAGTGCCCGGCGAACTTCACAATGAGGTCGCGGCCGGTCGCCCCGCGGGCGAGGCGGATCGCCGTCATCGTCGCCTCGGTGCCGGTCGAGACGAAGCGGACCCGCTGCGCCGGGGACACGCGCTCGCGGATCGCCTCGGCCAGCTCCACCTCCGCCACGGTGGGCGCCCCGAAGGACAGCCCGCGCGCCGCGGCCTGCTGCACGGCGTCGACCACCTCGGGGTGCGCGTGGCCGAGCAGCCCCGGCCCCCACGACATCACGAGGTCGACGTACTCCCGCCCGGCGACGTCGGTGATGTGCGGCCCGCGCGCGGACGCGACGAACCGCGGCACCCCACCCACCGAACCGTACGCGCGCACCGGGGAGCTCACCCCGCCGGGGATCACCGCACGCGCGGAGGTGAAGATCTCGTCCATGGGGTCGGTGGGCAGGTCGCTCATCGGGTGCCTCTCGGGGTCGTGGTGGTCAGCGCAGCCAGCCGGCGACCTCGGTCGCCCAGTACGTGAGGGTGAGGTCGGCGCCGGCGCGGCGGATGCCGAGCAGGGACTCCTCGATCGCGCGGCGCCGGTCGATCCAGCCCTGCGCCGCCGCGGCCTCGATCATCGCGTACTCCCCGGACACCTGGTAGGCGGCGACGGGCACGGGGGAGTGGGCGGCGACGTCGGACAGGACGTCGAGGTAGCTCATCGCGGGCTTGACCATGACGACGTCGGCGCCCTCGGCGAGGTCGAGGGTCGCCTCGCGCAGCCCCTCGCGGCGGTTGCCGGCGTCCATCTGGTAGGTGCGGCGGTCGCCCTGGAGGGCGGAGTCGACGGCGTCGCGGAAGGGCCCGTAGAAGGCCGAGGCGTACTTCGCGGAGTAGGCGAGGACGGCGACGTCGGTGTGCCCGGCGCCGTCGAGGGCCGCCCGCACCGCCGCGGTCTGGCCGTCCATCATCCCGGACAGCCCGAGCAGGTGAGCGCCGGTCTCCGCCTGCGCGAGCGCCATCTCCTCGTAGCGGGTGAGGGTCGCGTCGTTGTCGACGGTGCCGTCGGCCGTGAGGACGCCGCAGTGCCCGTGGTCCGTGAACTCGTCCAGGCACAGGTCGGACATGACGACGACGGCGTCCCCCACCTCCTCGACGAGCGCACGCAGGCCCGCGTTGAGGATCCCGTCCGGGTCCGTCGCGCAGGAGCCGACCGCGTCGCGCACGGCCGGGACGCCGAAGAGCATGAGCCCGCCGACCCCCGCCTCGGCAGCCTCGACGGCCGCGCGGCGCAGGGAGTCCAGCGAGTGCTGGACGACGCCCGGCATCGACGTGATCGGCGCCGGCTCGTCCAGGCCCTCCTTGACGAACATCGGCAGCACGAGGTCCGCCGCGTGCAGGCGGGTCTCGGCGACGAGCCGCCGCATCGCCGGGCTGCGGCGCAGCCGGCGCGGGCGGGCGGTGGGGATCGGGTGCGTCATGGGCGGGCTCCGGTGGTGAGGGCGCGGCCGGCCGCCTCGAGCAGGCCGGCGGTGGTCTGGTGGTCGGCGACGGCGTGCACCGGCAGCCCCGCACGGCGCGCGGCGTCGGCGGTGCTCTCGCCGATCGCGCACACGCGCGTGGGTGCGGCGGTGCCGTAGAGGGCGGCGAAGGCGCTCGCGGTGCTGCCCGAGGTGAGGACGACGACGTCGACCCCTCCGCCGTCGAGCAGCTCCGTGACCGCGGGGTCGGGGACCGTCACGGGGACGGTCCGGTAGGCGACGACGTCGCGCACCTGCCAGCCGCGCTCGCGCAGGCCGGCGACGAGGGTGGGGGCGGCGATCTCCGAGCGCGGGACGAGCACGGTGCCGCTGCCCGCGGGCCAGACGGCGAGGAGGTCGACGGCGCTCGAGCGCTCCGGCGGGACGAGGTCCGCGTCGATTCCGTGCGCGGCGAGGGCGGCGCCGGTCGCGTGGCCGACGACGGCGACGCGCGGGCCGGCGAGGAGCTGCGCCGTCGTCGTGCCGAGGGCGGCGGCGCGCTCGGCGACGGCCGCGACGGTCGTGGCACTGGTGAGGGCGACCCAGTCGACGCTCACAGCGGCGCGGAGCGCGGCGTCGAGCTCGTCGGTGGGAGCGATCGTCTCGTGCCGGATGAGGTCCGCGGTGACCGTGCGCGCGCCGAGCTCCTCGGCGGCGTGGGCGAGGCGGTTCGCGGCGTCGGTGTTGGGGAGCAGGAGCGTGCGGCCGGCGAGGCTCATGCCGTCGGTCCGGTGGCGCGCGCGGTCCTGGGCCGCAGCGATCCGGCCCGGCGGGACGGGGCTGTGGCGCAGGCGGCCAGGCTCACGCGGGCCGCCCGGTGATGCTCGCGGCACCCGCCTCGAGGAGTGCGTTCGCGACCTCGGTGCCGAGGGACTCCGCTGCCGCGAGCGAGGCGGCGTCGTCGGCCGGGAGCGCGACGTCGGCGCGGTGGCTGAGGCGGCGGCTGCCGTCGTGCTCGACGACGGTCGCGTGGAGGTGCAGCGCCCCGCCCTCGAGATGGGCGAGGGCGCCGAGCGGCGCGGCGCAGCCGGCCTCGAGGACGCGCAGGACGACGCGCTCGGCGGTGACCGCCAGGCGGGTGGCGTGGTCGTCGAGGGCGCGCAGGCCGGCGGCGAGCGGGTGGTCCGGGTCGGTGAGGTCCTCGCTGCGGCACTCGACGGCCAGCGCGCCCTGCCCCGGGGCGGGGACGACGACCTCCGTGTCGAGGGTCTCGGTGACCGCCTCGAGCCGCCCGACGCGGGCGAGCCCGGCGTGGGCGAGGACGACGGCGTCGAGGTCACCGGGCTGCACGCGCCCCAGGCGGGTCTCGACGTTGCCGCGGATGTCGACGATGTCGAGGTCAGGACGGGCGGCGAGCAGCTGCGCGGCCCGGCGCGGTGAGCCGGTGCCGACCCGTGCGCCGTCGGGAAGCGTCTGCAGGGTCCAGCCCTCGCGGGCGCACAGGGCGTCGCGGGAGTCCGCGCGCTCGGGCAGCGCGCCGATCGACAGGCCGGGCGTCGGGGCCGTGGGCAGGTCCTTGAGGGAGTGGACGGCGAGGTCGCACTCCCCGGCGAGCAGCGCCTCGCGCAGCGCGGCGGCGAAGACGCCGGTGCCGCCGAGGGTGACGAGGGAGGCGCGCTTGCGGTCGCCCTCGGTGCGGATCCGGACGAGCTCGACCTCCCGGCCGGTCGCCGCCTCCAGCGCCTTGGCCACGGTGGTGGACTGCGTGAGCGCCAGCGTCGAGGCGCGCGTGCCGAGCCGAAGAGGGGGAGGGGTCACTCCTCAAGTGTGCACACCCCGGGGAATCGAAGTCGAGGTGACCTCCGTCGCGGAGTGACAACTCAGCGCTCGACGAAGGTCGCTTAGCGTCGAGCGCTGAGTTGTGGCGGGACGTCAGTAACAACTCAGCGCTCGCCGGGAAGGGAGTCCGCCGCGCCGGTAGCCGGGTCTCGTCCGGCGGGGTCAGCGGGTGAGGTTGCGGCGGAAGGTGACCGGCTCCTCGACGAGCTCGGACCAGGCGGCACGCTCGTCGTCGCTGATGCGGCGCGGGCGGCCGGTGGTGCGGTCGACGAGCACGAGCGTCGTCATCGCCCGCACGGCGACGCCCTCGGGCCCGGGCACCTCGTAGCAGACGTCGATGCTGGCCCCACCCATGCGGGCCAGCCACATCTCCACCTGGACCGGCGCCGTCGTGTACTCCAGCGGCGCGAGGTACTCGATCTCCTGGTGGGCGATGAAGGTGGCCGTCTGGGCGCCGTCACCGGCGGCGAGGATCCTGCCGCCGGTGACGTCCGGGTCCTCCGGGCTCGCCCAGAACGCGGCGATGCGGGCCTCCTCGAGGAGGGTGAGCATCGCCGCGTTGTTGACGTGCCCGTAGCCGTCGATGTCCGACCAGCGGAGCTTCACGGGAACGGTCAGTCGGGTCATCAGTCGCGCGTGAGCTTGCGGTAGCTCATGCGGCTGGGGCGCGCGGCGTCGGGCCCCAGTCGAGCGACCTTGTTCTCCTCGTAGGAGGCGAAGTTGCCCTCGAACCAGTACCAGTTCGCCGGGTTCTCCTCGGTGCCCTCCCAGGCGAGGATGTGGGTGGCGACGCGGTCGAGGAACCACCGGTCGTGGGAGACGACGACGGCGCAGCCGGGGAACTCGAGCAGCGCGTTCTCCAGCGAGCCGAGGGTCTCGACGTCGAGGTCGTTCGTCGGCTCGTCGAGGAGCAGGAGGTTGCCGCCCTGCTTGAGCGTGAGCGCGAGGTTGAGGCGGTTGCGCTCACCACCGGAGAGCACGCCGGCCGGCTTCTGCTGGTCGGCGCCCTTGAAGCCGAACTGCGAGACGTAGGCGCGCGAGGGGATCTCGACCTTGCCGACCTGGATGAAGTCCAGCCCGTCGGACACGACCTCCCACAGCGTCTTCTTCGGGTCCAGGCCCTCGCGGGACTGGTCGACGTAGGAGATCTTCACGGTCTCCCCGATCTTGAGGTCACCGCCGTCGAGCGGCTCGAGGCCGACGATCGTCTTGAAGAGGGTCGTCTTGCCGACGCCGTTGGGGCCGATGACGCCGACGATGCCGTTGGGCGGCAGGGAGAAGGACAGCCCGTCGATGAGGGTGCGGTCCCCGAAGCCCTTCTCGAGGTTCTTGGCGTCGATGACGACCGAGCCCAGGCGCGGGCCCGGCGGGATCTGGATCTCCTCGAAGTCGAGCTTGCGCATGCGGTCGGCCTCGGCGGCCATCTCCTCGTAGCGCGCCAGACGTGCCTTGGACTTGGCCTGGCGGCCCTTGGCGGAGGAGCGGACCCACTCGAGCTCGTCCCGGAGGCGCTTCTGAAGCTTGGCATCCTTCTTGCCCTGCACCTCGAGGCGGGAGGCCTTCTTCTCCAGGTAGGTGGAGTAGTTGCCCTCGTAGGGGTAGAGGCGGCCGCGGTCGACCTCGGCGATCCACTCGGCGACGTGGTCGAGGAAGTACCGGTCGTGGGTGACGGCGATGACGGCGCCGGCGTACTTGGCCAGGTGCTGCTCGAGCCAGAGCACCGACTCGGCGTCGAGGTGGTTGGTGGGCTCGTCGAGGAGCAGGAGGTCGGGCGCCTCGAGCAGCAGCTTGCACAGCGCGACGCGGCGCCGCTCGCCACCGGACAGGACGGAGACGTCCGCGTCGGGCGGCGGCAGGCGCAGCGCGTCCATCGCCTGCTCGAGCTGGGAGTCGAGGTCCCACGCGTTGGCGGCGTCGATCTCGCCCTGGAGGGTGCCCATCTCGGCCATGAGCGCGTCGAAGTCGGCGTCGGGGTTCGCCATCTCCTCGCCGATGGCGTTGAAGCGGTCGAGCTTGGCCTTGATCTCCGAGACGCCGTCCTGGACGTTCTCCAGCACGTTCTTCGTCTCGTCGAGCGGCGGCTCCTGCAGGAGGATCCCGACGGAGTAGCCCGGGCTCAGCCGCGCCTCACCGTTCGAGGGCTGCTCGAGCCCGGCCATGATCTTGAGGATCGTCGACTTGCCCGCGCCGTTCGGACCGACCATGCCGATCTTGGCGCCGGGCAGGAAGGACATGGAGACGTCGTCGAGGATGACCTTGTCGCCGTGCGCCTTGCGTGCCCTGACCATCGAGTAGATGTACTCGGCCACAACTCTCCCAGTGCTCGAGGATGCGGGCCGGAGCCCCGGCCACTTGCGTCCTCCAGGGTAGGCCACGGCCGCCCGGTCGTCGTCTGCCGCCGGTGTGGCCTTCGCTGCAGGCGATCACACCTCGACGGGCGCCTTCTCCCACGGGTCCGCGGGCTCCAGGCCCTCCCCCACGGGTGCGCCGCCGTCCTCCGGGTCCCGCTCCTCGTCCGTCCCGGGTGCCGTCTCCCGCGCGGCGAAGGCCTCCGCCGGTGCCTGCTCGATGACCTTCGCGTAGGTGACGAGGCCGTACTTGATGTCGACCGCGATGACACCGGCGGTGATGACGTTGGTGTGGCTCGTGCGCTCCGGCCCGGCCCACTCCTCGGAGCTGAAGATGCCCTGGACGAGGACCGGCATGCCGCGGCGGATCGACCGCTGCACGAACTTGCCGTTCGGTCCCCACGTCTTGACGGTGAACCACTCGGTGCCGGTCTCCCGCCACTCGCCGCTGGCGGAGTCCCGGTAGCTGCGGGTGCAGGCGAGCCGGAACTTCGTCACCTCCCTGTCGTTGGGCGTGAGGACGATCTCCGGGTCGGTCCCCACGCGTCCGCGGACGGTGATCTGGTTGGTGTCGCTCATCGCAGTGCTCCTGGCTCGGGGCCGGCGGGGTGCCGGCGTCGAGCACGACGATGCCGTGCGGCGCCCTCACCCGGGAGCGGCGAGGGGACCGACTGTGGACGGAGCCCTCGCTCAGCCGTCCTGTGCGGCAGCCGCGTCCAGCGCGAGACGCAGGGTCCGGTGCCGCTCGAGGACGGCGACCGTCGGCGCGGCGAGCTCGCCGCGCACGACCTCACCGACCCGCTCCTCCACCTCCTGGCGGTAGCGTGCCGCCACCCGCTCCCCCTGGGAGCCGCGTGACACCCGCGCAATGACGACGCCCGCGGCGCCGAGAACGAGCAGCCCCGCCCCGACGCCGAGGAGCACACCGCCGGGCAGGTCACCGGCCCCGAGGGCGCCGGCGGCACCGAGGACGAGGGCAAGCACGCCGAGCGCGGCGAGCACAAGGCCGCCCACCTGCAGCGCGAGCAGTCCCGGCCGGCGCACCTCGGGCAGCGGCACGCCGTCGACGGCGGAGGAGACGGACTCGCGCAGCGACCCCGCGGGGGGCACGGCCTGCGTCACGGCGCGCTCCCACCGCTCGGGCAGGCCGGCGGTCGCGGCCGCGAGCCAGCGCCCCCGCACGGCCTCGACGGCACCGGTGGCCGGCGGCTCGGGATGGGCCAACGCGCTGGACCGCACCCGCACGACGGCGGCACGCACCGAGTCCGCGACGGAGCCGACCCCGGCCGCACGGCTGAGCTCACCGGCGGCCGCTGCCACCTCGGAGGTGCCGAGGGCCGGCTCGTCCTGCCCGACGGCGGCGCGCAGCCTGCGGGCGACGGCACCGATCTCTGCCTCGGCGGTGCGGGCGGCGGTCGAGGACCGCGCCACGGTGAGCGCGAGGATCTCCCGCACGTCCGCGATGCCCTGCCCGGTGACGGCGGAGGTGGTGATGACCTCGACACCGCCCAGGCCGTCGGCACGCAGCAGCTCCCGGACCGACTCGACCACCCGCGGCACGGCGCCCGCGGGGAGGGTGTCGACCTGGTTGACGAGGACGAGCATGACCTCCTGGCGGTCGGCCAGGGCGCGCAGGTAACGGTCGTGGAGGGCGTGGTCGGCGTACTTCTGGGGGTCGACCACCCAGATGAGCATGTCGACGAGCGGCAGCAGCCGGTCGACCTGGTCGGCGTGGGCCTCGGCGACGGAGTCGTGGTCGGGCATGTCGAGGAGCACGAGGCCGTGCAGGGCCTGCTCCTCGTCGGCGTCCAGGACGCTCTCGCGGCCGATGCGGCGGTGCTCGGAGACCTCGAGGAAGTCGAGCAGCTCGGTGGCCGAGCCGCCCCACACGCACGCGGCGGCCCGGTCGGTGGTGGGCCGGATCGCGCCGACGTCGGCGAAGCGCAGCCCGGAGATCGCGTTGAACAGGGAGGACTTGCCCGAGCCCGTCCCACCGACGAGCGCGACGACCGTGCGGTCCACGCCGAGCGCGAGCCGCTTCTCCACCTGGGCGATGTCGGCGAGGGAGGCGGCGACGAGCTCGGGGGCGACCTCGTCACCGGCCTGCTCGAGCGCCGCGGCGATCCGCTGGACGTGTGTGCTCAGCCGCTCGTCGTCGTGGGCGGGAGCGGCGTGGGCGCCGTGGTGCTTCATTGGTGTCCTCTCAGCTCACTGGCCCGCAGCCGCAGACCGGCACCGGCCTCGCTGCGCAGCCCGAGGGCGGCGAGGCGGTCGAGGGCGGGGCCGGCCTCGTCACGGACCACGGCGGCGGCGGTCGCGTGGAGGTCCTCGGCCACCGTCGCGACGACGTCCTCGCCGGGCACGAGCGACCGGACGGCGCGGGCGGCACCCTCGAGGCCGGCGGCGGCCGCCTGGAGCAGGCCGCTGAGCCCGGCGGCGTCGAGCACGCGCGCGGAGTCACCGAGCACCCGCTCGGCGAGCGCGTCGGTCCGTGCGGCCCAGGCGGCGACGGCGGACCCGGCGCGGGAGTCGCGTGCGCCGTCGTCGGCCACGAGCAGGTCCGCGCCGCCGCGGCCGGGCTCGGACCAGGCGCGACGCAGGTCCGCGGCGGCGTCCGCCGCGGCGTCGACGAGGAGCGGGGCGAGCGCCTGGCGCGTCTCGGCCCCGATGGCGACGGCGGCGCGGCTGCGGTCGCGTGTGCCGCTGCCCCGCCAGCCCTTGCGGACCCGGGAGGCGTCACCGGTGAGGGGTGCGAGCACGCCACCGGTGCTGGCCGCGGAGAGCCAGCGGGTGGTCGGGGCGCCCTGGGTGGCGACGCCGGTGCGCAGGCGCGAGACGAGCGCGTCGGCGGCCTCGTCGACGGCGTGCTCCGCCCGGGAGCGGAGCGTGCCGGCGGCCATGGCCTGCTCGGTGATGCCGTCGGCCAGGCGCAGCAGCTCCTCGCGCAGCGTCCCCCACACGCCCTGAGTGGTGCGGCGCACGACGCCGCGGGCGGTGTTGCGGCCACCGAGGAGCGCGAGCCAGGTGCGGACGGGCTCGACGACGTCGGCGGGGAGCAGGCCCTCGTGCGGGCCCACGTCCGGCACGACGAAGAGCGGGGCCTCCCCCAGACCGAGGTCGGTCATCCGGCGCATGAGGTCGGCACGCACCTCGGGGAGCACGCGGCGCGGGACCCGGTTGAGGAGGACGGCGACGGTGATGCCCCGCTCCTGCGCCTGGCGCAGCACCCGCCACGGCACGGCGTCGCCGTAGCGCGCGGCGGTGGTGACGAAGAGCCACAGGTCGGCGGTCTCGAGGAGGAGGTTGGCCAGGGTGCGGTTGCCCTCGAGGACCGAGTCGAGGTCCGGCGCGTCGAGCAGGGCCAGGCCGGCCGGCACGCCGTCGTCGGGGACGACGTCGGCGAGCTCGGTGATCGGGTGCTCGGCCACGAGCCACGTGTCCTCGGGGCGGACGGCGAGGACCGGGCTGATCGTCGTCGGCCGGATGACACCCGCGTCGGAGATCTCGCGGCCGACGACGGAGTTGACGAGCGTCGACTTCCCCGCGCCGGTCGAGCCGCCGAGGACGACGACGGCGGGCCCCGCATCGCGCTTGAGGCGCGGCAGCAGGTGGGCCCCGATCTGCGTCTCGACCCGGTCCCGCAGCTCACGCAGCGCCTCGGCACCGGGCAGGTCGAGGGGGAAGCGGGCGGAGGTGACGTCGTCGAGAAGGTCGGTGACGACGTCGAGAATCGGTGACCGGCCCCGCACATGACGTGCCGAGACGGCGTCTCGGGGGTCGGGGGCGCCAGTCACGCCCTTATCCTCCCTGGTCAGCAGGGGCAGACCAAGCCTGGACGTCACGTGTCGGGGTGCGTGTCGCCGGGAGGCACTACCGTTGGGCCTGCCGGTTTGCCGGGCCCCAGTAGCTCAATGGATAGAGCAACGGCCTTCTAATCCGTAGGTTGCAGGTTCGAGTCCTGCCTGGGGCGCCCCTGACGAGCTCCTGCGCCGCGCTCTTGACGGCGCCTCCGCGCCGCTGGACGCTGGAGCCCCGTCACGCCCCGGAGGCACCCATGGGCAAGCTCATCTACGCAGCCAACGTCTCGCTCGACGGCTACCTCGAGGACGAGGCCGGCGCCTTCGACTGGTCGGAGCCGGACGAGGCGGTGCACGCGTTCTGGAACGAGCACGAGCGCGGCATCGGCACCTCGCTCTACGGCAGGCGCATGTACGAGGCGATGCGTGTCTGGGAGGACGACGACTGGCTCACCGACGAGCCGGCCGTCGTCCGGGAGTACGCGCAGATCTGGCGCGACGCCGACAAGGTCGTCTACTCCTCGACCGTCGAGGACGTGACGACGGCGCGGACGAGGGTCGAGCAGCGGTTCGAGCCGGAGGCGGTCCGGCAGCTGAAGGCCGACTCCAGCGCGGACCTGAGCATCGGCGGTGCGGCGATCGGCGCCGAGGCGTTCCGCCACGGCCTGGTCGACGAGTGCGTCCTCCTTCTCTATCCCGTCGTCGTGGGCGGCGGGAAGCCGGCGCTGCCCCGCGGCGTCCGCCTCGACCTCGAGCTGCTGGACCAGCGCCGCTTCGACAACGGGGTGGTCCATGTCCGCCACGCGGTGCGGAACACCTGACTAGCAGGTGGCCAGCAGGCGGCTGAGGACGGTCGTGGAGAGGGACTCCGCGTAGCCTTCCGGCCACGGTGGCACGTCGGTGCCGGTGGGCTGCGCGGCGACTGAGACGCCGCACTCACGGTCGGCGGTCACGGCGTCCGCGGTGAAGCTCCACGAGGGGCCACCGAAGGTCCACCCCTCGCCCCCGTCGACCTCCAGGGGCTCGGTCGCGAAACCGAGGGGCTCGGCCAGGACCATGCCCTCGCCGCGCTGGACGCGGAAGCTGAAGCCAACTCCGCCCGGGGACTCGTAGGTGCCACCGACGATCGCGGCATCCTCCAGGCCTGCCACCGACTCGAGGACCAGGCCGAAGGGATCCTCCGGCCGAGCCAGGTCGGAGTACGGGCCGGCAGCGTCCGCGTCGAGCACTGCCCCACCGTTCGCCAGCGTGGACGCCATAAGGCTCGCGGTCGTGGTGAGGTGGCCTCCCTCCCCGACCTCGGCAAGCTCCACCGAGTCGAGCAGCTCACCGGAGTCGATGTCGACGACGGCGTAGGACAGCGCCGGCCAGTCCGGACCGACGACGGCGGCGTACTCGAGCGCCTCGCCACAGCTCGTCCGGTCCCAGGTGGCCCAGGTGCCGGACTGGGTGTCCACGACCGCGACCCGCGGGTGCTCCGCGCACAGGGTTCCCTCGACCGGCTCGGGCAAGGGGATGGCGGCCGGGGACGCCTCGACCGCGGGAGGTTCACCCGTGCCGGCTGGTGCTGGAGGCGGACCGGCCTCCGCGCACGCGCCCAGCACGACAACGGACAGGACCGCAACACTGCTCGCCACCCGACGCACCAGGACACCGCGCCACAGAGCCGGACATCTGGAGGCCGGTTTCCGGACCCGCTACCACCGCCGCCTGCACGGCGCGATCGCCGTCGCCCCACCCGCCGAGCGGCAACCCACTACCGTCGGGTCAGGTTCCGAGCCTCCGCCAGATCCGGCACGCGTCGCCGAACACTTCGTCCACACGGCCAACAAGGGAGCACACGTCATGGGAGTCGTGGACAACGTCATCTACGTCGACGGGCAACGGGCCGCGACACCGCACACCCTGGAGCAGACCTTCGAGCTGCTCCACCAGCACGGTGGCATGGCCTGGGTGGGGCTCTACCGCCCCACGCCGGAGGAGGTCAGCGCCATCGCCGGCGAGTTCGGCCTCCATGAGCTGGCCGAGGAGGACACCAACAAGGCCCACCAACGGCCCAAGCTGGAACGCTACGGCCACACCCTGTTCACCGTCCTGCGCCCCGCCCGGTACCTCGAGGACGTCGAGGAGGTCGAGTTCGGAGAGCTGCACGTGTTCACCGGCCCTGGCTTCGTCGTCACGGTCAGGCATGCCGAGTCACCGGACCTGGGCCGGGTCCGGCGCCGGCTCGAGGACGACCCGGGCACTCTCCGCCTCGGTCCGGAGGCGGTGCTCTACGCGATCCTCGACGAGGTCGTGGACCAGTACGGCCCGGTAGTCGCCGGACTGGAGAACGACATCGACGAGATCGAGGACCAGCTCTTCGACAGCGACCCGACCGTCTCACGGCGGATCTACGAGCTCTCCCGAGAGGTGATGGCTTTCCAACGCGCCACCCACCCGCTCGTGGGCATGCTCGAGGACCTCGAGCGTGGCTTCGACGCGTACGAGGTGGACGTCGAGCTACGGCACCGGCTCCGCGACGTCCGCGACCACACCCTGCGCGTGGTCGAGCGCGCCGACGCCTTCCGCAGCCTGCTGCAGAACGCCCTGGCGGTCAACGCCACGCTCGTGGCACAGCAGCAGAACGAGGAGATGCGCCGCGTCACCGAGGCCAGCTACCAGCAGAGCGAGCAGGTCAAACGCATCTCCTCGTGGGCAGCGATCCTCTTTGCCCCCACCCTGGTCGGGACGATTTACGGCATGAACTTCACCCACATGCCGGAGCTCGGGTGGGCTTACGGCTACCCCCTGGCACTGCTCGCCATGGTCGCGCTCGGCGTGGTCCTGTACACCGTCTTCAAGAGGCACCACTGGCTCTAGGAACGTCATGAGCATGCCCTCCCGGGCGGTCCATCGCTGGCGCACCACGCTCCACTGCGCCGTGCCCGGTTCCTCGCCTTGGACGTCAGATGCGTGAGCCGGACCTCCGCTACGGTCATGGCATGCAAAGGAGCGTTCCGCGTGGGTCGGTTACCTCAAAGAGGGCAGTCAGCCGCCCGTTCGCGGGCGAGGCACTACGGTTCTGGGCTGCAGTCTGCGCGCTCGGCGGTGCATCCGTCTCGATCATCTTGGCCGCCTTGCTCGCGATCCTCCCGCACAGGAGCAGCCAAGTCATGGTCTACACAGTTCTCGGCCTTGTCTGCCTCACCGTCGCGGCGCTCATCGGACTGGCCGAGTGCGTCTACAGGCGACGAGCTCGCCGAGATCGGGCTTCTCACGGGCTCCCGTAGATCCGTCGGGTCGCGGAACAGACGCCGGTCAGTACATCTAGAACACGCCTGCAACGCTCAGCCTCATAGTGGCCATGAACAGGGTGCCGCATTCCATGTAAGACGGGCTCACCATGGACGACACCGACGTCGACGTCCCGACGCCCAGGCCGGCCATGCGGCGTCGACGCCGGACAGCGTCGTCGCTGTGGCAGTGGGCACCCTGCTCGTGACCGCGGGCGCCGTCAGCGACGAGATTCATGAGGAACTCCGGACCGCAGCACGGGAGGCGTACCCGAGTTCGTGTTTCCCGGAAGACGTCGATCTCCCGTCCTACGACGCCGTCGAGCCCTTCTACAGCGGCTCCTCCGTGTCCTGCCCGGAGGGTCCGATGGCTTGGCCCGTGACGCGGGCTGAACCCTGGGTTCCCTAGAGGTTCGGCGTGTCCGGCATGGCCTGTCTGCGGCGGCGTTCGCGGGTGACGCGGCCACCGGGGTGGCGGCGGTAGACGTGGCCGCTGGGGGTCACCCACTCGTAGGCGCCGCTGCTCAGGCGGCGGAGCTGGAACTGGCCGCTGGTCTTGAGGATGTGGTCGTGGGTGCAGAGGTCCTCCAGGCCGAGCATGGAGGTGGTTCCTGCGGTGTTCCACGGGACGATGTGGTCGAGCTGGCAGCGGCGAGCGGGGTGGGTGCAGCCGGCGCGCACGCAGGTGCCGTCCCGTAGCCGGATGAGTTCTGCGAGCTCGGTGGGTGGCCGGTAGCGGGTGCGGCCGTGGTCCAGGATGGTGCCGGTGAGCGGGTCGGTGACGATCCGTCGCCACGTCCCGCCGAGTGCCGCGGCGCGGGCGACGGCGGGGGAGATGGGGCCGTAGCCCTCAAGGACGGCGACCTCGGCGGGCTCGCGGTCGAGGAGGGCGAGCATGGCGTCCGCGTCGGGCAGTGGGGCGAGCTCCGCGCCGGTGCTGTCGGCCGGCTTCGAGGCCGGTAGGCCGAGCTGTCTGGCGATGTCGGGTGGGAGCAGGACCGAGAGGGGCACGAGGACGCGGATCTGGGCGCGCTGCCCGCCGATGTGGCCCACGGGCATGTGCCAACGACTTGGCAGGGTGCCGGCCCTGCCGGGCGGCGGAGCATCCTCAGGCGGCTCAGGCGGTTCGGGCGGCTCGGGTGGCGCGGGCGGCTCGGGTGGCTCGGGCGGTGGCGCGGTGGTGGAGGAGCCGACCGTGGGCGCACCTGTCCCCTCGGACCGGTGGCTTGGTGGATCGGGAGCGGCCGGATCGGCACCCGTGGTGCCCGGCGGTGAGAGCCGGCCGGCGTCACCCTGCTCCGCGGCCGGTGTGGACGGGCCGGGAAGCGCCTCGGGGGCGTCCGCGGCGGGAGCCTCCTCGACCGCTGGGCTGCTCGGTACCGTCGTGTCGTCCGAAGGGCCGATCGGTGCCGGCGACGGGTCGCGCTCAGGACCCCCTGGCGGGTCGGGTGCCGGCTCGGGTGCGGCCGGTCTGTCGGGTGCCGGCTCGGGTGCGGCCAGGCGGTCGGGCGCCGGCTGGGGTGTCGGCTGTTCGGTGGTCACGGTGGCACCTGGTGGCAGTCCGACGTATCCGAGCTCGAGCGCGGTGTGGCCCATGAGGGAGAGGATGTCGGCGCGGAGCTGGTCGAGGGTGCGGTCATCGCCGCCGGCTTGCGCGGAGCGGGCGGCTGCCTCGAGTGCGAGGTCGATGGCCGCGGCGTCGGTGGCCGGCAGGACCGCGCGGATGCAGGCCATGCCGTCGGGCAGCGGGCGGGGGTGCTCGACCCGTCGCTTGGCGCGGGCGCGGGCGTGGAAGAGGTCGGCGTCGTCGTGGCTGAGGGCGATGACGGCCTTTTTGATGGCCTCGACGAGCTGGCTGTGGGTCTGGGTCCCGGCGTCGTCGATGACGCAGTCCTGGACCAGGACGGCGATCTCGACCGGGTAGTCCTCGAGCATCGACACGATCGTCGTGGCCTTGCGGGCGTCGATGTGTCCCACGGCCAGCGCCTGACCGGTGAGGGCGAAGACGTCCTCGAAGGCGCGGGCGTTGCTCACGATCCGTTGCGCGGCGAAGCGGCTCAGCCCCAGGCGCGGAGCGAGCTCGTCGGCGGCCATGTTCCCGCCCCTGACGTGTGAGGGCAGGGTGCCGCTGCCGTTCATGAGCGGCCGCCGCGACAGCTCACCGGCCACCCGGGTGAGCTTGGCGGTGGCCCACGCGGCGATGCGCTGGTAGCCGGCGGCCATCTCCACGAGGTAGTACTCGTCCACCTCGCGGGGGTCGATGTCCTCCAGCTCGGCGAGGAGCTGACCGTCGGGGGCCATGCCCGCCAGGGCCTGGGCCGACACCGGCTGGACCGGCTCGAAGCTCGGCTGCTCGGTGGTGACCATCGACGGCGGCGGCGTGTCCCCGCCGTCGAGGAACACGTCGGCGGCGTCCTCCTCCTGGGCCCACAGCTCCTCCAGACGGCGCGCGGAGTGCTCGCCGACCTGCTCGTGAGTGCTCGGGTCCTCGAGCCAAGCCGCGTGCGGGTCGAAGTCATCGATGGTGCTCACCGACCCCACCCCCTCTGCGGGTTCTCGACTGCTCTGCCGTCCTGCTCCAAGGCTATGACCGACCACTGACAATCGAGCTTGCCGCTGGCACGATGCTCCGCAATGGACATCGTCGACGACGCCCGCGCCGTCATCGCACTGGTCATGGCCGAGGCGCCCCACCTCCGGCGCCGACGGCGGTGAGCGGCACGACGCCGAGCGTCTACCCGCTGGGCCACCAGGACGGTGCCCAGCGCCCTCGACGGCGCGAGACGGGACCCGAAGCTAGCCCCACTACCTTCGCGATGGACTTAGCACCGCCGCGACTGCGGGAGCGCCACAACTCGACCGGTCCACGAAGAAGAGGGGGCAGCGGCAGCAGGCTCGTTGCCGAGACGGCCCTGGCCGTCCCATGAAAAACGACAGCTGTCGGCGCGGCCGTCGGTAGGGTGGCAGTGCCCGCCGATCTGCGGGCACCAGTCCCCGCCGGCAGTGCTCGCCGGTGGCGGCTGCGCACGGCCGTACCGCTCACCTGCATAGGAGCTCCATGGAACTCGCCGGCACCGCCCTGATCGTCGTCGTGGCGGTCGTTGCCCTCATCGTCCTCGTCATCATCGGCTTCATCTACGCCAAGGTGCGCTTCAAGATCGCCACCCCGGACGAGGCGCTCATCATCACCGGCCGCAAGAGCGGCAAGCCCGTCATCAACCCGGAGACCGGGGACGAGACCACCGACCTGTCCGGCCAGCGCGTCGTCATCGGAGGCGGCACCTTCGTCAAGCCGGTCTTCGAGCAGGTCGTGCGCCTGTCGCTGGCCTCCCAGAGCTTCTCGGTCGCCGCCGAGGACGCCACCACGAAGAGCGGTGTCGGTGTCACGCTGCGCTCCATCGCCGTCGTCAAGGTCGGTGGCACCGAGCGGATGGTGCGTGCCGCCGCCCAGCGCTTCGCCGGCCGTAGCCAGGAGCAGGTCATCGAGCAGCAGACGAGCGAGGTGCTCGTCGGTGTGCTCCGCACGATCGCCGGAACGCTGACCGTCGAGTCGATCCTCTACGAGCGCCAGGAGTTCTCGAAGGAGGTCAAGGACATCGCCGTCCCGATGCTCGCCGAGCGCGGCCTCGTCCTGGAGAACTTCGAGATCCAGACCGTCGAGGACTCCGGCGACTACATCCGCAACCTCGGGCGTCCC
Organism: Georgenia sp. Marseille-Q6866; assembly: GCF_965111665.1. Classification (NCBI taxonomy): domain Bacteria; kingdom Bacillati; phylum Actinomycetota; class Actinomycetes; order Allobogoriellales; family Allobogoriellaceae; genus Georgenia; species Georgenia sp. Marseille-Q6866. The sequence goes on along the minus strand of NZ_CBCOOR010000012.1, from coordinate 16,240 downwards.
CGGGCCGCCGCCGTCGCCCGTGACGCGGAGATCGCCGAGGCGCAGGCCCAGCAGGAGAGCACCGAGCGGTCCAACGAGGCCGCGGTCCAGATCGCCGAGTCGAACAAGGCCCTCGCCCTGCGCAACGCCCAGATCGCCCAGCAGACGGCGCAGGCCCAGGCCGAGGCCGAGGCGGCCAAGGAGCGGGCCGAGGCCGAGGCGCAGCAGGCCGTCCTCATCGAGCAGGAGCAGGTCGCCGTGCGTCGGGCGGCGCTGCGCGAGCAGGAGCTGCAGACCGAGGTCCGCAAGCCCGCCGAGGCCCGCAAGTACGAGGCCGCGCAGGAGGCCGACGCCCGCAAGTACGCCGTCGAGCAGGAGGCGGAGGCGTCCAAGACGACCGCCATCCGCAAGGCCGAGGCGGAGGCCCAGCGGACCATCGCGCAGGCCGACGCCGAGGCGTCCGCGGCCCGCGCCCGCGCCGAGGCCGACCTCGTCCAGCAGCAGCGCCGTGCCGAGGGTGCCCTCGCCCTCGCCCGTGCCGAGGCGGACGGTACCCAGGCGCGCGGCGAGGCCGAGGCGGCCGCCGAGCGTGCCAAGGGTGAGGCCCGCGGTGCCGCCATCAAGGCCGAGTCGGACGCCTACCAGGCGTTCCCCGAGTCGGCCCGTCTCCAGATGATCCTCGACGCGCTGCCCCGCATGGCCCAGCCCTACGCGGACGCGCTCGGCAGCATCGACGACATCACGGTCATCGACAAGTCCGGCGCCTCGCGCCTCACCGAGCAGGTCTCCGTGGGTGTTCAGGAGCTCGGCACGCTGCTCAAGGCCCAGACCGGCATCGATCTCCTCGACCTCGTCCGCGGCCGCGCGGACGACAGCCGGTCGGCGGGCCTGACGCCCGCAGCCGCCGGTGCCGGTCGCGACGAGTCGGGCGACGGCGCGGCGAGCTGACTCCTGCCCCGGCGCCGTCCCCTACGGCGCCGGGGTGTGGCCGGCTCGTTCGTCGAGCCGGACGATGAAGGACTCGGCGGCGGCCAGCTGCTCGACGAGGCGTTCCTTCCGCGTCGCTGCGGTCGCGCGGATGGCCGCCAGCTGCTCGAGGAGCTCGGCCCTCCGACCGGCCGCCGTCTCACGGTCGAGCTCGGCAATGACCCCGAGGACCTCGCTCATCTCCTCGAGCGTGTAGCCCAGCGGCTTCATCGTCTTGATGAGCTCGAGCGTGGCGACGTCGCCGTCGGTGTAGAGACGGAAGCCGCCCTCGGTCCTGCCCGACGGCGCGACGAGGCCGACCTCGCCGTAGTAGCGGATCGTGCGCAGGGACAGCCCTGTCCGCTCGGCGACCTCACCGATCTGCATCCGACCCATCGCCAGCGTCCTCTCCCGCGTTTCGAGCCCCGACTCTATCGACGCCGTGCGGTCCGACGACGCGGCGTGAGGGAGATCATGTGGGCACCACCCTGACGTTACGTTAGGGTTCCCCACGGAGCACCGCGGGTCCGTGCCGGCCACGGTCGGGCACCCGTCGCTCACCGACTTGGCCCGACGGCGCGCCGACCTGTCCTTGACCGCCGGGCGTGCGCGCCTTTGACCACGGGAGACCTCGTGACCTCACCCTTCGCCGGCATGCGCCGCTCCGACCGCAGCCCGATGGAACGCCGGATGGCCCGCACCCAGGACGTCACCTCCGTCATCGGCGCCCTGCGCGACCCGCGACGCCTGCGCACGGAGGTCCTCGCCGGACTCGTCGTGGCGCTGGCGCTCATCCCCGAGGCGATCTCCTTCTCGATCATCGCCGGCGTGGATCCCCGCGTCGGGCTCTTCGCCTCCTTCACGATGGCCGTCTCCATCGCCTTCCTCGGCGGGCGTCCCGCGATGATCTCGGCGGCGACCGGCGCCGTCGCGCTCGTCATCGCGCCGGTCATGCGCGAGCACGGCATGGACTACCTCATCGCGACGGTCATCCTCGCCGGCCTCATCCAGGTCGCCATGGGTCTCCTCGGCGTCGCCCGGCTCATGCGCTTCATCCCGCGCAGCGTCATGGTCGGCTTCGTCAACGCCCTCGCGATCCTCATCTTCCTCGCCCAGCTCCCCTACCTCACGGACGTCTCGTGGCACGTCTACGCCATGGTCGTCGTGGGCATCGCGCTCATCGTCCTCATGCCGCGGCTCACCAGGGCCGTGCCAGGGCCGCTCGTGGCGATCGTCGTTCTCACCGGGGTGACCCTGGCCTTCGGCCTCGCCGTCCCGAACGTCGGGGACCAGGGCGACCTGCCCGACTCCCTGCCCTCCCTGTTCCTGCCGAACGTCCCGCTCACCCTGGAGACGCTGCAGATCATCGGCCCCTTCGCCGTCGCGATGGCGCTCGTCGGGCTCATGGAGTCGCTCATGACGGCGAAGCTCGTCGACGACGTCACCGACACCCACTCGAACAAGACCCGCGAGGCCTGGGGCCAGGGCGCCGCCAACATCATCACCGGCTTCTTCGGCGGGATGGGCGGCTGCGCAATGATCGGCCAGACGATGATCAACGTCAAGGTCTCGGGCGCCCGCACCCGCATCTCGACCTTCCTCGCCGGCGTCTTCCTCCTCATCCTCGTCGTCGGGCTGGGCGACATCGTCGGGTTGATCCCGATGGCCGCGCTCGTCGCGGTCATGGTCATGGTCTCGGTCGCCACCTTCGACTGGCACTCGGTCAAGCCCTCCACCCTGCGCCGCATGCCCAAGAGCGAGACGACGGTCATGCTCGCGACCGTCGTCGTCACCGTCGTCACCGAGAACCTCGCCTACGGCGTCATCGCGGGCGTCGTCGTCGCGGCCGTCATGTTCGTCAACCGGGTCGCCCACTTCACCGAGGTCGTCGAGGTGGCTCACCCCGACGACGACACCCGCGTCTACGCGGTCGTCGGTGAGCTGCTGTGGGCGTCGTCCAACGACCTCGTCTACCAGTTCGACTACACCGGGGACCCGAAGAACGTCGTCATCGACCTCTCCCGGTCCCACATCTGGGACGCGTCGACCGTCGCGACGCTCGACGCGATCACGACGAAGTACGCCGCCAAGGGCAAGAACGTCACCATCACCGGGCTGAACGAGGCGAGCGCCCAGCGTCATGCCCGCCTCGCCGGCCACCTCGGCGGGGAGTCCTAGGACCGGAGCTCGCCCGCCGTCCCCCTCCGCGCGTCGACGACGGCGACCACGAGGGTGACGAGCAGCAGTGCCGCCGTCGCCGCGAACCCGGCGGTGACGGCGAGCGGCCACCCGCTGCCGTCGAGCACCGCGAAGGCGATGGCCGTGATGATGCCCAGCCCCATCGCGGTCCCGATGCGCTGCCCCGTCTGCAGCACCCCGCCGGCGCTGCCGGCGTACTCGAGCGGCACCTCCCCCAGCGTGATCGTCTGGTTCGGGGTGATGACCAGTCCCTGCGCGCCGCCGACGAAGGCGAGCGTGAGGAGCATCCACCACACGCTCACGTGGCCCGCGTCGACGAGCTGGACGACGGCGATGCTCAGCCCCAGGCCGACGATCGCGCTGCAGATCCCGGCGACGACGATCCGCCGGCCGTGGCGCGTCACCCGCCGGCCGGACCAGTTCGCGGTGAACGCGGACAGGACCGCGGCGGGCATGCCGATGAGCCCCGCCTCCAGGGCGCTGCGGCCCAGGCCGTTCTGGACGTAGAGCGCCACGAGCACCCACACGCTCGTCACGCCCATGAAGTACAGGCCGGCGATGAGCGTGCCGGTGGTGAAGCTGCGGACTCGGAAGAGGGCGAGGTCGACCATGGGCGCGTGCCCGCGGTCCCGGTAGCGGCGCTCCCACCACAGCCACACCCCGAGGAGCACGACGGCGACGGGCAGGACGAGCCAGCCGCCCGGCCCGAGGGACCGCTCGACGAAGGGCAGGAGCAGCGCGAGCACCGCGAGGCCGAGCAGGACGGCGCCCACCGGGTCGAGCTCGCGCAGCACCGACCGCCCGCCGCGCTCGCGCGGGTTCCGCAGCGGCCGGGGCAGCCAGCGCAGCGCGAGGACGATCGCGACGATGCCGACTGGCACGTTGACGAGGAAGGTCCACCGCCAGCCCTGGGCCTCGCCGGCGAGCTGGACGATGAGCCCCCCGATGACGGGGCCGATGGCGACCGACACCCCGATGACGCTGCCGAGCGCACCGAAGGCCCGGCCCCGCTCGGGACCGCGGAAGTACTGCTGGATCATCCCCACGGCCTGCGGGTTGAGCAGGCCCGACCCCAGGCCCTGGAGCACCCGCGCGATGTTGAGGCTGAGCGGGTCGGGAGCGAGCCCGCCGGCGATCGAGGAGAGGGTGAAGAGGGCGACGCCGGCGATGAACAGCGGGCCCCGGCCGAGAATGTCCCCGGCGCGGCCGGCGGCGACGAGGACGACGCCGAAGGTGAGGGCGTAGCCGGTGAGCACCCACTGCAGCTCGGAGTCCGAGGCGTCCAGCCCGCGCTGGATCGAGGGCAGCACGACGTTGATGATGCTCACGCCCACGAGCGACATGAAGATCGCGACGAGGAGCACCGCGAGGATGCGCCAGCGCCGCGGGTCGGGGGTGGTGCCGTCGTCCGCCGGGCTCAGGGTGGGCCGCCTCTCTCACGGTGTGATGCCCCACGAATGCTACGCACCGCCGCGGTCAGGTGGATCATGGAGCATCGTGACGACTCCTCTCTCCCGCTTCGGTGACCGTGCCCGCCGGTCGGCGTGGGCCGTGTGGCTGGCCGGCGGCGGGGTCTACTTCCTCGCCCTCCTCCACCGTGCCTCGCTCGGCGTGGCCGGCCCGGACGCGGTGGACCGTCTCGGGATCACGTCCACCCAGCTCGGCTCCTTCGTCATGGTCCAGCTGGGCCTGTACGCCGTCATGCAGGTGCCCGCCGGCGTCGCCATCGACCGCTTCGGCCCGCGGCGCGTCCTGTTCGTCGCCACGCTCGTGCTCGGGACGGCGCAGCTGGGCTTCGCGCTCGCGACGAGCTACCCCGTCGCCCTCGGGGCCCGCGCCCTGCTCGGCATCGGGGACGCCGCCGTCTTCATCGCCGTCCTGCGGCTGGCCGCGATGTGGTTCCCGCACCACCGGTACGCCTTCCTCACGATGCTCACCGGGCTCATCGGGATGGCCGGCAACCTCGCCGCCACCGTCCCGCTCGCCGCCGCCCTGGGCTGGCTGGGCTGGACGCGCACCTTCGCCTTCACCGCGGCCGCGTCGCTCCTCTATGCGCTCCTGCTGCTGCGGCCCGCGGTCGCCGCGCCCTACCGTGCCGTGCCGTCCCCGGACGTGCCCGCCGTCCCGCGCAGCGCCGTCGCCGACGTCCGCGCCGCGTGGGCCCGTCGCGAGACCCGCCTCGGCTTCTGGACCCACCAGGCCACGATGACCCCCGGCGTCGTCATCTCCCTCGTCTGGGGCTTCCCCTACCTCACCGCCGGGCTCGGCTGGTCCGACGCCGCGGCCGCCTCCCAGCTGTCGATCTTCGTCCTCGGCACGCTCACGATGAGCTTCGTCGTCGGGCCGCTCGCGGGGCGCAGGCCCACGTGGCGCTCCCCGATGGCGATCGTCGTCGCGCTCCTCGGCATCCTCGCCCTGGCCCTGCTCGTCCTGTGGCCAGGCGGGCAGCCGCCGCACGGCGTCGTGACGATCGCCTTCGTCATGCTCGCGATCGGTGGCCCCGGCTCGCAGATCGGCTTCCACATCGCCCGCGACTACAACGCGCCCGTGCGGATCTCGACGGCGACGGGCCTGGTCAACGCGGGCGGCTTCGTCGGGGCGATGCTCGCGGCCATCGTCGTCGGGCGGGTGCTGGACCTGCGCGGCGGCACCGACCCGAGCCTGCTCGACTACCGGTGGGCGGTGGCCTCCATCGCCCTCATCGCCGTCTTCTCCACCCTCGCGCAGGTCCTCACGCTCCTCGGGGTGCGCGCGGACATCCTCGAGCGGATGGCGCGCGGGGAGCACGTCGTCGTCCCGCAGACCGAGCACTGGTGGGACCGCGCCTACCGGCGGCTGGCCCGCCGCCCGCGCCCGTAGCGGTAGCCGACCCCGGCGAGGAGCACGACGACGCCGCCCACCACCGCCGTCGGCGGCAGTGACGCGACGAGGACGAGGCACCCGACCACGCCCAGGACCTGCAGCAGCCGCGGGAACCGGCGCCGGCCGCGGGGCTGGGTGAAGGCGGCCGCGTTGGCCACGGCGTAGTAGAGCAGGACGCCGAAGGAGGAGAAGCCGATCGCCTCGCGCAGGTCGACGAGCAGCACGAGGACGGCGACGACGACGGCGAGCACCACCTCCGCACGGTGCGGCACCCGGAAGCGCGGGTGCACCGCGGCGAGCCACTCGGGCAGGTCGCCGTTCCGGGCCATGGCCAGGCTCGTCCGGCCGATGCCGGCGAGGAGCGCGAGCAGCGCGCCGAGTGCCGCGAGCGCCGCCGCGACCCGCACGAGCGGCGCGAGCCACATCCCGGCGACGGCCTCGGCCACCGGAGCGGCGGAGGCGGCCAGCCGCTCCGGGCCGAGGGCGAGCAGGAGCATCACGGCCACGAGGGCGTAGAGCACGAGCGCCAGTCCCAGCGCCGTGAGGACCGCCCGGGGGATCGCCCGCCCGGGGTCGCGCACCTCCTCGCCCAGCGTCGCGACGCGTGCGTAGCCGGCGAAGGCGAAGAAGAGGAGTCCTGCCGACTGCAGGACACCGGACCAGGACATGTCTGTCGGCACCAGTACTGCCAGGTCACGGTCGGCGGTGCCCACCCCGACGGTGACCGCGAGCAGCAGGACGAGGACGACGAACGTGACGATGACGCGGGCGAGCGCTGCGGTCCGGGTGACGCCGGCGTAGTTGACCGCGGCGAGGGCGAGGACCGCGAGAGCCGCGAACGGTCGCTCCCACCCCGGCGGGGCCGCATAGGCGCCGAAGGTCAGCGCCATGGCCGCGCAGCTCGCGGTCTTGCCGACGACGAAGGACCAGCCCGCGAGGAATCCGGGCCACGCACCGAGCCGTTCCCGGCCGTACACGTAGGTCCCGCCGGACGTGGGGTACTGCGCGGCAAGCTGGGCCGAGGCCGTCGCGTTGCACCAGGCGACGAACCCGGCGACGGCGAGCCCGACGAGGAGGCCGGCACCGGCCACGGCGGCGGCGGGCGCGAAGGCCGCGAAGACACCGGCCCCCACCATCGAGGAGAGCCCGATGACGACGGCGTCCCCCGTCCCCAGCCGTCGGGCCAGCTCGTCCTCACCGGCGCTCATGATGGCCACCTCCTCCTCCGGCCGGGCGCGGCGTGCCGCCCGGCGGCACACGGTAGGTCGGCCGGGTGTCCGGACGGTGAACGGGCATCATCGCCGACGGCGGGGTCAGGCGGTCCCGACGTCCCGGCGGCGCAGCCCGACCAGACCGGCAAGCAGGAGCAGGGCGGCGAGCGCGGCCATGACGAGCAGCGGGGCGAGGGCGAGGTCGGCGTCGGGGACCGCCGGGGTGTGGGCGAGGGGTGAGACGTCGCGCGCCCAGCCGGGCAGCCCGAGGAGGCCCCCGAGGAAGGCGACGACCGCTGCCCACACCACCAGCGCCCACGCGAGGGCCGCCGCCCGCGGCGCGAGGCCGTACAGCGCCACGGCCAGCGCGCCGACGAGCAGGATCGCGGGCAGGTGGGCGAGCGCGGCGAGCGTGAGCTCACCGACCCAGGCGGCCTCACCGGTGGCCAGCGCGACACCGGCTCCCACGCCGAGCCCGATGAGCACCTGGACGAGGACTGTCTCGACGAGGACGACGGCGACCCACCGGGCGAGGAGGGCGGTGCGCGAGCTCCCGGAGACGAGCAGTCCCTCGACCCGGCCCGCCCGCTCCTCAGCCCGCAGCTGCAGGACGCCGGAGACGACGAGCGCTGCCGGCCCGACGGCGAGGAACCCGAGCATGACCGCGGCGAAGGACCGGGTGAGGTCGCTGAGGTCGAGGTCGATCCACTCCCCCACCGCTGGGATGTCGGCGACCATGCCCTCGAGGGAGTTCGCGAGCGTCCCGAACGCGAGGGCGAAGAGGAACAGGGCGACGGCCCAGCCGATGAAGGTGCCGGACACGAGGCGCCGGGCGAGGCCGGTGGGGGCGAGCAGCGACCGGGACGCGGCCGGCGGACCGGGGCGGGCGGGCCGCAGGCCGGCCCCGAGGTCGCGCTGCCGGGCGAGGGACACCGCAAGGCCGAGCAGCAGGACGGTCACGAGGGTCGCCACCACCAGCGGCCACCAGCGCAGGTCGACGTAGAGGCGCGTCTGCTGCGCCCACGCGAAGGGCGAGAGCCACGAGAGCCACGAGCCCTGGGGCTCGATGACGTCGCCGACCCCACGGACGAGGAACGCGACGGCCACCGCCCCCAGCGCCATGCCCGAGGCCGCGCGGGCGTGCTCGGTGAGCTGCGCCGTCACCGCGGCCACCGCGCCGAACACGAGGCCGGTGAGGGCGGTCGCGACCCCCAGGGCCACCGAGTCCGCCGCGGCCATCCCGGTCCCGACGAGCGAGGCCGTGACGGCGGCGCCGACGGCGAGGTTGGCGACCGTGACGGTGAGCACGGCGGCGAGCGCCGGGGCGAAGCGGCCCACGGGCAGCGAGCGCAGCATCTCCAGGCGGCCGGACTCCTCCTCGCCGCGGGTGTGACGGACGACGAGGAGCACGCTCATGATGGCGGCGGGCAGGAACACCCACAGCGACAGCTCGTTGGCGAGCATGGCGCCGAAGGTGTAGTCGTCCAGCGCGAACGCGGGCCCGGTCATCATGACGGCGGCCGGGCTGTCCATGAGGGCGGCTCGGGCCTGCAGTGCCTGCGCGTCGGGGTAGGTGTCCTTGAGCGTGGCCACCGAGCCGGCCACGAGCCCGGCGAAGGCGAGCGCCCAGACGAGGATCTGCCGGCGCGAGACCCGCAGGAAGAGGCGCAGCAGCCGGCCCGTGCCGGTGAGGAGCTCCCCGCCGTCGGTGCTCGCACGCGCGGTGGCGGCCGGGGCGGTCGTCGTCGTCATCGTGCGGCCCTCCGCCCTGCGGTCTGGTGCTCCGGCTCGTCGCCGTAGTGGCGCAGGAAGAGGTCCTCGAGCGAGGGCGGGGTGATGGTGAGGTTGTGCACGCCGAGCCCGGCGAGCACGGGCAGCAGCTGCGGGACGGCGGTGTCGTCGACGTCGAAGCGCAGCCGGCCGCCGTCGACGGCGAGGTCGTGGACCCCCGGTGCCCGCCGGACGGCGTCCAGGTCCGCCGTCGTCGTGGCCGTGACGGTGGACCGGGTGAGGTGGCGCAGCTCGGCCAGGGTGCCGCTCTCGACGTCGCGGCCCGCGCGGATGATCGTCACGGTGTCGCAGAGCTTCTCGACCTCGGCGAGGATGTGGCTGGAGAGCAGGACGGTGCGGCCTTCGTCCCGGACCCGGCGGACCTCCTCGGTGAATACGGCCTCCATGAGGGGGTCGAGGCCGGAGGTCGGCTCGTCGAGCAGGTACAGCTCGACGTCGCGGGACAGCGCCGCGACGAGCGCGACCTTCTGGCGATTGCCCTTGGAGTAGGTCCGGGTCCGCTTGGTGGGGTCGAGCTCGAAGCGCTCGAGCAGCTCGGCGCGCCGGCGGCGATGCGCACTGCCCGTCTCGTGGCGGGTGAGGACGTCGATCGCCTCGCCGCCGGTGAGGCCGGGCCACAGGCTCGTGTCGCCGGGGACGTAGGCGAGGCGCCGGTGGACGGCGACGGCATCGCTCCACGGGTCCCGGCCGAGGACCTGCGCGGTGCCCGAGTCGGCTCGGAGCATGCCGAGCAGGACGCGGATGGTCGTCGACTTGCCCGACCCGTTGGGACCGAGGAAGCCGGTGACCTGACCTGCCGGCACGCGGAGCGAGAAGCCGTCGAGGGCGCGGGTGGAGCCGAAGGTCTTGACGAGGTCCTGCGCGAGGATGGCGGTGTCCGACATCGTGTCTCTCCTGTCAGCGTTCGGGTGCCTGGCCGGTGCGGCTCTCGACGTAGGAGTCGAGCAGCGACCGGTCGGTGAGCAGCGGCTCGGTGTAGACCTCGAGGAGCGGGCCGACGATGCGCTCGGAGTAGGCGCGCAGCCAGCCGGGCAGCTCGTCGAGGTCGAGGTGCTCCTGCTGGGCGGGCAGCTGGAGGAGCAGGGCGCCGAGCGCCTGCTCGGTGAGGACCCGCGCACGGGCCTCGGGATACCTGCTGGGCCGCACGATGCCGGCCACCTCCCCCTGCCGGAGGTACTCGACGGCGTCGCTGACGAAACCGTCGACGAGCTGGGTGGCCAGCGGGCCACCGGCCTGCAGCCGGCGCAGGACGTAGCCGACGACCGGCGCGTAGCCCTCGATCTGCGCCAGCTGCGTGAGCATCGCCCCCGCCCCACCGCCGCCGCCGAGCACGGGGGTCTTGTTCTCGCGAGCCACCGTGAGGACGTGGGCGTCGCAGGCCTCGCGCAGCCCGTCGCGGGAGCCGAAGTGGTGGATGATCAGCGCCGCGCTCACCCCGGCGTCCGCCGCGACGGTCCGGAGCGGGGCGCCCACGCCGTCGGCGGCGAAGCGGCGCACGGCGGCGTGGAGGATGCGGGCGCGGGCGGTGAGCTCGCCACCGTCCGTGGCACCGGCTGAACTCATGTTCAACAGACTAAACACGCGTTCAGCGGGGGTCAAGAGGCCGGCGTCAGAGCCCCCCGCGCAGGGCGGCGACCGGCTCGAGGGACGCGGCCTTGAGCGCCGGGTAGGCCCCGGCGAGCAGACCGATGACCCCGCCGAGGGCGGCGGCGCCGGCGACGAGACCGAGGTCGAGGATCGGCGTCCACTCCTGGACCACGCTGATCCCCACGACCGCGAAGGCGCCCAGCGAGGCCCCGATGAGCCCACCGAGCAAACCGATGGTCACCGACTCCGCGATGAACTGGGTGGCGATCTGGCGGCGGCTCGCGCCCAGCGCCCGGCGCAGACCGATCTCCCCCACCCGCTCCATGACGCCCAGCAGCGTGACGTTGGCGATCCCGAGGCCACCGACGAGCAGCGCCACCCCGCCGAGCGCGAGGAAGATCGCGTTGATGTCGCCCTGGACGTTCTCCCGCAGCACGTTCCCCAGGGACGGGGCCTGGACGGTGACGTTCTCCGGGGTGTTCGGCGACAGCGCGCGCGGCGCCTGCTCGGCGAGCAGCGGACCGGCGCCGACGGCGATGCGCACCTGCACCTCGGTGGCCGCCGTGAGGTCGAGGTCGGCGCGTGCGGTCCCCAGCGGGAGGATGACGGCGTCGAGGACGTCCTTGCGGCGGGCGACGTCGTCGATGATGCCGATGACCGTGTAGGCCTCCTCGCCGATGAAGATGGCGGGCTGGGAGTCCACCCGGTTGATGCTCAGCCGCTGGGCGGCGCCGGAGCCGAGGACGACGACGCGGTCGGCGCGGGCGTCGTGGCCCGCGTCGAACATGCGCCCGGTGGCCAGCTCCCCGCGCAGGGCGGGCAGCAGCTGGTCCGAGCTCGCCACGAGGCTGGGCTGGGCCTGGGTGGCCGCCGCGGGGTCGACGAGCGGCACGGAGGTGATCCGGCGCTCCCCGGCGTCGAGGTCGGCCATGAGGACGGCGGCCTCGACGCCGGCCAGGCGCTCCAGCCGCTCGGAGCTGTCCCAGGGCAGCGCCGTGCGTGAGCGGCTCGCGCCGCCCGCCCCCTCCGCGGTGCCGGGCGTGACGACGGCCTGGGTCGCCGCGACGGCGTCGAACTGGCGGGCGATCTGACCGCCGCCGGTCTGGGCCATCCCGATGGTGACGACGAGCGCCGCGATGCCGAGCACCGTGCCGAGGATCGTGAGGGCGAGCTTGCCGGGGCGCGCGCCGATGCCGTGCGCGGACTCGCGCAGCAGGTCACGCAGCCCGAAGCCGTTGCCTTTCACGGCACCTCCCGCAGCACGCCGTCGGTGATCCGCACGCGGCGCTGGGCGCGCGCGGCGACGGCGTCGTCGTGGGTGATGACGAGCAGGGTGAGGCCGTCGGCGTGCAGCTCGTCGAAGAGGTCGAGGACCTCCCCGGACGTCACGGTGTCGAGGTTGCCGGTGGGCTCGTCGGCGAGCAGCAGCCGCGGCGCGGTGACGACCGCCCGGGCGACGGCGACGCGCTGGCGCTCCCCGCCCGAGAGCGTCGTGGGCCGGAAGCCGATGCGGTGCTCGAGCCCCACCCGCTGCAGGGCGGCGTAGGCGCGGCGCAGGCGCTCCTCGCGCGGCAGGCCGGAGTACATCGTGGCGAGCAGGACGTTCTCCAGGACCGTCCGGTGCGGGAGCAGGTGGAAGGCCTGGAAGACGAAGCCGATGAGCCCGCCGCGCAGCGCGGTGCGCTGCCGCTCGCCCACCGTGTGGGTGGGGATGCCGTCGAGCCAGTACTCCCCGGCCGAGGGCCGGTCGAGGAGGCCGAGGAGGTTGAGCAGCGTCGACTTGCCCGAGCCGGAGGGCCCGACGATGGAGAGGTACTCCCCGCGCGGCACCCGGAGGGAGACGGGGTGCAGCGCGGTGACGGCGGGCGGGCCGGGGAAGGAGCGGGAGACCTCCCGAAGGTCGACGACGGGCGGCACCTCGCCGTCGTCGACGACCGTGTCCTCGTGGACCGGCGCGGCCGTCACCGTCCGACCACCACGAGGTCGCCGACGGCCAGGCCCTCGCCGCTGACCTCGACGTACCCGTCAGCCGTGAGGCCGGTCTCGACGACGACGATCTCGGTGCGCTCACCGCCGCGGTCCACCTCGACGCGGCTCTCCCCGCCGGCGCCGGCGGTCAGCGCGGCGACGGGCACGACGAGGACCTCCCCGCCGGTCGACTCGAGCGGGACCGTCACGCGGACGTTGGCGCCGACGATCTCGGCGCGCTGCTCCTCGGTGATGTCGACCGGGACGAGCACGAGCTCGTGCCGGTCGCCGCCACCGCCGCCGCCGCCGTCACCCTCCCCCTCGCCGTCGGCGTCGGGCCGGGCGCTGGGGGTGCGCGTCTCGGTGACGGTCGCCTCGATCTCCTCGTCCCCCACCGTGACGTAGGCCGTGGTGCCCTCGGGGACGAGGGCGGCGTCGGCGTCGGAGACGCTGGCGAGGACCTGGAGGGTCGCCCCGGAGATGGTCAGCGCCTCCCCGCTCACCGTGTCCCCGCGGCGCACCATGACGGAGTCGACCCGGCGCGGCAGGGTGTCGACGAAGACGACCTCCGCCGCCGGCAGCGGGGTCATCGCGTTGTTGCGCGCCTCGGCGAGCGCCCGCGCGGCGTCCTCGACGGCGGTGGCGGCGGCGTCCCGGGCGGAGCGCTCGGCGGAGGTGTCCGGGGCGGCAAGCGCCTCCTCACGCTCGGCACGGACGACCGCCAGCTCCTCCCGCGCCTGGGTGACGGCCTCGGCGCCCTCCGGCGCCGCGACCTGGACGGCTCGCTCGGCGCGGGCCACCGCGGTGTCGAGCCGCAGCCGCTCCGAGCGGGGCAGCCCGCCCGCGGCCCGGTTGACCTCCGCCTGCGCCTGCGCGTAGGCCTCCTCGGCCATCCGCAGCCCCTCGCGGGCGGCGGTGAGCGCCTCGTCGGCCCCCTCCTCCGCGACGGGCGAGGCGTAGCCGGCCTCCTGGTAGAGGGCGTCGACGGCGGCGGAGGTGGCGGCGTCGAAGACGTCGGAGTCGCGGTTGCCGACGCCCAGGCCGAGCGAGTGCAGCGCGTCCTTGAGCTGGGTGACGTCGGGCCCCGAGCTGCCCACGCGCAGCGTGCGGTAGACGGGCAGCTCCCCGGGCAGCACAACGACCGGCCGCCCGGCGACCTCCATGACCACCTGCCCCGCCTCGACGAGGTCCCCGACCTCGGGCACCTGCCCGGTGACGATGGCGGGCCCGCCCATGTCGGTGGTCTCGAGGGCCACCGAGACCGGGTCGTCGTAGAGCGCGTCGCCGCGCAGGGTGAGGTCGGTGGACAGCTCGCGCTCCTCGACCGGCACGGTGATGAGCCCGGCCTCGGGCGGCGCGGCCTCCGCCGCGCGCTGCGCCGGGGAGATGACGAGGTTGCTCACCCCGATCCCGGCCGCGAGGCTCGCGACGGCGGTCGCGGCGACGACGACGATCGTCCGGTTCGCGCGGGGCGGCCGGACCCCGGGCGGCAGCTCCTCCTCGGGCTCACCGGGCAGGTCGAGGACGGCGCCGTCCGGCTCGCTCGGCTGCTGCCGGCGGCGGAGGCGGATCACGCGTCCTTCCCGTACGCCGCGACGACGGCGTCGATGTCCGCCTGGTAGGTCTCGATGAACTTCTCCTCGAGCTCGAACTGGATCTCGAGGGACCGGGCCTCCACGTCCAGCTCCTCCTGGCAGTGGAAGTCGGCGACGGCGGCGGCGATCTCCCGCTCGCGGAGCTCGGCCAGCCCCATCTTCTCCATGACCTCCGCGACGGGGTCGGTCCCGCCCGCGGCATCCAGGGCCTCCCAGTCGAGGTTCTCCCAGTCGATCTCGGCGTCGGCCTGCTGGTAGAGCGCGTCGTACTCCTCGTAGAACTGCTCGGTCGCGGCCGTGGGGGTGGTCATGCCGGTGATGCCGGCGTCCGCCATGCAGGCGGCCCACTCGTCGTTGACCTCCCGCATGCGGGGGTCCTTCTCACCGTCCTGGTAGAGCTGGTCCATCGCCTCGAAGAGCTCGGTGAAGGCCGGGTCGGACCACGGGTCCCCCTCCTCGTAGACCTCGTGGTTGGCCAGGCCCTGGCAGCCGGCCTCCTCCCAGTCGTACTCCTCGACGAACTCCTCGTCCTCGACCCACTCATCCTCCTCGATAAAGGTCTGCGGGCCGTAGAGGGCCTCGTAGTAGGCCTCCTGCTCGGAGGCGGACATCCCGCTGACGTACTCGTCGTTGGGGTCGACCCACTCCTCCTCGGGCTCCGCGACCTCCTCCTCCTGCGCCGACCACGGGTCGGTGGTCACCCCGTAGCCGTACTGCTGGGCCCACTCCTCGGTGTCCCAGTCCTCGTCCTCGGTGACGATCATGCCGCCGGTGTCGTACTCGACGGGCGTGTACTCGAAGCCCTCGTCGGCCATGCAGGAGGCGACGACCTCCTCGACCTCGCGCATGCGCTCCGCCTCCTCGCGCTCCATCTCCTCCGGGTCCTGCCCGCTGCCCCAGACGGCGCCGAGCGCCTTGTTGAGGGGGCTGTCCTCCCAGGTGAGCTCGGCGCTCTCGGCGGAGGGACCGTCCGAACAGGCGGTGAGCGCCGCGAGAGCGGCGACGGAGGCAAGGACGACTCGGGCGGTGCGCATGGGCATCTCCTCGGGTGGGGCGCGCTCCAGTTGCGAGCCGATGCGAGTCACGCTAGTAAGCGGGCCGTCCCGTCGGCGTCGTCCCAAGGAATGATTTCCGCCGTCGGCGGACTCGATTCGGTAACGGTCGGGGGCCAGCACCTAGAGTGGGACGGTGCCTGCAACCATCAAGGACCCGATCGTCTGGATCGACTGCGAGATGACCGGGCTGGACCTCAGCCGGGACGCGCTCATCGAGGTCGCCGTCGTCGTCACCGACTCCGAGCTGCGGCCGGTGGACGCGGGGATCGACCTCGTCATCGCGCCGCCCGCCGGGGCCGTGGAGCAGATGGGCCACGTCGTGCGCGAGATGCACACGTCCTCCGGCCTCCTCGAGGAGCTCGATGCCGGGCTCACGATGGCTGATGCACAGGAGCAGGTCCTCGCCTACGTGCGCCGCTGGGTGCCCGAGCAGCGCAAGGCCCCGCTGGCGGGCAACTCGGTGGGCACCGACCGCACCTTCCTCGAGCGCGACATGCCCGAGCTCGTCGAGCACCTGCACTACCGGATCATCGACGTGTCCTCGGTCAAGGAGCTGGCCCGGCGCTGGTACCCACGCGCCTACTTCCACTCCCCGCAGAAGCACGGTGGCCACCGGGCGCTGGCGGACATCCTCGAGAGCATCGACGAGCTGCGCTACTACCGCGCCGTCCTGTGGCCCGAGGGCGAGGGCCCGGACACGCCCACCGTCAAGGCGGCCGCCGAGGCCGTCACCTCCAGCCCGACGGCGGCCGAGATCGAGCGCCTCGCCGCGAAGGCGGCCGCCAAGGCCGGCGGTGAGACACGCATCACCGGCTCCTGAGCCGTCCGGATTCCACACCGCTGGGGTCCAGCGGCTACAGTGGGTGACTGCTGCGCCTCCCTGAGGCGTGCATGGTGGGTGTAGCTCAGCTGGTAGAGCGCCGCGTTGTGGTCGCGGATGTCGCGGGTTCAAGTCCCGTCACTCACCCGGAGCGCGAGGCCCGGACCGACAGGTCCGGGCCTCGCCCATTTCCCGCCCACTCTCCCC